>CALKYM010000132.1 GCA_938003525.1 uncultured Planctomycetales bacterium | reverse complement strand
GAACACGAGGTGACGCCCGTCGGTGCTTCGCATCCCGTGCAGGTCGATGTGCAGGTCGTCGCAGCCACCAACCGCGACCTCGAAGAAGAAGTGGCAGCCGGCCGATTCCGCGAAGATCTCTACTATCGCCTCAGCATCGTGGAATTCGTGATTCCACCCCTGCGGGATCGCGTGGAGGATATCCCGGAATTTGTTAACTTCTTCTCCGACCTTTACGCCCGCCAGTATCGATCGGATGTTTGGGAGCCCGACGCGGAAACCCTGGCTCAGTTTTGTGAGTACACCTGGCCCGGCAACATTCGCGAGTTGGCGCACGTCATCGAGCAGTCGTACGTGTTGGCCTGTGCCCCGGTTGTTCCCAATCGCGCCGGCAAGCGGCGCAAGTCGGCCGCATTGCCGCATCTGAATCTCAATCGCTTGCGCAACGAGGCCGTACGCCAGGCGCTCAACGCCACCGGCGGACACATGGGCCGTGCCGCGCGGCTATTGGGCGTGCACGCCAACACCATGACACGGCTGGTCAAAGGCGCCAAAGACGAAGAGTCGGCCGACGCTTCCGCCTGACATTCTCATCAGGCAGACAGTCGGCGCACGCTATCAGATCACTTCACTCCGCGAGCGTCGGGCGATAAGACGCGCGCCGACATCGGCCAACCATTCAGCCGTGGGCGCGGCGTAAGGACGGAATTTTTCCAGACTGCCCTGAGTGTGATCGGCCAATAGCGCGCGATGCACTCCTAGCCGCGAAGCCGTCGGCGAATCGATCAGACTGCTCGCGTCATTGGCGCTCATCTGAAACGCCACCACGAGTTCAAAGTCGCGCAGCGCCGCACGATCCATCCAACGGGTCAGGTTCGTGTAGGTATCGCACCACACGAGCGTGTGCATCCCCAGTGGCGGACCTTCGCGCAGTAGTTCGGCCAACTGCTTGGCCGGACTTGGCTGCGCACTGGAGTCGGTCGCGCCGAATCCGAAATCGTCTTCTTCACGCCGCAGCGCGCGAAACCGCGCCAGATCGTGAACGACGACAAACACCGGCGGCGCGCGATCGTCGTCCTGCTGCTGGCGACGATTCAACTCAGCGGTGAGTTGTCCCATGGCCGCCGGCACCTGCCGCGGCGCGACTGTTTCGACGCCGCGGCCCAAGGCATCGGCCACATGTTGCCAACGCCCGGCGAGACGATCGTCGGCTCGTGTGCCATCGAAGATGAACAGGTCGATCTGGCCGTCGGCCTGCGGATTTTCACGCTGCGCGGCCAGGCTCACGAGAGAAGTCGACAACACGCCTAGTGCCGCCTGCGGCTGCGCGCCGACCAAGAGCAGGTTGCTGCCCGATTGCCGCGCGAACTCAACACGGGTCGGTTCTTTGATCGCCACGGCCGCGCCCAGCCAAGCTTTCGGTGGCGAGGCAGTGGTTGCCGTGCTCCCATTCGCAAGCAGGGCCTCCAGCCGCTGATTGTCACGCGGATCGGCCGGCACATTGCCCTCGAAGACGATCGGGGCACCGTAGCGGCCGTCGCGAGTTGCGGCCAGTTGCGCGACTTTGTCGAGGTAGGCGTCGCGGCGATCATCCGAAAGCCACACGACCTGAAACGGATGATTGCCCTCGAACAGCCCATTGGCATCGTTGTAGATCGCCTCGCCGGGCCGCCGCAGCAGCCGGGCAGCCGTATTGTCTTCGCTGAGTATCAAATGCGCGTCGGCTTCGCTGCACTGCAGGGCCACACGTACGGCCATTTGGCCGATAGTACTTCGCGCCAAGGAATAGGCGCCGGCCAGAGTCTGCGATCCCAACAGCACATGCATACCGAAGGCCCGTCCTTGACGCACAAGCCGATCGAGCAACAGCGCCGCATCCTGCGCCACACGGTCGTCCTCGGTGAACAGCTCTTGAAACTCATCGACGATCAACAACAGCCGCGGTAGCGGTTCATCGGGATGTGCCGCGCGAAAAGCCTTGATGTCTTGCACGCCTGCCTCGCGAAAGCGATCACCGCGCTGTTTCAGTTCCGCGTCGAGCCGCTCCAGCACGCTCAGCCCGAATTCGCGTTCGCTCTCGATAGCGACCACCCGCGCGTGCGGCAGCCGCCGCGACGCGTAGGCCTTGAATTCGACACCCTTCTTGAAGTCGATCAAATACAACTGCACTTCGTCGGGCGGATAGTACAAAGCGATGTTGGTGATCAGAGCGTGCCACAGAGTCGACTTGCCCGAGCCAGTCTTTCCCGAGACGAGCACATGCTGCGACGTGCCGCGCCCCAGTTTCAGGTACTGCAATCGCGCGGCGCCCGCGCGGCCCAGGGGCACGGCCAACTCCTCGCGGCAATCCGCCTGCCACAACTCGTCGTCGTCCGGTGTCACCACGTCGAAGGGCACTTCTACCCGGAGTGCATCTTGGGCCGACTCGCCCGCCCGGCGCACCAAAGCGTTGAATGCCGCATCCGCCGGCGGCGCATCAAACTCGACGGGCAATGCATCGAACCCGGCTCCGCGCCAGACGAAGCGGTTCTTACGCCACACGAGATGTGTGCCCACGTCGGCCAGTGCCGAAAGATCGAAGCCGTGCGGCAGCGGGCGTGACTGGTCGACACCCAACAACGTGTACACACCGCATCGCGGCCCACTGTTGGCGATGCTCACCAGTCGCGCGGCGGCGGCTTCGCTGAAACCGGTAGGAAAATCGGCCACGACCAGTACATGAAACGGCTCTGCAACTTCGCCAGCCTGCGCGTTGTACTCGGCGATGGTGGCGTACTCGTTGCGCAGGTACTTCTGAATCACGCTCGACAAGTGCTCGGACAACTCAGCCAGACGCTCTTCGATGTGCGCCGGCTCGGTCCAGATGCACTTGTTGACCAGCGACTCGTCGAAATCGGCCAGGTGCATGAAGGCCGAGAAGTTTTCACCCAGTCCCACGGGATCGATGATGGTGAATCGCACCTTGCCTGAGGGTAGCCCCGTCAGCAAGCGCAGCATCGTATTCTGCAAAATGGCGATCGCCGCCCGCCGCGCCGCATCATCGCCCAGCACCACCAGCGATGGCCTTTCGGGAAAGGGCAGACAGGCCGGCAGTGTGAATTGGGTCGTCGCTGGTTGGGACCGTTCGTCACTCGGCAAGCCGCCCGGCAGCGCGGTCAGGTCGACAGGAATCTTTCCGATGCGGAGAGCCGGGGGAAGTTCTTCAGGCAGTTGGTGCTCTTCCGGCTCGACAGCATTCCAGTCGGGAAACCAAGGCGCGACTGATTCCTGCATTTCTCGCGCCGCGGACGTAAAGGCATCCTGCGCCGCCTGCCAGCGCGAGGCGACTTCATCGCCGCCGCGACGATAGCGCTTTTCAATCGTCGCGCTTCGTTTCGCGTGCCGCTGTTCGAGCTCGTCGATTTCGGCCTGTTGACGGCTCGGGAGTTGCGCAAGGCGAGGGCGAGAGCGGGCATCGGCCTCTGCCACAGCGCGGTCGCGCTCGCTTGTCGCGGCAGCGATCGTTTCTTGCTCGACGTCGGCTGCCTGCTGGCGGCTTTTCTCTTGAGTAACGCTCAGCTCGGCCGACTGCTGTTTATAGGTTGCGTCGGCCGCCTGCATGGCTTCATCGCGGCGCGCGATGTTGGCGGCTTCCTGCTGCTGACGCAGCGCATCGGCTTCTGCGACCGCGCCGCGCTGCACCGCTTCTGCCTCAGCGGCCAACCGCGCGAAATCGTGCTGTATCTCTCGGCACGTCGAGCGGCACCGCGGGAACAGCACTCCCAGAACGACACTGATCACGACGGCTGCCCCGCCCGCAGCCGCGCCAAGTGCGACGAAGTTGGTCCAACCAGCCAGCAGTCCCGCCGGCACGGATGCCATCGCCATCGCGACCAGCACAAGCACAAGGGGCCAAGCGCCGGCAAACAAACGCGGCAGCCGGAGAGCCGACAGCTTTTCTGTCAATTCCTGTGCCTGAGCAAGGCACGCGGCGAGGGACCCGGTCTCGACGGCGGGTGTGGATTCCGTGGCTGAAGAGACGCCGTCTGCCGCGGGACTCGTTGCCGCCATCCGCCATTGCGAGAGCAGCGCTAGGGCTTCAGTGTGCAGCGCGTCGAATTGGGTCTTGCTCGTATTCAGCTTCGAGCGCGTCAGCTCGAAGACTCGCCGCGGTTGTTTCTTGTTGGCCTCGTAGAGCGTGCCGGCTTCCCAGTGCGCTTCGCTGCGGCGCTTGCGGGCCGCCTGCTTGTCGCGTTTGAAGATGGCGTCTGCCTTCTTCCGTTGCTGCGCGCAGAGTTGTGTCGCACCGGCGACGGTAGCTTGATAGCGAGACTCGGCCTCTTGCCGCTGTGCGTCGTATTCACTCTGCGTGGCGGCCGCGACGCTCGCGTAGCGGCGGGCAACTTCGTCAAGCGCGCCCGCGTGTCGCTCTGACTCTTGCTCGCGGAGCTTCGCGACTTCGGAGGTGAGGCGTTCCTCGTTGGCAGCTCGGTTGGCCGCCGCGCGCTCGATAGCGCTCACGATCTCCCGCACGCGCTCGATGGACAACGGCTCGCTCATCGGATGTCACTTGCCTCTCGCCGCGCAGCGCGCCTGCCGCCGCACTCCGCAACGCGCAGCCGCTCACTCGTCGACGCAGTCACGTTCGGCCCGCGCAAAGACCTCGGCCAGATGGTGTAGCGCGTCGAGCGTGGCACGAATTTTCGGAGCGAGCGGATCGACCTGCTCAGTCAGAAAAGCATGCCCGGCAGGATCCTGCCAACGCGGCTCAATTTCGCTGCGCATCTGTTCCAGCCGCAGCAAGGCGTGCCGCAACTTCCCGGTTCCACTATTCAAGTCAAACACGCGCATCGGCGTCCGCTCCACTACCGCTCGATGATTTTTCCCCGTCGCCGGCAGCTTCCCCTTCATTCAGTTGGGTTCGGCTTCGCGATGTGGAAGATAGCTGGCTGCGGCCGGCATAATCGGCCAGCGCCGCCAGCATGCGATCGAGCGTAGCGACGGCTCCCGGCAAATCGCCGGCCAGATGATCGGCCAGTTGATTGATGCGTCCCTGGCTTTCGATCACTTCTTGTTCACACGCGCGAATCCAGCGGCGCACGGCCTCCAGTTTCTCTTCGCACAAGCGATGCCGCCGTTGGGCTCGCATCAAGAGTTCCTTCTCCTCGCGGCAGGCGGGACGTTCGCCGCCGACCGTCATGATGCGTTTGCGGTCGTAGTTCGTCCGCGCTTCGCCGACCGCTTCGCTCGCGCGACGAATCTGGGCCCGCCAATACTGGACGCGATCGTGGGCCAGCCACTCCAGAAACCGATTGATCTGCTGCTCGAGCTCCGCCAACGCCCCGCCGGCTTCATCGCCGAAGGTCACCAGCGCCGCCCTCAAGGCTTCCAGATCGTCGATCGATTGGACGTTGGCCGAATGGGCCATGGCGACTCTCAGCGCTGTTGGAGATATTCTTCGATCCGTTGCGCTTTGCGAAGCAGAAAGGGAATGTACTGTTGTGACGCTTCGTTGAAGCGGGCCAGCACCTTCAGGTGTTGCTCGAACTCCTCCACGAACTTCGTATGTTCCTGGTCGCGCCACGTGCTGCCCAGGCTCTGCATCTGGCTGCCGAGGCTGGCACTTCGTTGCTGAAGATCGCCCGTGAATTGCTTCAAGGACTGCGCGAAACGGCGCAGCTCGGCGGGGTCGACAATGGCTTGTGACATCGGCGGGCCTCTTCGCGTAGCGGTGTCGGGCTCCTCTTCGAGTATATCACTCAGCCAGAGTGCTGCGCGGATTGCAGGCCGCGCGGCGAGCGGGAAATCGGCGGTCAACGCCGCGTGCGATTTGAACGCCGCATTATTCGAGAACTTGGCGCGCCGTTCCAAAATACCTGGCGGGCGGGGCGGCCAGTCGACCCGGGAGATCACGTCCCGGCGTGCAGATTCTGCCGATGGCTATCCAGTTCTGCGACGTGAGTCAGTCGGCGTTTTCAACCAAGCGGGCTTCCAGCTTGTCGAGTCGCGCGGTGATCTGTCGCAAGTAGTCGATGATGATGGCGTGCG
This sequence comes from uncultured Planctomycetales bacterium, assembly GCA_938003525.1. Taxonomy (GTDB): domain Bacteria; phylum Planctomycetota; class Planctomycetia; order Pirellulales; family JAEUIK01; genus CALKYM01. Next base: position 16,145 of record CALKYM010000132.1, on the reverse strand, counting down.
TGAGCTTGGGATCGATGCCCACGGGCGAATCAGGCATCGTGATCCGCTCGGCAATCTCGGCCAGATCATCGAGGTTTTTGTGCAGCGAATCGGCTGCCGACATGACGGTTTCCTTTCGCGGTTCTCCCACACGTGTCAATCCGCGTTCGCGCGCTACACGGCCGGATCGGGTCCCAGGCGGACGAGCATCTTGCCGATGTTGTCACCGCTGAACAGCCCGAGAAAAGCGGTCGGCGCGTTCTCGATGCCTTCGACCACCGTCTCTTTCCACTTCATGCGGCCTTCGCCAATCCAGCCGCCCATGTCGCCGATAAACTGCGGCATGAGATCGAAATGATCGGTGACGATGAACCCCTGAATTCTCAGGCGACGAGGGATGACGTTGATGATGGTGCGCGGACCCGGCGGCGGTGAGGTCGCGTTGTACTGGTCGATCATTCCACAAACCACCACGCGGCCGAAGTCGCGCATGCGTCCCAAGGCGGCTTCCAGTTGCGGGCCGCCGACGTTCTCAAAATAGACGTCGATCCCATCCGGACAGGCTTGGCCCAGTTGCTTGTTGAAGTCCCCCTCCTTGTAGTTGAACGCCTCGTCCACGCCGGCTTCGTTCAACAACCAGTCGATCTTCTCTTTCGAGCCGGCACTGCCCACGACACGGCAGCCCTTGTTCTTGCCGATTTGACAGGCCACCGCACCGACGGCACCGGCTGCAGCAGAGACGAATACGGTCTCGCCGTCGCGGACCTCGCCGATCTTGATCATGCCCGCATAGGCCGTCAGACCTGGCATTCCGAGTACGCCGAGATAGGCTTGAATCGGAGCGAGCGCCGGATCGACTTGGCGAATGCCGGAGCCATCCGAGAGCCAGTACTCACGCCAGCCGTTCATGGCAAACACGTAATCGCCGACGGAGTAGTCGTTGTTCTTCGAGGCGACGACCTGTCCCACGCAACCGCCATCGAGCGGTTGTCCTACTTGAAACGGATCGACGTACGTGCGGATGCCCGTCATCCGCCCGCGCATGTAGGGGTCGACTGACATCCAGATATTGCGCACGAGTATCTGCCCATCCGTAGGCTCGTCGAGCGTGACTTCGGCCAACTCGAACGTCGACTCGTCGGGCATACCGGTCGGATGACGGGTGAGGCGGATCTCACGACTTGTGACAGGCGGCATGGCTGGGACTCCTAGTTTGCACTGCGCCGTCTATTGCGCGGCTTGGCTTTCGATGAACTTCCAATCAATCGTTTCTAAATCGTCCAGCCGCGGCAGATCAGTCGCCACGGCTTCAGGGTATTTCTGGGCGGCGCCCGTGTTGAAAATCACCACGCGTTCGTCCGGCTCAATCCAGCCGTCGCTCGCGAGTTTCTCCATCGCGCCGACGCAGGCGGCAGTTTCCGGGCAGATGCTCACGCCGGAGAGTCGGGTGGAAAGCTGCATCCACTCGCGGATGCGAGTTTCGTCCACGGCGATCGCGCAACCGCCGCTCTCGCGCACGGCATCCAGAATCATGAAGTCGCCCACCGCGACCGGCACGCGGATGCCGCTGGCCACCGTTCGGGCATTGGGGAATGGTTCGGCAAATCGTTCGCCGCGGTCGTACGCTGTGGCGATCGGCGCGCAGCCGGTCGACTGCACGGCCACCATTCGCGGGCGTTTCTCATTCTCCAGCCAACCAAGCTGTGCCAACTCGTCGAAGGCCTTCCACATGCCGATCAGCCCGGTGCCACCTCCGGTAGGATAGAGGATCACGTCGGGCAGTCGCCAGTCGAGCTGCTCGGCCAGTTCGAGCCCCATCGTCTTTTTGCCTTCGATGCGATACGGCTCTTTGAGCGTCGAGATGTCGAACCAGCCCATCGTCTCGCGACCGGCGCGCACGATGCGACCGCAATCGTTGATCAGTCCGTCGACGAGAAACGTTGCCGCGCCTGCCAGCGGGCACTCGTATTGATTGATGGCCGGTGTATCGTCCGGCATGAAGACGTAGGCTTCCAGACCCGCCCGAGCCGCATACGCGGCCATGGCGCCGCCGGCATTGCCCGCCGTGGGAATGGCGACGCGGCGAATGCCGAACTCGACGCACATGGTGATGGCCGCCGCCTGCCCACGCGACTTGAAGCTGCCGGTCGGCAGTTGCGATTCGTCTTTCACCCACACGTCGGCGAGCCCGAAGTGCTCGCCCAGCCGCGGCGTCTGCAACAAGGGCGACATCCCTTCGCCCAACGTGACGATCGAGGCATCGTGCTCCGGCGGCAGCAACTCGCGATAACGCCACATGGTTGGCTCGCGATCGCGCAGGACGTCGCGCGACACGGCCCGTCCGATGGCCTCCAGATCGTAGCGGACCCACAACGGGCGATCTTTGTGCAGGGTTTGCACTTGCCGCGCCGGCAAGTGCGTGCCGTCGATGGCGCTTTCCAGATGCGTGACGAAGCTGGGCATGACGATGGTGGGGCGAGCCGCACAACGGGCAATCAGTCAGACGGCGACCTGCAAGCATAGCGGTTCTAGCGTGCGGTAGAAGTGCCGGCGGCGTGGCAGCATCATTTGCACTTGGTGGCGGCCACCGCAGTGGGTAAAGTCCCGCACTCACTATGGATTGGGTACGCGCGGCGCTGCTGGCTGAGCGGTGGCGCTTTGCGGAAGTGAACCAGGGAAGGTTCGACGATGACCACGCCTACGTCGGCTGCCGCCGCGGCCGCTCTGGATGCCGGCACCACTGGCTCGCCACGCTACTACGTGAGCCGCACGAAACTGGCGCTGATTGCGCTGTTCTCATTCACGATTCTCACCAGCGCGGTCGGGCCAACGAGGTCGCTGACGCATCACGAAGTGATGTTCGCGCAGCCGGCTAAAGAGATGCTCGCCACGGGCGACTTTGCGCTACCGCGGTTCTCGGAGATTCCCTGTACCCACAAGCCACCAGGCACCAACTGGATGATCGCCGGGGCGATGGCCATCACTGGCAGCCAGGCGGAGTGGATCGTGCGGTTGCCGACGGCCATGGCCGGTGCGGTGGCCGCCGTTCTTGTCGCCATGTTGGCAGCGCGGTGGTTCGGCAGTTTGATCGGCGTTGTCGCCGGCTTGATGCACGCGACCGTCTATTACGTGCTTCAGTTTGGCAGACTGGCCGAGGCCGACATGCCGCTGGTCGCGTCGGTTACCGCCACCATGCTCGTCTTCGCCATGGCGACCGTCGATAGTCCGCGCGGCCGCTTCGAGCGACGTTGGACTCCCTGGCTGTTCTACGCCTGCCTGGGACTGGCCTTCCAGTTCAAAGGCCTGATCGGCCCGATCTTTGTCATGGGCGGATGCGGACTCTATGCCGTCATCACTCGCGATCGCGCGGCCTGGCGCATCCTGCTCAATCCGATCGGCATCGGCATCTTCGCGCTGTGCTCCGCGGGCTGGTTGGCGGTGGTGTGCATCACGCACCCGGCGTTCTTCGCCGATCAAATCATGGAGCACTTCGGGCGGTTTCGCGGGGAGCTCGACGGCCGCAAAGACCCCTTCTACTACTTCTATCAGATCAGCTTGATCCTGCTGCCGTGGACGCCGTTTTGTCTTGCAGGGCTCGTCTGGGCGCTGCGCAAGCGCGAGCTCCCTGCCCAACTGCGGGCATTCGTGGTCTGTTGGATTGTGCCGGGGCTGATTGTCTTGAGCCTCAGCCACTTCAAGAGCAAACACTATCCGGCACCCTTGATGCCGCCGCTGTTGATGATCGGCGCCGCAGCCATGGTCGGGTTTTATCGGTATCGCCAGACGCGCTCGGTTGCGGCGCATCTGTTTGCCGCGGGGGCCGGAGTTGTCGGGGCAGTGATTGCGATCGCCGCGCTATCCGTCGCGCAGCCCGAGGGCTACGTCACCATGATCGCGCTGGTGGGGGCCATGCTGGCCACCCAACTCGCGATGGTGGCGTTTGAGTATCGGCGAAACTTGACCGCTGAATTGGCCACGTTGTTCGGCGGTGCCTGGGTCATCATCATCGTGGCGCTGGGATTGGTTACGAAGTATCACGACTCGTATCGCGATCCGACTCTGTTGGCTGCCCAAGCCAACCAGATTGTGCCGGCCGACGAGACGCTCTACGTCGTCGATCTGTTGGAAAACCAAATCACCTACTACCTGGATCGGCCCGTCGTACGAATCGACGACCAAGATGAGTTTGCCACCCGCGCCGAAACGGCACCTACCGAGCTGTTCATTCTCGGTCCGGAGAACCTGGAGTCGACGTTGGCTTCGCTGGGCCAAATCGAAACACTTGAGCGGTGCGCGTCGTTGCGACGCTACCAGACACCCGACGAGCGGCTCACGTTATTTCGCTTCGAGCCCGAGCAATTGCGAACCGCCGGGCAACAGCGCGACGTACAGTAGCCGCCGGTCGGAGTCAGACATGATCTCGGTTGTCATTCCCTGCTTCAACGAACGCGACGTGCTGGGGCTCACGTACGATGCCTTGTGCCGTGCTGCGGCGAGCTGGGATGAGCCCATCGAGATTCTGCTGGTCGACGACGGTTCCGACGACGAAACGTGGACCATCATTGCGGAGCTGGCCGCGCGCGACGTCCGCGTCCGCGGCTTGCGACTGTCGCGCAACTTTGGCCAGCAGGCGGCGCTGGGTGCGGGATTCGAGCAGGCCCGCGGCGATGCGGTGCTCGTTCTCGATGCGGACTTGCAGGATCCGCCGGAACTGGTACCGCAGATGGTCGCACGCTGGCGCGAAGGCTATCACGTCGTCTCCGCGCAGCGACGTCGCCGCCAAGGCGAATCGGCACTCAAGCGGTGGACTGCGTCGCTCTACTACCGGCTGCTCGATCGAATCAGCGACGTCTCAATTCAGCGCGACACGGGCGACTTCGCGCTGCTCGACGCGGCGGTGGTGCGGCACCTGGTCGCTTGCCCCGAACAGGCTCTCTACTGGCGTGGGCTGCGGAGTTGGCTCGGCTTCCGCCACGCGACGGTCCGCTTCGATCGACCGGCCCGCGCGGCAGGCGAGACGAAGTACAGCATCCCGAAGATGCTGCGACTCGCGGCCGATGGCCTGTTGGCTTACTCGCATTTTCCGCTGCGGTTACCGACGCAGGCCGGACTGTTGGTCGTCGCCGCCACGATGTTGCTTGTATTGCTCGCCACAGGCAGCGCGCTGTGGGCGGGCCGGACTCTTCCCTGGGCGCAACTGCAAACGCTCAGCCTGTGGTTCTTGGGTGGCGTGCAGTTGCTTTGTCTTGGGCTGATCGGGCAGTATCTCCAACGGATCTATGACGAGGTTCGCCGACGGCCGCGGTGGATCGTCAGTGAGACTACCGCCACAGCAGCGCGCGACACTGCCCCGTTTTCGCTAGAGGCAGCATCCGCCGGCATAACACTGGCCCGCTCTGCTTGATCGAGGCGCGGCGTCTCAGAAGCCGGCGCGGCCGAAAGCGCGCGTCAATCGCCAGCGGGGCGTTGTCTTGGGCATCGACGGCCGGCCTGAATCGGGACCGGCGACGGCGCGGACGATTCGCCAGTCCATCCAGCGGCGATCGGGATCAGGGCCGTTGGCCGCGATGAAACCCAGATGTCCCCCGTACTCGGTCATCACGAGTTGCGTTGAACGGGCGAGCTGCAAACTTTCGAACTGCTCGCTGGGGACAATCGGGTCGTCGTCGGCCATGATGATTGACGTCGACACGCGAATGGCTTGCAGGTCGTTGCCGCAACTCGCGCGACGATAGTAGTCGGCCGCCGACTCGAATCCGCAAACCGGCGCAGTGAACGTATCGTCGAACTCCCACACGCTGGTGGGTCGACGCGGGATCTCCGCGTGAATCGCATTGGGGTTTGCACGGCGCCGCATCTCGACTTGTTCCATCAGGCAGTTGACGAAGTAGCGTTCGTAAAGCTGCATCGCCCGCTGCCCGATCGCCTCGGCACAATGCGTCAAGTCAAGCGGCGGGCAAACCGCGATCGCCTGCACCAATTCGTCGGGCACTTCGTCGGCGCATTCGTTGAGCAATTTGAGGATCAGCGCACCGCCCAGCGAGAAACCCAGCAGGCTCAGCGGTGAATCCGGGCACCAGCTCCGCACGCCGTTGAGCGCCGTAATCAGGTCATCAGTCCGCCCGGCGTGATAGACCTGCCGCGCGATCTTGCTGCTCTCGCCGGCACCGCGCAAGTCCATGCGGAACGTGCGCACGACGTGTTCATTGAGCTTGTAGCCGACGCGGACGACGTAAGGGCTCAAATGGCTCCCTGCCATGCCATGCACGAGCAGCGCCACACGATCGCCGGGTTGCCACCCGAGAGGACAATCGTCGTGCAGCAACAGACGGTCGCCGTCGTCGCACTCAATGTGCCGTTGCCTGGCGTTGTAAGGGAACTGCGATCCTGCCAATAGCCAACCGCCGAGCGTTTGCGCGTGCGCGCTGCGCAACAACGGATGAGGTCGAAACTCGGCGCCGCGAACCTGGACTCGATGCGCTTCAGACATTCCCGATCATGCAGACGAGGCCCTGAGGATGAGGCCCCTATCATGCTTGGCACCTGCGCGCGATGCAAGCTTTTGATGCCGCTCGAACAGCGACTTGGCGTCGCCGAAACTGAAGGGCCGAACGTCAGAATCGTGCGCGTGGTGCGATGAGCGCAGCACAAGGGACGCTGGGCGCGGTGCTTTTTGCAAGAGCGGGTGAAGGGAATCGAACCCTCGTACTCGGCTTGGGAAGCCGATGCTCTACCATTGAGCTACACCCGCGCGGAGCCGGACGCGCTGGTCGCCAATGTCCATTCTTATAGCACACGGTCAGTGGCGAAGCACTGCAATCAACGGCCGTCGACCACGCCAGCGGTAACGGCCAAAGTCTCGGCCTGCGGCAGCTTTGCCCGCAATTCTCAGCTCGCTCTGCGATGAACGTCCGCAAGTGATTGCCAAGGGCTACAGGGCAACGATAGGCTGACGGTGCTCAGGCTGCACATTCGGCGGGAATGGAAAGCAGCTCAGTACGGTCAGCAATACTGCACGGCTTCTGCATCGAGAGAGGGGAGTTGCGAATCGTGGATGCCAACTCGAATCCTGCGGATGCGGACGCGTCGTCGACGTCGCAGGCAGCCGGCACTCCACCGCCCGTGCCTCACGTCAGACGTCGCATGTGGGTGCGGGTGGCGATCATCGGCCTCTGTTGCGTTGCGGTTTTGTTCATTCTGCTGCCGTACGCGTTCAACATCCCGGCGGTTCGCGCGGCTATCGTTAAGGTGGCGACCGCCGATCTCAACGGCTCGGTTGAAGTCGGCAGCGCGCGACTGGGCTGGTTCTCGCCGGTCCGGGTTTACGACGTCGTGATTCAGCCTGACAACGGCGAGCCACTGCTTGAGATCCCAGCGATTGAGGGCGACGTCGCCCTGTGGCGGCTGCTGCTCAACCCACTGGAGCTGGGACGCTTTCGCGTCCGCGAGCCCGACGTGTACCTCGAGTTCGACGAGTCGGGCCCGTTGTTCCAGCGGCTCTTTCCTCCGCCACCAGCCGACGAACCCCCGAGCCCGCCGCCCGATCTTTCGGGTCTGGCCACCGCGTTCGGCATTCGCATCGAACGTGCCGGCGTGCGGTGGAAAGGTCCGCAGACTCCAGCGCCCTGGGAAGTGGACGACATTAACATTTCGATCGCCGTCGGGCGCAGTCCGGCTGCCGACGACGGCGCACCGTGGCTGATGGTCGAGCCGGGCGTGTTGCTCGACCACGCCGGCATTTCGCCCGCCATGTGCGAAGACACGCTCAAGTACATCGCGCCGGCCTTTTCAGGCGTGACGCGGGCTCAAGGCGAGTTCTCAATCGAGCTCGACGAGTGGAAGCTGCCGCTCAATCGGCCTCGCGAGGGCCATCTCGGCGGGCGGCTGTCCCTGCACCTGGTCGAAGTTGGGCCGGGCCCGATGGTCGAGTCGATCCTCTCGACGGTCGGCATCATGTTGGCTCGCTCCGATGATCCTGCGGCGGCCGAGGCCATCCCCCGCTCGATGGAACTGGCCCGTGAAAGCGTGATCGATTTTGAGATGCGCGACGAGCGGATTCATCACCACGGCTTCGAGCTGCACGTCGCCGGCATGCACGTCCGCACGTCGGGTTCCGTCGGCATCGATCACACGATGGATGTCACTGCCGAAATCGAGCTGCCGACCTTCGACCTAGAAAACCGCCCGTTGCTCTCCTCGCTCTCCGGCAAGAAGCTCGTGTTGCCCATCGGTGGCACGTTGGACAAACCACAGATCGACGCCAGCCGGATGGGCGAATCGAGTCTCACGGCGCTGTTGGGCGCGGTGTCAGGACTGTTGGGCAACGGCGAAACCGACGATGAGCAGGTCGGCGAACAGCTCGATGCCGCCGGGCTGACCGGCTGGGAGGCATTGTTGGGCGGCGACGGGACGCTCACTGCCGGCGAACTCGATCTACCCGTCGGCGATGGGCAAATCATCGACTGGCTCCGCCGCCGCCGCGAAGGTCGCGACGCCGCGAGCCCGAACGGCGCAGAAGACATCCAAACACCCCAGCCGCAAGCCACCGACGACCGCTCATCGTCCGAAGATGCCGAAGACACCAGCGACGACCCACCCCGCCGCGGCCTCTTCGGCGGCCGCCTCCGCGACGCATTCCGCGGCACGCCGGAGCCGGAGTGAAGGCCGCCAAAGCACGCTGGCGACGGTTTGCTAATCCTCGACACTTCAAGGTCACCGACGTCGATAGGCAATTCCCGAGAGCACCGTCAAGCTTGCCACCAGCAACATCGGCGCGGTCGCGGGTTCGGGGACGATGACGGTGCCGGTGGCCAGCACGCTGCCGGTGAGGATGAGATCGATGGGGAAGTCGGGAACGGGAAAGCGGATATCGAACGGCAAGTCCAGTTCGATGCCGAGCTCTTGTGCTTCGCTCTGGCTGAACGAGAGGCTGCCGAATAGCTGCTCGCCAATCACGGCGGCTACCGTTCCCTCGGGCGATTCGAGCAGCAGCGTCGCGACCGACACGTTGTTGATGAACAACTCCGCCTCGGTCGTGCCATCAATGGCGACCAGCTCGATCCGGTTCTCCAGGAAGTTGAGATCGTCGTCCAAGGGCACCGTGCCGTGCAGGTCGAAGACAGGATTTTCCGGAAATGTGGCGACCAGTCGGCTGCCGCCACCGAAGTCCCAGTCGAACTCCGTCCCTTCGGCAAACTGCAAGTCCGCGCTCAGCACGCGAAGTTGATGTGAGTCCTCGATGGCCGCGCCCGGCAGTCGCGTGACTTCGATATCGATCGTGCCCTGCAAGCCAAATGTCACGGGCGATCCCGCAGGCGCGCCATCGAAGAGCACCGCGGCGTCGCCGAAGCTGAGGACTTCGTCGATGGACAGTGTGGCCGTCAGTCGCTCGGGCTGAACGGACAGCGGGAGCCCCGCAGCGGGTGTCGACAAGTTCACCCCCGAATTGTCGATGTGCACGTCGTCGAGCAGTACGGGCCCGAGCGTGTTGCCCGTGGTGAGTTGAAAGGTCCTGAGTGGATCGGACTGCAGGCCGCCGCCCGAGTGACGAAACAAGAAGTCGGTTTGACCGCCAGCGTCGAGCAACGTCTGCGTGGCGAAGTCGCCACCCTGGATATACCACCGCGTCGTGTCGCTGGCGTTGTCGATCACGTGCCAGATGTCGTACCAGTTGCCCGCGGACAAATCCCCGGAGATTGTATCGAAGCTTCCCGCATCACGTGCCCGGAGGTTCTGCGTGGTGGCGTTGCCGTTTAGCGAGAGCTGGCTCTCGTACGAGCCATAGCTGTTGAAACACGTGTCGCAGATCGGACTGTACTGTTCGGTGAGGCCGATCGACAGATCGTGATCGGCCCCATCCTCCCAGTACATGCGGTAGTAGACGGTGGCACTGTTGGCATCGGGGATGGCAAACAACGGGCTGGTGTTGATCACTTCGCGATGCCCTTCGTCGAGCACCGGGTCGGGGCCCGCTTGGCCGATCGACAACGCCAGGTTGCCGGCGTCGAGCGGATCGATGACGACATCAGCGCCGGGATTCGAGGCGGTTTCGCTGATCCACCACCCCTGGCGATCGACAGAAGAACCGACCAGATAGCTGTTGAAGTCGTCAATCTTGACGAATTGCGCTGCAGCCTCGGTGGTAAACAACCACGAGAACCAGGCCGTTGCGGCTGAGATGATCAGTAGGCTGCGGGTCGTGCGTTGCGAACCGAACATGGTGCCCCCAAGGTCTTGATGTGCACAGCAAGTCAGGCCGGTCAATTTGTCTGCGCATCTGGTGTGTCAGTCGACGTGATCGGCAACTCTGGACGTGTCTCCCAACAGAACATGCCGCCGACACGCAATGGGATTGGCGTCGACGGCATCGGGTTCTGTCAGGTGTGCAGTCTGTCTCACCGCGTATAGCGCTTGTTGCGACGGCGGTGCATGCCGTTGTAGACGCTCGGCCGTTTGTGCGTCGATTTGTAGTGCAAGCGAGACTGTGATTTGACCGGAGTGTAGGCCCGAGTGTTGAACTTGGCCGCGAGTTCGGACTCGCTGGTGTCGTCCGGGTTGGTTTCGCGCCTGGTCCACATGGTCGTGATCCTTTCCGCGAGCGGATCGCTCGGGCGATCCTGGGCATGGCAATAGTCAGATGACTGGCTAGTGCTCTCCCCGTCCCAAAGGAGGGCGCCGTGCCGGGGTGCCCCGCCCCAAGCGCGTGCGATTCTGGTTGCCATCGTTCTCAGCTAGCAGTTGCGAACGAGGCGAAAAAAGGCCGGCCCTCGAACTCAATTGGCCCGGGGGCCGGCCGTCGTTTGACAACGAATTCAACTCTTGGCCGGCGGGAGCCAATCGACGACTTTCCACCGACCGGGAACCAACCATGTTCACGCTGAGCGACGTTGCTGGCGCCAACGACGCATCAAAGGCACCATCGCCATCGCACCCACGCCGAGGAGCACAAAGGTCGACGGCTCGGGAATGATCTGTTCGACGATCTGGTAGCTACCCGTGGCGAAGATCGTTCCTTCCACGGTGTAGTTGATGTCGACCGGATCGGTGGTGATGGTGTCGAAGACTTGCAGCGGCATCGTCAGGAGGACGTCGACTTCGAAGGTTTCGAAGCCTCCTCCCGAGCCGATGAAGTTCTTCGCCGACTGACTGATCATCGAGATATTCGGCTGCGGTTCGGGCAGGTCGAAATTCAGGTTGTCTTCGCTGAAGTCGATCGTGCCTTCTCCCAGGACGCCGCCCAGTCCGCCAGTGCCGAAGAACGTCAGGGCACCCTCATCGATCACACCCGAAGTGACGTTGCCTAGCGAGGAGTCCGATGGATCGAAAGTCCCATCGAAGGGTGGTCCGCCGCCGGCCGGAGTGATCGGCACCGCACCGGTGCTGGTGATGTTGATGTTCATGTTCACCAGCGCCGCATCGACGCCGCCAAACAGACCGAGATCCAGGAACAGTGTCTCGTCCGACCAGTCGATGTCGCTGCCATTGAAAGCAATCGTCGACGACGGCGGCTCCTCATCATCGAGTATGACGTTCATCGTGCCGGTCCAGTCGAGCGGCGTGATGGACGTGACCGCGAAGTCGAACGTCTCGACGAACAACTCGACGCCTGAGTCGCTAGTCAAGGTCAAGACGACTTCGACCGGCGCCGCTTTCGCCGTACTGCTGCCCAGCAGCAGACTCGTCGAAAGCACAGATAGGAATGAAAACTTCTTCATATTACGGATCTCCTGAAGGACTTCAGTGCGTGGTGCGCTGCTCGTGCCGCGTGTGTCCTCACAGTGCCGCGCGAGACCCCCCACTCGTTCATGCATCGCAGGGTTTCCAATTGCGGCGGCTGCCCAACTTCCGTGTTCGTATCTCCGCTTGCCCCCGTTGGCGCATAAGTCGGAGACGCCGCCGCAGTCGACCGTTTGCCTCAGCCTGCCGTTCGAGAGACGGAAGGATTCGGCTCGCTACCAGCTCCAGCGCTTTGCACGACGGCGGTGGAATCCGCTGTGCACGACCCCGCCAGTGCGACCCGAACGCGAGTAGCTCGGGCGCCGCGAACGACGGCTGCTGGGAGCCTTGTTGCGGCGGTAGCTGACTTGAGTCTCGTCCGTCTGGTAGTCGAATTCGAAGTTCGTGGCAGTGGCCATTTGCAACTCCTTATGAGTACGACCTGGTCACCCCTCTGAGCGGGCAACTCGGCCCTACGTGTTCAACAAAACCGAATCGAAACCTTCGCCTTGAAACGAGCGACTACTGCCGAACGTCGCGCCGACTGCGGACCGGAGCGCCGTTTCGACGAGAGCCACCCGAGTGTCGCTGTGTGTCGGCGGATCGCTGTGCGTCGGCACTGCCCTTGGGACCGGCCGACTTGTTACGCACACGATTCGCCAAGTAGTGAGCTTCGCCGAGCACCGTGGAGAGATCGCCGACGTCGTTTACGCCCGGCAGATACATCCACACGCCCGCTTGGCGCGCCCAAATCTCTTCCTGCACGGCGCCTGCGTTTCCGCAGACGACGAGCAACATTCCGCTGTTCTGTGCGAGATGCTGCACAAGGTGCTCAAGTCGCTCGAGCATCATGCCGCCTGGTTGCTCGAGATCGATGACCGCCAGATCGAGAAACATCTGCCGAAAGCTCGTCTGGGCAGCCTCGATGTCGGCGCAGCGAACGGTCTTCCATCCTTTATTCTCCGCCACCCAGGACAACGCCGAGCGGCGGGCCTGATCGCCCGCGACGATCAAGCACTGCAGCGCCTCTTTGGTCAGAGGTTGGTCGAGAATCGCTCCGTGACTCTCGGTCGCTGTGAGGTGTTCGGAGTTCTGTACCATCGCTGCCCTGTGCGTTAATCGGTTTTTCACGGCGGCGTCCCAGCGCCGCACGCGGCTCGCTGCCGCGCTCCCGCCGTCTCCCCGCGGCCCGTGTCTTGCGGAGAGACGGCAGAACAGTAAGTCGTTCAAGCGCGCTTCGTGCCGCGCCGACGTATCAATCCCAAGCCGAGTGCCGCCGTACCCGCCAGCAACATCGCCAGCGTCGACGGTTCGGGAACCGAGGCGCCCGGTGGCACTTCACCCAGACCGGTTTGTCCGGCAATCACCCCGCCGGAAGAACCAAGGCCCATGTCGGTCGGGCTGTAACCTTCGTCAAAAGCCAACTCGTCGAGCTGCACAAAGCCGCGAATCACGGCCTGCGAGCCTTCGGGAATCTGCTGCTCGTCAGCGATCTTGCCGCCGAGAATCGTTCCCAACGCCTCGAAGGTGTAGGTACCGAAACCGGCGTAGCCGTACAGCGTCGCGAACGCGATATCGATGTCCCACAACACCTCGTTGGGAACGCCGAACAACGTGTCGAGGCGACCCGTGATCTTGAAGTCGCCAATGCCTTCGCCCGTCAGTCCCGTGCCGATCAAGCTGACCTGCGGGAACGGCAGGAACGATGCATCGAAGTCGGAACCGGTGAACTTCACGCCCATCTCGACTTCACCGCCGAACATCGAGAACGCCGGCATCGAGTAGTTGATGGGCGTCGGCGCGCCCGGCGTCGGCCAGGCAGGCCAAAACGCGGTCGCCTCACCGCCGCTACCATCGTCGGTGGAGACCAACGTGTCTGACCCGGAACCAGCCGTGTCGTACGTCAGGTCGGTCGCAAAATTGATCAGGTAAGCGTCAATCGACGGCGTGATCGGCGCAGCCGAGACCGTCGAGACCATGCAGACAACAACAAAACACGCTCCAATCGTGCGTTTCATCCTGTGCCTCTCGTTAGGGGAAACCAGGGCCCACGCAGGCAGACGCATCTGCTGCGCAGTACCAACACCAATGCCCCTGGTATCGTGCGACGATCCACCGCACGACTTCCCTGTACTGCCGCTCTCTGTGCCCGCGTGACGGACGTGTCACGTCAACACTTTTCGCCAGCAGGCGAGCCGCGCCGACTCGTCATTCCCTGACCGACGCAATGGCGCAGGGCGAGACCGGACGCACTCTTCTTGTGACGGCGGGTGGTTACCCTCCGCCCGTTGCCAGCCATCGATCCGCGCAGCGATCGCCTCGCGCGTCTGCTAGCTCGAACGACTCCGCAGCGGTCGATCGGCACGCAGCTTGCCCGAAGCCTTCGCTGCGCCGGCGCGGTGTCCGGCGCGGGACGGCGATCGTCGGGCGGGGATAAGGCAATGCCTGTGCCAGGGCTGGAAATTCAAGGCGGGCGTTCTGTAACACATTGCAGTATAAAGAGTTGCGATGCCGGCATTGTTTGCCCAGGTAAAGTCGCCAGCGGCCGGCCGAATCACCCTTTCGATGAGGCGTTCACTCCCGCGCGAGCCCAACTCCGATTGCCACAACGACTTGGCATGCGATTCACCGAGCTGAGGATTCGCCACCGAAAACGTGAGCCTGTGTGGGATGTGGCGCATGGCAGGGCATCCGTGGGCCTGGCAAGCGACTGCGCGGCGCGATTGCGCGCCCGCCCTTGTCTCACCGGCCGATGCGCGCATGTGTGATTGTCTTCACGAACTCGGGGATGACTCACGCGATCGCCGGCAGATGCGACGTCGTGATGTCGGCGCGAAGCCAGCGTGCCCAAAGTCGGCGGGTACTTGCGCTAAAGCAGCTGCGCAGCACCACGCCTCAACTGTTCGGCGGGCATCGATGCCACTGGTGGCTGATACATGACCGGCTGCGCGCTACCTGCCGGAAAACACCATGGCGCGTCGCCCGCTGCCTGGAGTTTCGTTTTTTCGCGGGAACGATTTGACTCGACCCGTCACAGCACGGTACGATCAGCCACAGTCTGAAATGTAGGTGCGGCTGGATGAAATGGCGCCGCCCACCACTTCTTCATTGAGACGGAGTGCCCGTGAAGTAACCGATCCTGTGTTCGCTCGACTTCCATCGAGCGTGCGGTTTACTTCAATCCTTTGGGGGCCTCCTTCATGTGCGACTTCGACCGATCGCGTTGCGCAACTGCGCGCCGCGCGTTTGCGATCACGGCTCTGGTAGCGCTAGCGAGCAGTCTCGCGCGACCTGCTCCGGCAGCAACCATTCCGCCGATCACCAGCGGCTATGGCGCCGATGGTCCGTTCTCGGTCGATGTGCAGACGTTTTCTAGCCCGTTGTTCTTGGGCCGCAACGTTTCTGTGTTTCTGCCGGACGGTGCAACGGGACCGGTGCCGACGATCTTCTTCGCGCACGGCTTCGACGGCGACCTGCCGATCTTCTACAACGGCATCCTCAACCATCTCGCCACGCGCGGATACGGCGCGGTCTTTTCGCCCTACACGAGTTTGGGCACGGATCAGGCTTTGCGTTACGCGCAGATGTTCGCCGGTTTCAAGAAGGCGTTCACCGAGTTTCCCACGTTGTTGGACCCGACGCGTGTCGGCTTTGTGGGGCACTCGCTCGGTGGCGGAGCACTGCCGGCCTTGGCACTGCAAGGTCTGGTGAACGAGGGTTGGGGCGGGAGCGGGGCGTTTCTCTACAACATGGCGCCCTGGTACAGCTACGAGGTCTCGCAGGCCGAACTCGAAACCTTTCCCAGTCACGTCAAGATGATCATGCAGATCTTCGACGACGACCGCGTCAACGACCATCGCATGGCCATCGACCTCTTCGAGAACATCAACATCCCCGATAGCGAGAAGGACTTCATCACCACCTTCTCCGATTCCAACGGCGGCATGCTGCTCGACGCCGATCACTTCGTCCCGTTGGGAGCGACCGGCAGCCCGCAGGTCGACGGGCTCGACTTCTACGGCATCCATCGCCTGATCGACGCGCTGGCCGACTACACCTTCACTGGAAACCTCGACGGCAAGAACGTTGCCTTGGGCGGCGGATCGCCCGAGCAAACCTTCATGGGCGAGTGGCCCGACACCACACCGGTCACGCCGCTCGCGGTGACCGACGATCCCGTCGCTGCCTACGCGCAGAACCAGTTCCTGTTCCGCTTCAACAGCCTGGCCAACCCGCGGTTTCTCGTCCCCGAACCCACCACAGCCGGCCTACTCATCACCGGCGGTATCGGGCTGATCGTGGTGGGGATCGCCCGTCGTCGACGTTCATAGGGTGCAAGGCGCTCACTGAAGAGTAGCAGCAGCCGCAATTCACGCAGCTTCCGGAATGTCCTCCGCAGCCGGCTCGTCATTTTCGGGCAACTCAGGCGTATCGGACTCGCCGCCGAAGGG
>CALKYM010000131.1 GCA_938003525.1 uncultured Planctomycetales bacterium | reverse complement strand
GTCGACCAGTGATAGATGTACTCGTCCGATTCGAGCAGGTCGTCGACCAGCGCCGCGCGCCTGTCGTCGGACTTGTCGTTGAGAAACGCGTGCAGCTCTTCGATGGATGGAATGCGACCGATGAGGTCGAGATACACGCGGCGGCACCACTCGCCCTCCTCCGCCGCGGGCGACGGTTTCACGCCGGCCGCATCCCACCCTTCGCCGACCAAACGATTGATCGTGCTGATGACATCGCTTTCCGTGTCGGGCTCCGTGGAGACGCGCTCGCTGGCCGCAGAATCTGCGGAGCTGTTGTCGCGCTCGGCGGCGCTGGCCCAATTGCCGCAGAGGGCGATCGCGCCCAGGAGCAAGAGCGCGGCCCGGTAGGGTCTCCCGGCGACAGAACGAGCGCGGGACAAGGAGAGTGCAGGCATCGGTTTCACTTCCTCGCGGGAGGGGGACGATGTGCAGCGATCGGGCGGCACACCTTCATGCTAGACGTCGCGAGAGCCGGATTGAAGCGATAGCGATTGAGCCGCGTCGCTCCCACGCATTGTGTTCACACTGGGAGTGGTCGGTTATTGCGTCGTGGTGCTGAAACGAGCGCAGGGGGCAGCCGACACCGATAAAACGAAAAACCACAAAAAAAGCCAGCCTGCTTGGCGAGTGGGGACGCCAAGCGGACTGGCTGGTGTTCAATTCTGCAACACCTGTTCAATTATGCTACATCATTGAACACAACCGGGTGGGTGTTGCGCCGCCAGGAATAACCCCACCCGGGCCGGTCTCAGTCGTGAGGAGTTCGGAGATCAGGCCGGAAACGCTTGCCTCTTCCGCTGTCCGCAGTCTGCCTCTTGTTGTTCCTAAACTGCGGCCTCGTTAGCGTTTCCGGCCTGGCTCTCCCGACCGGACTTAGGTGCCTCTCCAGGTCCGTGTGCCTCTTCCGTTCCGCGAAATCTCTCTTCCGGCCCCGACAGGCCGCCGCCAGCCGTGCTGACGGTGGCCTCTGCTCAGTTCCGTTCCGCCCTTAGCTACCGCAACGGGCGTGCCAAATGTCTATCGCAGCGCATGGTGCGGTGATCGGCGCGGAGGGCCACACAAAACAGGTAAACAGAGTGCACCGCGGCGGTTTTAGGCGCTGCGGCGGAACTGCAGCTCGTGCAGCCGAGCGTAGAGGGGGCAGCGGGCCAGGAGTTGCTCGTGCGAACCGATGTCACAAATCTGACCGGCCTCCATCACCACGATGCGATCGGCCAGCGTCAACGTGCTGAGCCGGTGGGTGATGATCAGCGCCGTGCGATGCTGGATGAATTGCGCAATCACGCTGTGAATGACTTGTTCGCTCTCCAGGTCCACTTGGCTGGTGGCTTCATCGAGAATCAGGATGGCCGGATCGCGCAGAATCGCGCGAGCCAGCGCGATCCGCTGCCGCTGTCCGCCGGAGAGACGACCGCCACGCGGGCCCACCAGCGTGTCGTAACCGTCGTCGAGTTGTTCTTCGATGAACCGGTGCGCGTGGGCCTGTTTGGCGGCGGCGATCACTTCCTCGCGGGTCGCATCCGGCGAACCGTAACGGATGTTGTCGAGGATTGTGTCGTTGAAGAGCAACGTCTCTTGCGTGACGAGGCCGACCTGTCGCCGCAGATCGCGGACGCGCACGTTGCGGACGTCGACGCCGTCGACTTCGACCGAACCGTGCTGCACGTCGAAGAATCGCGGGACCAGGCTCACCAAGGTGCTCTTGCCGCAGCCGTTGGGACCAACAATCGCCACAGTCTCGCCAAAAGGAATGCGCAGATCGATGCCGTGCAAGATCGGCGTCGATTCGTTGTAGCCGAAATGCACGTCGCGCAGCACCAGCTCACGGCTATGTCGCGGGAGCGGCGCGGGTTTGACGGGATCCCGGATCGACGGCGTGCGGTCGACGAGCGCGTAGATGCGATCGCAGGCGGCGGCCGCGCGGGTGATGCGGGCGAACACTTCGGAGAGCTTGCGGGCCGGATCGCTGGTGCCGATCAGCATGGCGAAGAACACCAGCAGTTGATTCAGATCGAGCGGACGATTGGTGATGCGTATGCCCAACAGGTGCGTCTGCTGGTTGAGCACCAGGTAAGCACCAAAGAGAATCGCGAGGCAGATGGTGGCGATGCCCATCGTCTCAGTTAGCGGGCGTGTGAAGGCGTCGTAGCGGGCGATCTTGAGCGCCTTGCGATAGTACTTCTTGTTGTTCTGGTGAAAGCGGCGTCGTTCGGTGCGTTCCATGGTGAACGCTTTGACGATCTTGATGCCACCGAATGTCTCCTCGAGCACGCCGTAAAGCTGCGACATCTCTTCCATGGCCCGGCGATTGGCGCGCTTGAGGGCTTTGGCCAGCCAGCCAATCGCCAGAGCGGCCAGCGGCGCGACGATGAGCGAGATCAAGAGCAGCCGCCAACAAATCCAAGCGGCGCCCACGAAGCAGGCGGCCATCTTGAGCGGCTCGCGAATGGCCTTGCCGAACAAATTTCGGAGGCCGGCGGAGAGGCTCTCCATGTCGTAGGTAAAGCGGCTCATCAGCTCGGCCGAGCCGTCTTCGTTGAAACTGCCCAAGTCCATACGCAGCGACTTGCGATAGAACTCGTTACGGAGCTTGAACGTGGTGAGATGCGCCAGCCGAGCGACCAGAAGTGATTGGGCCACGAAAAACACGCTCTTGATGAACGTGCCGAGCAGCAGCAAGCCCACCAACAGCACCAACGTGTCGAAGGGGCCATCCGGCGCGTAGCGGGCGACGAACGGTTGAGCCTGGCGATAGCGATCTAAAGCCTTGGCTTCCGCTTTACGCCGCGTTTGCAAGAGGCCGAGTTCGCGGCGCACTTCATCGCGCTCGTCGACCTCGGTGGCCGCTTCGAGTTGTGCTTGCAGGTCCTGTCGCTGATGGTCGAGCTGTTGCAGGTTGTCTTCGGCCCGGGCGACTTCGTCGTCGATCCACTGGGGCAGCGAGCGGCCTTCGAACGCCACAGCGGCGAAGGGATAGACGGCGCTGATGTTGCCGCCCCACAGCACGCCGACCATCAAGGCGCAAAAGATCGTGCCGGCCAGCAGCCAGCGATGTTCGGTCGCCAGCCGCAGCGCCCTGCCGAAGTTCTTCATTCGCCGATCATCCCTGACGGCCCAACCGCCCCGCCGGCACATACAACGATCCCGCCGGATCGCCGCGCGGCCGGAAAACATGAGCCGGGCCTTGTAGCACATGGCCGCCAGCCGGCCAAGGTCGAGCATGCCTGGGCTAACGGGCTGCCACTGCTGGCTGGGTTCCGGCCGCCGAATTCATGGCGACACGCCGTTTCGCACGTGTCTATCCGAGAAACGAACTACCCCTAATCTGGACCGGGATAGCAAAGCAATGTGCCTGCCGCACGGCGATTTGGGATGGAAGCGGGCTGGCGGCCACTTTGGGCCGACAGTTCACCGTGCGTTGCAGCGCGCTTCGCCGACCACGTAAGATGCCGCGGTGCCGGTGCATGCATGAAGTTGCTTACACCCACAAGCGGGCAGACTCAATGAAGACCGTGACTGAATGCGGTAACTGCGGCGCCAAGCTCAAGGTGCCCGCCAACCGTGATTTGAGTCGCCTAAGGTGCCCCCGTTGCCGCGCCCGATTGACCGAACACGCGGGCACGATTTCGGCTGCATCGCCGACGCCCAAAGAGCCTGCTGAGCAGGCCACTCGCGACGTCGATCCTGACCAGACACTGAGCTATCGCGACGACACGGTCACCGGTAATTCTTCGTTGTCGATGGCGGTCGAGTTGGGGCGATTCCAGCTGCGGCGGCTGTTGGGACAAGGTGGCTTCGGCCGGGTTTATCAAGCGTACGATCCAGTGCTGGATCGTGAAGTCGCGCTCAAAGTTCCGCACCTAGCCGCGAGCAAAAAAGCTCACATTGAGCGATTTCTCCGGGAGGCTAAGGCCGCTGCCCGTTTGCGTCATCCCCACATCGTGGCGGTGTTCGAAAGCGGCCGGATCGGAGAGCAGTACTACATTGCCGCCGAGTTTGTGGCCGGGCAAACATTAGCGGCAGTGCTCACGAAAGATCCGCCCGACTATCACCAAGCCGCGCGATGGGCATGCGACCTCGCGCTTGCGCTCGACTATGCCCACAACGAAGGCATCGTCCACCGCGACATCAAGCCGCACAACGTCATGGTCAACCAGCGGCACCAACCGCAGATAATGGATTTCGGTTTGGCGAAGCGTGTGGATGAAGACGCGACGCTTACAGTGGATGGTAGCGTCATCGGCACCCCAGCGTATATGCCACCCGAGCAGGCGCGGGGAGACGTGGCAGCCGTCGGGGCAGCGAGCGATCAGTACAGCTTGGGCGTGGTGTTGTACGAAATGCTCTGTCGGCAGCGGCCGTTTTCAGGCACGCCGCAAAGCGTGCTGCACGACGTGCTTCACACAGAGCCCCCCACACCGCGCAGCGTTCGCGAGGACTTGCCGCGAGACCTAGAGACCATCTGCCTCAAGGCAATCGCCAAAGATCCGGCCGCGCGTTATCCAAACTGCGGCGCGCTGGCCGAAGATTTGCGCCGTTGGCTGGCCGACGAATCGATTACCGCGCGTCGCGTCAGCGTTGCAGAGCGCGCCGCGCGTTGGGCCCGTCACAACCGTTCGATTGCATCGTTGATCATGCTGGTCGTGTTCGCCGTTGTTGCCGGCCTGGTCGGCACGTCCGCCATGTGGGGACGGGCCGAAATCTTACGCGCACGCGCCGAGGATGCAGAGCGCGATGCGGATGCGACCGGTCGGGCGCTGGCGGACCAGCGGGACATGTTGCAGGAAACCAACGAACGACTGGAAGCACAAGCGGAAGAACTGAAAACCGCCAGGGACACCGCACGGCGAAACGCCGACGAACTGGCCGCGACGTTGGAAGAGAAGGATGTGATCAACACACAATTGCGGCAAACAATTGCTGAACTGACCACTACGAAGGGCGAGCTTGGCGAGCAGACTGCCGTTGCACAGGGGCTCAAAGAGCGGCAGCGATGGGACGAGTATCGGCAGACGCTCGCGGCCGCCGAAGAAGCTCGACGCGACGGCGATTCCGTCCTCATGGTCCACGCGCTCGATCGCTGCGACGAAGACCTGCGCGGCTGGGAGTGGCACTTCTTGCGACGGTTGGTGACGCCGGCATCGTTCGAGCTTGGCCACAGCGACGACGATCGCTCGACGGAGATTCACAACGTGGCAGTGGGCGCCGAGCGGATCGCGACGGCGCATGACGATGCTCGAGTCAGAATCTGGGACATCGTATCCGGCAAAGTTACTCGGGAACTGTCAGGGTTTCGAGATGTGGCAGCGATCGGGTTTCACAAACATGTACTGCTGACCCTCGCGTCCTACGGCCAATTGACCACGACCAATGCTCAAAACGGCAATCGGGTGTTTCAGAAGCGTGTTCCAGACGAACTAGCACGGATGCTAAGGAGCCAGGGGCGTGTCGAGTTCAGCGGAGATGGCGCACGGCTGGCAGCGTGGAGCGATCGAGACGTGCAGGTCTGGACGACGACCAATGTTCCAATCCAGCCAGTGGCGGCACTACAGCCTGGCTTTGAGGGCAGCGTTGAGGCCGTGCAATTTGTTGATCAGGGGAAGCGGTTGTGGTTGAGATCGCGGCTGGCCGAGGGAGGTGACCTGCAAGGATTTCAGGTTGAATTGTGGAAACTTGAACAGCAGCCGCAGTCGGTCTTTCAGCACGAGGTTCGCTACGAGCCGGGCGCGCCTGACTCTTCCGCATCGCCAACGATTAGTTCGGATGGGAACCGTATAGCAACCTTCGAAGTCGACGATGGTACCGTTTCTGTAGGCGATCTCGAAGGGAACAATCTGCAACGCAACCAGGCCAAGCTTGTTGCTTCGATGGCACTCAATCACGACGGGACAACACTTGCGACGGTCGACACGTCGAACAAGCTGGAAATTCGCGACGTAGCCTCGGGTTGGCGCCTGGCGCACTACTCGGTGACAACACAACCGAATTCTGTTGAATTCACGCCCGACGGCACAGCGCTCGTCCTCGGCAACCCACAGCGTATCCATGTCTTTCCCTTCTCCACTGGGGGATTCTCGCGACAATTTACGGCCAGCCGTCCCTACCAAGAAACATCGTTTTCTCGCGACTGCGGCAGGATCGTCGGGTTCTATGCCGATTCAGTGACCTGTTACGACGTGGCCACTCGGGAGGAGCTCTTTGTGCGCACGGTGACCTCACGCTACGTGACGGATGCCGAATTCACACCCGACAACAAGTATGTTGCCGCCTGGCTGCCTCGCGATGATCGTCGAGTACATCGGAGAAGGCGAGGAGTTGCCAGCCTTGTCGGTCGGCGGCGCAACGCCGCGGTGGTGTTGCTCGATCCAACCTCAGGTGACGAACTCTTGCGCATCGACGATCCCGAAGTGGATGTGCACGGCTTCCTCCGCCGCGATGGACGTCTGTTGATCGCTACACTCGACGCCGAAAGCATGAGCGTCCGCGACGCCAAGAGTCTCGCCGTCGAAGAAACCATGGCCGTTCCCGAAGGCAGTCGCCTACACGTTGCGATGCTTGAGGATCGCTGGCGATTGGTCCTTGTGGATGATACGGCATCGAAGCCCGTTCACTTCATCGACCTTCCCCGAGGCGACGAATTGAATCCGTTGACCGAAACACCTGTTGATGACAATCTCGACAATAGCTGGCTCAGTCGAGACGGGAAGCGGTTCGCGGCCGTGCAACCCGACCGCACCATTCGCGTTTGGGACATCGAACGCGGCGCCTGGTATGGATCGCTGCCCGCGCATCCGATCCACGCACTTACGTTCCATCCCACCGCGCCCCGCATCGTGACGCGAGCGACCAGTGGCGAGATCGTCCTATGGGATACAACAACAGGAAGTGCGGTGCTGACTTTGGTTCGCGCGGAAGAGGCCACTTCGTCGAGGCGCCTAGAGTTCTCATCCGATGGCAACTTGTTAGCGGTCGACTCGCTCGTGCTTCTCGATGGTACACCTACCAACGAATCGAAAGCGCCGTTGGCAAATGGCAATGGCTCCACAGAGCCGGAAAGCCCATGAAGCTCAGCTTGAGCTGACTCCGGTCAGCGCAACCCGGCGCTGACCTGCCGATTCGAGCGCGGCGAGATTAGCGCGGAGCGTGGACAGGCCGTCATTGAGATCGCACAAGAGAGCTGCGTCACCGCTCGCCGCAGCGAGAAACGCGGTGGCTTGCAGGCGGAACAATTCGTCGCGCTCGGTGACCAGTGCCGGGCTCCAATGCCAGGCGTCGTCTTCGTGGGTGCGCTTACCCCAGCGATGGGCGTGCAGTTCGATCCGCAGGCTTCCGCGATCGCCGTTAAGTTGCACGACGCTCTCGTTGGGCGCCATGAACTGATTGAGCGCCAACGAAACGAGCACTTCGCCGCCTTGCGCCCGCGCGGTGATGTGGACCGTGTCTTCGACTTCGACGTCGGGCAGAACCTGGTGCGCGTAGTCGCAGAAGATCCAGTCCAGCGGACCGGCTAGGTGCTGCACGAGATCGAGCGTGTGCGTCGCTGCGTCCTGAATGGCGCCGCCGCCAGTTTCGCGGCGGGCGTAGTAGATCTCGCGATAGGCAGGGCGAAACGTGGGGAAGTGCTGTCCCGCCACGCTGGTCACTTGGCGCAATCTGCCGATCTCGCCGGCGTCGAGCGCCTTGCGGACTGCCTGCACAGCCGGGTGCGCTCGAAAGACGTAGGCCACTCCGACCGTGCGGCCCTTCGCCGCAGCAACGAGTCGCTCGGCATCCGCCAGTTGCGTGGCGAGCGGCTTTTCAATCAGCAGCGCATCGACGCTGGGCAACAACTGCATCGCGTGATCGACGTGGCAATGGGCTGGCGTGCAGATCACCGCCGCGTCCCAGTGCGCGTCGAGTGCCTGATCGAGTGAAGCAAACGTCGTGCTCGGGCGGTACTGGTCGACAAGTCGCTCGCGCAGCTCGTCGTTGATCTCGCACAGCCCGGGAGCAGCACCGAGTACGCTCGCGAAGCAGCGAAGATGGCGTTCGCCGATGGAGCCGCCGCCGACGATGAGTACCTTCACAGGATCGTCCACCCTCCGTCGACCAGCAGATTCGCGCCGGTGACATAGCGGGCGGCATCTGAAGCCAGAAACACGACGGCACCCTGGACGTCTTCGTTATCCATCATGCGTCCTAGCGGGACGCGGCGCGTGTACTGCTCAACAAACTGGGCCGGCTGGTCGTTGAAGTAACCGCCGGGGCTAATGGCGTTGGCCCGCACGCCGTGCCGTCCGTAGTAGCTGGCCAAGTAGCGCGTGTAGTTGATCAGCCCCGCCTTCATGAAGTTGTAGCTGGGCGGTTGCACCATGTCGGTGCCTTCGTAGATGCCCGGGTCGTTGGCCACCACGCCGTAAATGCTGGCCACGTTGATGATTGAACCAGCCTGCTGACGCACCATGTCGGCGACGAAGCGTTGACAGATGCGAAAGACGCCGGCGAAATCTCCGGCGGCCGCGTGTTGCCATGCCTCAGAGGTTTGCGCTTCGAGTGTGCCCACGTGACCGCGCTGCGCCAGCGCGCTGTTGACGAGGACGTCGAGTCGATTCCAGCGGGCCATCACGTCGTCGTGCAGTCGATCGATCGACGCGATGTCTTCCAAGTCGAACTGCATCGCGTGTACGTCGTGCCCGGCGGCCTGCAGTTGCTCGGCGAACTCTTCGTTACGCTGGCGGGAGCGTGACGCGGTGATCACCGTGGCGCCGGCCTGTGCGAGCGCTTCGCTGATGCTCGATCCGAAGAGCGGCCCTGCGCCGCCGGTCACGAGCGCGATGCGACCATCGAGCCGAAATCGATCGAGCACGTTGGCCATCGCTTTCCCCGTAATCGCAGGCCGCGGTCAGTTCAGCAGTTGCTCGTGCTGTTGATCGAGCGCCTGCAGGTATCGGGCGTACGCCTGCTCATCGCGCTGCGCGCTGGCGCCGCGAAAGACCATGGCCAGGGCACGTCGGTGTCGCGTGGCACTGCGATTCGGGTCGGCGCGATGAATCGTCTCGCCGTGATGCACGACGAGATCCCCCGGCGAGAGTTTCAGCCTCACTTCGGCGGCCCGGTCCTGCTCGTCGTAGTCGACGATGGCCTGCGAGAATCCGATCATGGCGCTTGCCGCGTGGGGGCGAATGCCGCGGCGATGGGAGCCTGGCAGGTAACACAGCCCGCCGTTTTCCTCATCGACCGGGTCGAGGGCCAGCCACATCGTGATCACCTGCGGCGGTCGCAGGCAGAAGTAGAAGTTGTCTTGATGGGGCGGCGTCTCGTGCTGCGTGCCGGGCGGCTTATCGAACCACTCGGGCGCATCGCAGCTCGCCGGTTCGCCGAGCAGCCGTTGGGCCAGCTCGCACCACCTGCTGTTTCTTGCGTAGTCACGGAAGAACGGGTCGACATCCATATGCTGCAACTGCTTCAGCGTCTCCGGCCGCGCACGATCGACGAAGAAGGCATCGCCCTGCGGTAGCGATGGGACGATCTCGCGGATGTAGCGGTCGAGTTCGGTCTGAAGTGACGCGAGCTCATGCGACGGCAGAAACTCGCGGACCACGACAAAGCCATCGTGATGGAAGCGGTGTTGAAGTTCTTGTGAGGCCATGTTTGGGTTCCGTGCAACGGCGGGCGACGTGCTGGTTGGTGACCCCCGACCGATCGCCTATCGTAACGGGCGGCCTAGCAGGCTGCATCCTGAACGACTGGGAAACGAGCTGCGACAGCGTGGAATCGAAACCACAGAACTCGCGTGTACAGAACTCGCTCGCGCTCTACAAGCGCGCCGCCGCCATGATTCCCGGCGGAACGCAGTTGCTCAGCCGGCAACCATCGCGGTTCGCCTACGGCGTTTCGCCGATCTACGCCGCACGTGCCCGCGGTGCACGGTTTTGGGACGTGGACGGTCACGAGTACATCGATTGGACCAGCGGCATTGGCGCGATCTTGTTGGGCTATGCCGACGCGGTCGTCGACGATGCGGTGCGCGAACAGATCAGTCAGGGGACGATCTACGGCATCAACCACGAACTCGAGCTGGAGTTGGCCGAAGAGCTGATCGAAAGGGTGCCGTGCGCCGAAATGGTTCGCTATGCAAAGACTGGCGGTGAAGCCTGCGCGATGGCTGTCCGAATTGCCCGGGCCGCGACGGGGCGCGACACGATCCTGTTTTGCGGCTACCACGGCTGGCACGATTGGTATCTGGCCGCCAACCTGAACGACGAGACCGAGCTCGAAGCGCACTTGTTGCCGGACATCGCACCGCGGGGCGTGCCGCGAGCGTTGGCCGGCACGAGCATCCCGTTCCCCTATGGTGACGCCGACGCCCTGGGTGAATCACTCGATGTGCGGCGCGGCAAAGTCGCCGCTGTGGTGATGGAGCCGCTCCGCAGCGACGAGCCACCTAAGGGGTATCTGGCTGCGGTAGCGACGCTGTGTCGAGACCACGGCGCTGTGCTTGTCTTTGACGAGGTCTCGACGGGTTTTCGCTATTCGACTGGAGGAGCCCAGTCGGACGTCGGAGTGACGCCCGACGTGGCCGTGTTCGCCAAGTCGATCTCCAATGGCTATCCACTGGCGGCAGTCGTCGGACGCCGCGACGTGATGCAAGCGGCGGCTGAAACATTTGTGTCGAGCACCTATTGGAGCGACACGGTCGGACTCCGCGCCGGCCTGACGACGCTGCGCGAGGCTGTGCGTCGCGACGTCCCCGGACATTGCCGACAAGTCGGTTCACAACTGCAAACGGAGTTGACGCGGCTGGCCCGTCAAAAGGGTTGCCCGGTGCGTTGTTGCGGCATCGCCACCCACCCGCGGCTCGAGTTCGACGTGTCCGATGCTGGCAGTCGGACGGTTTTGGAAACGTTGTACATCCAGGAAATGGCGCGGCGTGGCTGCCACGGCTTGACGGCCTTTTATCTCAACGCAGCGCAGGGCGAGCGTGAGCTCGAACAGACGCTCGGCGCCGCGGGGGAGACGTTCGCGCTGTTGTCCGATGCCCACGCCTCGGGCGAACCGCAGAGGTGGCTGGAATGCCCCGTTCGGGAGGTCGCGTTCCGAAGGCTGGTGCATTGATCGATTGCGGGCCGGCCGAAGATTGACCCGGCATCTATCAAGGCCGAGAATTACGGAACCTCCGGGGGTCGCCACCTCGCTTGCTGGCCTGCATCTGCTTGCCGCCCGGTCTTCTCGCCGACAGCAGGAGGACACTGCGATGGCCAATCGTGACATCGCGCAGCAGACGCTCGTTGAACACGAGACGCTCAAGCACATCACGGGTAGCTTGCGGACCATTCTCTCCTGGCATGCCGAACAAACCGGCGCGGCGCGGAAGCTGTCGAGCTTGCGCTTCGTTGTGCAGTCGTTCCAGCGTCATTTGGAGCGCCTGATGGCGCTGGAGGAATACGACGGCTATATGAGCGCGGTCGTCCAGGCGAAACCGCGGCTGTCCGCCGAGGTGCAAGATCTCCGTGAAGAGCATGGCTCGTTTCGCACGACTTTGAACCGGCTGGTGGGACGATTCGAGCAACTCTCACCCACCGAACAATCCTGTTTCGATGCAGCCTGTGAAGACCTGGCGACTTTGCTCCAGTCGGTCGACGCGCACAGCAGCCGCGAGGTGCACCTGCTGCAAGACGCGTTGCTGCAAGACGAAGGCGGCGAAGCCTGAGCACGGTTTCGAGATGCAGTTACCGTGCAGTCCCTGCTGGCAACGCTTGCTCTTCGACGAGTCTGCGCAGCGAAAACGTGGAGACGCAGGCAGACTTTGCCGAATGTACGGATTGAGCGGTGGAGTGCGGCTGCGCGCTAGTTGCATGCACCGCTGTCGTACGGCGTAGCAGGGGGGATTGCTTTCGCCGGTCGATCTGTACGTGTCACTTCGGTTTACAATTGTGAACGACTCTCGGACGCGATGGGCGTGTTTCGACGCGTTCCTTTGTGGCCTGTTGCTTGCGTGTGCATGCCGCTGCGCAGTGGCCCAGGTGCCACCGCGGGCGGAGGCCTATTCCCTGCGGTACGTCGAAGCTGAGCAGGCGCGATCGCTCCTCTTGCCACTCATCGCACAGCGCGGGGGCGCCGACATCTCCGTCGACCCGCGCGGACAGCAATTGCTGGTCGCAGGATCAGCCGAAGTTCAGGCACTCGTCCGTCAGACACTCACCGCTATCGACGTTCCCGGCGCCGGCCTTTCGGGAAGCCCCGTCGTGCGCCGCTATCACACCGCCGGTGCGCCGGACCAGATTGTCGCGGCTCTTAGTCCGCAATTTGCGGCGCGCACGGACGTCGGTATGACCGTCGATCCGAATACCGGCGAGCTCGTCGTGGTGGCATCGGAAGCTGTTCAGGCAGAAGTCCATCGCCAGATCAATGGGGCTGCCGGAAGAGGTCAAAACGCCGGCATCGTTCCCGATGCAGCGAACCAACCGGGAGAATTGGATACGCCGCCGCGTTTCGTGCAGCTTCGCCATGCCCGAAGTGCGCAAATTGAGCCGCTGCTGGTCGAGATGCTGGCCGCGCGATTGCAACCGGTCGACGAGGCAGTCGCCGGACTGCCCGGCTACGTCGTGCATGACGCCGGCGGCGAGCATGTGATGCTGGGACTTAATCGCGCATACGATCAAGTGGTGGTGCGCGGCAACGAACCGCTGGCCGGACAGGTGTTGCGGCTGGTCGAGATGCTGGATAGCCCGCGCCAGCCGGCGGGCCGCGCGATACGCATTGTGCCGCTGGAGCGGGCCCACCTTCGCAAAGTTCGCCGCGCCATGGATGCTTACCGCGGTAGCGAGGCTGATCCGTCGCAGTCATCGCTGAACTCCGTCGGCCGCGCCGAGCGGCTGGCGATGCGACCGGGCACGACAGGCGGACCACTAGGATTCGCTGGCATGCTGTTCGGTCAAGTGCCGGCTGCCGCCGGCGAGGAGCAAGACGACCAGAGCGAATCACCGGGGCCGCTGGGAGCCGATGTCGAAGTGGAAGTGCTGCCCGACTTGGACATCATCATCCTTCGTGGTGACGAGCGCGACGTCGAAGAGGTGCTGCGGATCATCGAGGAGATCGAGCGCGTCAGCGCCGAGGAAGAGCCCGTCATCGAGGTCTACACGTTGCGGCACGTCGGCAATCAGGGCGTCGCCGAAGTGATCGAGCAAGTCAACGAGGCCCTGTTGGCGAGTCGCCAAGGTCGCGTGCTGGTCACGCCGCTGGTCACGCCGAATGCCGTGTTGATCATCGGCCGTGGTCAAGCAGTGGAAGTGGTCAAGGACCTGTTGGGCAAGCTCGACCAACCGGCCGACCCGAAAACTCAGGCCCGCGTGTTTCGCTTGCAACACGCCGTTGCGGCGACCGTGGCCACAACGATCGAGGACTTCTTTGGCGAACCGCCCGTCGGTCTCGCACCGCGCGTGCTGGCCACGGCTGACGTGCGTAGCAACAGCGTTGTCGTGCACGCGAATCCGAACGACATGCAGGAAGTCGCGCTGATCGTCGAGCGACTCGACGTGCCCGATAGCCGCGCGGTGAATCAGTTGCAGGTGTTTCACCTGAAGAACACACTGGCCGCCGACCTCGGGCCCGTGCTGCAGGACGCGATCAGCGGCACGGACAACGCCACCAACCAGCGATCCAACGTGCTCGAGTTCTTCACCATCGACGGAACGGGAGAGCGGTTGCTTGAATCGGGTGTTCTCAGCGACGTGCGAATCACGCCCGACCCGCGCACCAACACTCTGCTCGTTTCGGCGCCGGCCGAGAGCATGGAACTGCTGGCAGCGTTGATCGATCACCTCGATGCGCTGCCCGCGGCCGTGGCGCAGATCAAGGTCTTCAAGATCTTGCACGGCGATGCCGCATCGTTGGTGCAGATGCTGGAAACGCTGTTGGGTACGGCCCCAGGTTCGGCCCAGGTCCAGCTCCCGCGGGCCGAAGCCGAATCGTCGCTGGCGCCGCTGCGATTCTCCGTCGACACGCGGACGAACAGCATCATCGCATCGGGTTCGTCGGGCGATCTGACGATCGTGGAAGCCATCCTGCTGCGGCTGGATGAAGAGGATATCGAGAATCGTCGCAGCACGGTCTATCGGTTGAAGAATGCGCCGGCTATCGACGTGGCCATCTCAATCAACGAGTTTCTGCGCAGCGAACGGCAGGTGCAGCAGGCAGCGCCGGGAACAATCAGCCCGTTTCGGCAGATCGAGTCGGAAGTTGTCGTTGTTCCCGAGCCGGTGAGCAACGCGCTGATCATCAGCGCTACGCCGCGGTTTTACGACGAGATCATGGAGTTGGTCGAAAAGCTCGACGAGCAACCGCCGCAGGTGCTGATTCAGGTTTTGATCGCCGAGGTGCAGCTCAACAACACCGATGAATTTGGCATCGAGCTGGGACTGCAAGACTCCGTGCTCTTTGACCGCAGCCTGCTGGGCGACCTGCTGACCATCACGCAAAGCGCCGCGACGCCGGGCACCGGTGTGGTGACGGAGAACCAAGTCATCGTCGGCGCGACGAACACGCCGGGGTACAACTTCAACAACACCCCGCTCGGCAACAGTGGCGCCACCAGTGCGCTGGCCCGTAGCGCCACCATCGGGACGCAAGGGCTCTCCAACTTTGCTGTGGGCCGCTTGAACACAGAACTTGGGTACGGCGGTCTGGTGTTGTCAGCATCCAGCGAAAGCGTCAGCGCCCTGCTGCGTGCGCTGCGCGAGAACCGCCGCCTGGATGTGCTCAGCCGGCCGCAGATCATGACGCTCGACAATCAGCCGGCCTTCATCCAGGTGGGTCAGCGCGTGCCGCGAATCACCGGCACGACCATCAATCAGTTCAGCCAGGTGAACACGATCGCCTTGGAAAACGTGGGACTCATTCTCGGCGTCACCCCCCGCATCAGCCCGGAAGGGATGGTTGTGATGGAGATCGACGCCGAAAAATCTTCGCTTGGCCCCGACGCCGAGGGCATTCCGGTGGCCAGCTCGTCGACTGGCGAGGTGATTCGCTCGCCGCGGATCAACACCACAACGGCGCAAACGACGGTGAGCGCCGCCAGCGGACAGACCATTGTGTTGGGTGGGTTGATCACCAAGGAGCGGGCGCAGGTTTCTCGCCGCGTGCCGCTGTTGTCCGACATCCCGCTGCTGGGTCACCTGTTCCGCTATGACGGTACGCAGTCGGAGCGAACCGAACTGCTGATCATTCTCACGCCGCACGTGGTGCGGGATGAGTACGACGCCGACCGACTGCGGGCCATCGAGGCCAGTCGCATGAGCTGGTGCCTGGCTGACGTCGTGCGGCTGCACGAAGACGGGTCGGTCTGTCAGCGTGGCGATTGCGAACATTGTCGTATGGGTGGCGAGGTGATCTATCCGGACGGGGTGCCGGCGGAAGTCCTCGAACAAGGAATGCCGGTGGAAGTACTGCCGGGTGGCCCGAGCCTGCCGGCACCTCATCGGGCACCCTTGATGGTGCCCACGCCCACCGATCAGCTTCCACCCCAAGGCCAACAATCTGCGCCGCCGCTAAATCCACAGTCGCCGGCCGCACCCGTCGTGCAGCCCGCGATGCACTTGCCGCCACCCCAGGCGGGCTACGTGCCACGAGGCTGACGATTCACAGCCGCTGACTTGATCACGTCAACACCAGCGATTTGCAAGAAGCTACCGTGACCGCCAACGTGAACCGCACGACATCGAACTCACTGAGCCTGCGACCGGCGGGTCAAGGGCTCCGCGCTGCGCGCATCGTGACGGCTCTGGCAGGCCTGTTGATCTGGAGCGGCTGCGCGAGCCTCGATCTGAATACGGATTGGCTCAATCCGGGACGTAGTGACAAGGCAGAACTCAAGAGGCCGGCGCGTGTCACGGCCATCTGGACCGACGCTGTAGAACATCGGGCCGGGCAGCATTCGCGACGCGGGTTTGGCGGACGCCTGATGTTCTACAACCAGCGCTCAGACGAGCCGATTCCCGTCGACGGGCAACTGGTGGTGTACGCGTTCGACGAAACCCATCGCGATCCGGACAACTGCGTGCCGGACAAGCGGTACATTATCCCCGCCGAGCAACTGCAGAATCACCACAGCAAATCGGCCTTGGGACACTCCTACAGTGTGTGGATCCCTTGGGATGAAGTGGGCGGCCCACAGACGGAAATCAGCCTGGTAGCCCGGTTTGAATCGAGCGCGGGAGACGTTGCCGTTTCGGAAATGACGCAACAGATTCTGCCCGGCGTCGCGCCGCCGCAGCCACTTCCGCAGGTCGCGCACCAGATGTCGCCGGCGCCCGGCAGCGCGCAACAGGTTGCGTATAGCGCGGTCGGAGCTAGTCCTCCTGCACACGGGATGCCCGGACACCCCGTGCCAGCCGCCACTCAGAACACACTGCAAACGGCGACGATCGACGTGCCGCCTTCGTTTGCGGCGCAGCAGGGTCCGCCGCCCGCGCTCAGTCTGCCGGCTTTCGGCACCGGCGCCGCAGTCGAGCTAGCGCAGCAGCAGCTAGCCGCCCGCGAAGTACGAAACCCGACCGTGGGCGAGAATCAGGACGCCGCCCCGGTCGACGTCAACGATCATCGGGCTGCGTGGGAGTTGTATCGCCAAGGGGGCTGGGAAGCGTATCGACGGCTCCGCCAGACGGAGACGCCCCAGGGTTCTCTGGCGCGGCAACCACACGCAATTCGTTCTGGACTTGGGACACCCCGGGTTCCAGGAGGACCAATTGCTCGGCCAAGAGACGCGCATGCTCCGAGGCGACCTCACCCTGCAGGATGGCCGTCCGCTGATGAAGGCTTACGCGTAGTGACCCCACCGGCAGATCAATCGTCTGCCGCGACAGACTCATCTGCACCCGCTGGGCCAGACCGGCTGTAACCTGAACCGGCTGCGCGGGCATCTCGAATCCCAGTTGTAGTCGCGGCGCGTAGGGGCGGTCGGCCGGCGTGGTTTGCGGCTGCGGTTGATTCACATTCTGGTCGCCCACCTCGCTGAGACCCGTGATCGCCGAGCGAATCGGACCGCGGCTGCGCCCCTGCTGCAGGCCAATGAAGCGCGGCGTGTCAGCAGCATCGGTACCGACAAAGTCCCCGGCTTCTCGATTGCCGCGAATGAAGCGCTCGTTGCCGGTCAACGTACCGGCGCCCTCGCCCGAGAATCCCGGCCGCGGCCGCCGGCTGAGCGTTCCACCGAGTGTGCGCTGGCCGAACAATTGCGCGTGGGTGACGCCTGCGTCCAACAAGACGACGCACAAGCACAGCAAGGCTATTTGCAGCTTCGCCACGTTCACAGGGTTCCTCGTCGAGTCTGCGGTCTGGCCGAGCAATCGAGGCGTGCATTTCAGCGGCGGACTCGCACGCCGTACGCCTCTATCCTACGTCACTCGAACGCCGCGGGCTGGGAGTGCGACCGCGCCTTGCGGCCGGGTACCCCGCTGCTAGGCTGAAAGGCACGCTGGCCAGTTTGGTTTTAGGCGGTCTCAAAAGGGCTTTCCATGACGCGCCCCATCCGTTACGTCATGATCGGTGGCTTTCTCGGCGCCGGCAAGACCACGGCCATCGCGCGGCTGGCGCGGATGTATCAGGAGCGGGGCCAGAAGGTCGGGCTGATCACCAACGATCAGGCGGCAGATCTGGTCGATACGCATTCGCTGCGCGCGCAGGGATTCAACGTCGGCGAAGTCGCGGGGGCCTGTTTCTGCTGCCACTTCAACGAGCTCACCTCGACCGTCGAGCGGCTTTCGGTCGAAGAGCGGCCCGATGTGATTCTCGCGGAACCGGTGGGAAGCTGCACTGATCTGGTGGCTACCGTCATACAACCACTGTTGCGGCTGTTTGATCATCAGTATTCGATCGCGCCGTATGCGGTGATCCTCAAACCCAGTCACGGCCGCCGAATTCTCGAAGGCGGCCAGCAGGCGGGCTTCTCGTCGAAAGCCGAGTACATTTTCCGTCAACAACTGGCCGAAGCGGATCTGATCCTGCTCAACCGCGTGGACGAATTGGGCTCGGAGCAACAGGCTCGCCTCACGGAACTGATTGGCTGCGAGCGCCCGGATGCCAGGCTGTTGCCCATCTCGGCAAAGACGGGTGATGGCTTCGACGAACTATTGGCTGCGCTCGATCAGCCGGGTGAGTGGGGTCAGAGGATTCTCGACGTCGACTACGACGTGTATGCCGAGGGCGAAGCCGAGTTGGGCTGGCTGAATGCCGCGGCCGAATTTGAGTCGGCCAACTCTTTCCAACTGGACGAGTTGCTGGTGGACATCATCGAACGCCTCCGCGCTGCTCTGGAGCGCGACGATGCCGAGACGGCGCACGTCAAGGTGATCGGCCTCTATGAAGGCTTCTTCGGCGTGGCGAACCTCGTCAGTCGCCACACACCGGCCGAACTCTCGCTCCCCTCGCACTGCGAGGCGAAAGAAGTCGAGCTGGTTCTCAATGCGCGCGTGGCGACCGATCCGGCGGCGCTCGAACAGCATGCGCGGCGGGCCATTGAAGAGGCTGCCAAGGCGGTCGGGGCAAACGTCGCATGGCGCGGCGCACAGAGCTTTCGTCCGGCGCGACCCGTGCCCACGCACCGTTTCCTGGCGGCCGGGCCCGGGAGCTAGCGGTTACGCAGCAAGCTCATGCTGCGCTGGTCGCTCGGGCGTCGTCGCGGAGTGACGTCGATTCGTGATCGACGCTTTCGGCGCGAATCGGTTTGCGCTCCAGGTGTTCTACTGCCGGATTCCCATTCGCGCGGTGATCGACGCGAGGGAATGCGCCGAGCTGCCGCCACTTGCGCAAATGGGCTCGCGCGCAGGCGACGCCCACCGTTAGCCCCAGCGCGGCCCCGGCCAGCACGTCGCTGAGAAAGTGGGCGCCGGCGCAGACGCGCTGCATGGCGACGCCGATTGCGATGATGAAGAACAGATTGCGGCTGCGGGGATACACCAGACTTAGGGCAATCGCTAGCCCGACGGCCGTCGCGGTGTGCGCGGATGGGAAGCTCTGCAGCGAACTACCACCGGCCGTCGAGTCGAGCTGGTAACCGAAGGTCGTCGCGACGCCTCCCACGAAGTCGAAACTATGAGGCCGCACACGAACGACTGTCATCTTCGCCAGATTCGCGACCAGACCCGCCCCATAGGAAGCGGTAACAACGAACAGCAAGTCGCGGCGACGCGCGGGATCGAGTTGCCAGATGAGGATCACGACAAGCAAGACGCCCCAACCGTTGCCGAACGGCTCGGCGATGGCCACCATCCGCCGCAACAATGTGTCGGGGTTCTGTAGGAAGAATTTCGAGATGGCGACGTCGCACACCAGCGCGGCGACGGCAGCTATCAACAGCACCAGCACAACTGCAGTCGCTAGCCAAAGGCGCTGAACGAGTCGCAGCGTCCAATTCGAACCGCTCGCATCGTGCGGACCGATGGCGGACGCGAGTTTCGTATCGAAGGCCAGCAGACGTGCAACAAATCGACGGACGGCTGGCATCGATGCGGACTCGGTTGCGGTGATTCACAGGCCGAGGCGAACTCACCGGTCGAGGCGCCCCAACTCCGACACGTTACGCCTGCATCTTATAGACGAACCCCCCAAGCGGCGGCCAGTCCAAACAACGGCACCGAGCGTTGTCGCGGTTGCCCCAGGCGAGTTCACGTGTCTCCCACTGCGCACGCGTGCTAGCACGCGTGCGTCGACGCCAGTGGCGTTGCGAGCGAGCGCGGCGAAAGCCTACACTCTCGCCGCGCTGCGTGCCGGGAGCCGTCGGTTGCGATCCCGTTCTCTATTGTTCATGGGCTGCGAGACGCCATGCACTTCAACCAGTCGCTACGTCATCACGCGATCGTGCTATCAGCGGCGCTGGTCGTGCTATTCACGAGTCTCGGCAGTGCCAGTCTCTTCGATGAGGACGAGCCGAAGAATGCCGAGTGCGCGCGGGAGATGATGGCCCGCGGTGACTGGATCGTGCCCACGTTCAACTACGAGCTGCGGACCGACAAACCGATTCTGCTGTACTGGCTGATGATTCCCGCCTATGCCTTGTGGGGAGTGGGCGAGTTCGGTGCGCGGTTCGCTTCGGCCGTTTGCGGGACGGGCACCGTGCTGGTCGTGTTTCACTTGGGGCGCATGTTGTTCGGCCCGCGGGTGGGACTCTGGTCGGGGTTGATCATGGCGACCAGCCTGATGTTCGTGGTCGTGGCTCGCGCGGCGACGCCCGACTCGACGTTCATCTTCTGCGTCACGCTGGCGATGCTCTGCTATGTGCGAGCAGCCGGCTTGCAGCGCGCGCCAGACTCAGAGAACACACCGGAATCGACTACGGAGGTGCGACCCACAATCGACTCGCTGGCCCCGCGGCACGTGGGTTGGGCTGTTGCCATGTATGCCGCCATCGGATGTGGAGTGCTGGCCAAAGGCCCGGTGGCGATCGTGTTGCCCTTGGGCGTCGTGGGGTTGTTCATCCTCTGCGCGACGACGGCGGCTGTGACGGACGCCGCACCGGGCCGCCTTGCCTGGTTCCGCAGAACCGTATGGTACTTGGCACGATGCCTCGCGCCGCGCCGCGTCCTGCGGGCGATGTGGGCGATGCGCCCGCTGTTGGCCGTGGCCATCGTCGGAGCGATCGCGCTACCGTGGTACGTTGCCGTGGGTGTTCGTACCGAGGGACAATGGCTGGCGGGATTCCTGGGTCATCACAACGTGGGGCGATTCCTCGAGCCGCTAGAGAATCACCGCGGCCCGATCGTGTACTACATTCCGGCCATCATCATCGGCTTTTTCCCCTGGTCGATCTTTCTCACGCTCTCGGGCATCGAACTCACGCGCCGCATGCGCACGGGCACGCAGGCGCGGCAAGCCGTGCTGCTGCTGTTCGTTTGGATGGGCCTCTGGATTGGATTCTTCTCGCTGGCGAGCACCAAGCTGCCCAACTATGTGTTGCCCGCGTATCCAGCGCTGGCCGTGGGAACGGCGGCGTTCATCGATCGCTGGCTCGCAGCGCCGCAAGA
Source organism: uncultured Planctomycetales bacterium (assembly GCA_938003525.1). Classification (GTDB taxonomy): domain Bacteria; phylum Planctomycetota; class Planctomycetia; order Pirellulales; family JAEUIK01; genus CALKYM01. The sequence continues at coordinate 37,209 of CALKYM010000131.1, read as the reverse complement.
GGCGAATCGCCGGCTGGTACGGATGGCGCTGGGGTCGCTACCACTGGTCGGAGCGGGCGTGCTGGTGGTGTTGCCCATCGTGACCTACCTCCTGTTACCGGGCCAATGGATCCTGGCGTCCATTGGACTTGTGCCGCTGGTCGGCGGCGCGGTTTGTTATTGGCAGGCGGAACGCCAGCGCGTGGCGGCAGCCGCCCTTTCCTGCGCGATCGTCGCGGTCGTGTTCTGCGTGGCGATCTTCGGCTGGGCCGCACCACGCGTCGCGCGGCACCAGAATGCACCGTCGCTCGTCGCGCGAGCGGCGCAAGAGACTGACGCGGCGCCGAGAATGTCGACGTACGAGTACTTCGTTCCCAGCCTCGTGTTCTACGCGCAACAACCTGTCCGGCCGCTCGCAACACCCGCGCAAGTTGCCGCCTTCTTTCAGGAGTCCGGCCAGGGCTATCTCGTCACCCGGGCGGACAAGCTAGATGAGTTGAAGCCGCTGCTTCCCGCGGGCATCGACGTCCTGGAGCAACAGCGCCGGTTCCTCCGTCGTGGCGACCTGGTCTTGTTAGGCCGACATTCCGAGCGCACGGCTCAGGCGGCGGTCACGACGTCGTCGCATTGACGCGCGTCCCGAATTTCGGCTTCGCCTTCATGCCAGCACACCTGTTGAGCGCGTCGCACGCCGCGTAAGATGCCCTTCTTCCATGTTGTGTCGAAGGGCATTCAGTGGCTCAAGTTGTTCTCAAACCTCGCAAGGCCCAGCCGTTTTACGGGCGCCATCCGTGGGTGCTCGACTCGGCCATCGCCCGGGTCGATGGCGCGGTCGACGATGGCGACGTCGTCGAGCTGGTGGCTCCCGGCGGCGATTGGATCGCGCGGGGCGTCTACAACAGCCGAAGCCGCATCCGCGTACGGCTCTATACCTGGGAGCACGAGCAACCGCTGGACGAAGACTTTTGGCGCGGACGCCTTGAACGGGCTCTCGCGCTGCGGCGCCAACTCGGCTACAACGACGCGGAGGGCGCCGCGCGACTCGTGTTCAGCGAAGCGGATGGCATCAGCGGGCTGATTGTCGATCGTTACGGGTCTTTTCTCGCCGTGCAGCCGGGCGCGGCCGCCATCGCCCAGAATCTCGACATGTGGACCGAGCTGCTTGTCGAACTAGTACAGCCGCAAGGCATCGTGCTCCGCAGCGAGAAGGGCATCACCAGCCGGGAAGGATTCTCGATCGACGACGGCCTGCACTGGGGTGAACGGCCGCCGGAGCCAGTCTTCACTACCGAGCATGGTCTGCGTTACGGCGTCGAGCTCGTCACCGGGCAGAAGACGGGGTTCTATCTCGACCAGCGCGAAAACCGCCGCATCGCTGCCGGCTATCTGGCGGGCCGCCGCGTGCTCGACCTGTTTTGCTATTCCGGTGGGTTTGCGCTGGCGGCGCGGCAACTGGGAGAGGCGCGGGAAGTCGTCGGTATCGACAGTAGCGCGCGGGCCATTCAGCTTGCGGAGGCAAACAAGGAGTTGAACGGGGTTACTGGCGTTCGTTTCGAACGGCGCGACGCGTTCGAGGCGATGGAGGCACTTGCCAGCGAATCGAAACGCTTCGGTGCGGTCGTGCTCGATCCGCCCAAGTTCGCTCAGTCGCGCGACGCGGTGTCCCGCTCGCTGCGCGCGTACCACCGGCTTAACGAACTGGCCGTCAAGCTCTTGGAACCTGATGGGATGCTCGTCACGTGTAGTTGCTCGGGCTACGTGTCGCGCGAAGACTTCGCCTTCATGCTCTCCGGCGTCTCGCGCCGCTGCGGACGACCGATCCAGATTCTCGAATCGCGCGGCGCGGCCCCCGATCATCCCGTGAGCGTGAGCTGCCTGGAAAGCGAGTATCTCAAGTGCTTCATCTGCCGGGTGGCTTGAGAGGGCCGTTGGAGTAGCTCACTGGCTAAAGCTGAAACTCTCGTGGTGCCTACTGGATCCACATCTCGCGGGAGGGCGGTTGAACTACTCGCGTTGGCGACAATATCGTAGTACGGCTAGCAATTGGGGCAAGGTCGTGAGGCAAACAGATGGGATTGCCAAGCGCAGTCGAGGCACGCCCTTTCTACCGAGCAGGGATCCGACGGCTAGAAGATGCTGAGGTCCTCCTGTTGGCGAAGCGCACCACTGGCGCAGTCTATATGGCAGGCTATACGGTAGAATGCCTGATGAAGGCGTTGATACCGGCAAACCTCGCAGGTGCACAACGAGAAAACGCGTTGCGGAGCTTTCGCGGACGGCGCGCGCACGACTTGGAATGGTTGCGATACTATTATCGCAGGCACGTTGGAGGTTCGATCCCGCGGGACATCGCGAGACACTTGTCGCGGTTGGCGTCATGGTCCACCGACTTGCGATACGAAACGACGTTGGTCAAGCGTCGCTTTGCAGACGATTTTATGGCTTCGGTATCCGCGATCGTCACGTGGGCGGATGGGAGAGTCTAACATGAGCATTAAGTTTCGAGTGCCGCATCCTGATTCAGTTGTCAAACGTATAGGCACGGCGCTCCAAGCATACGATGACAAGCACGAGCAGGTTGAGATCGAGATATATCGGCGCAATTCAGTCTCTGTACGGATTCGAGTCCTTAATCCAGAGTTCGCCGGCAAGAGCCCTGCAGAGCGCGAAGATGAAATCTGGGCTGCATTGGAGCGGTTGCCAGAAGACGTCGTCGCAGATATCAGCCTGCTACTGCTCCTGACGCCGGAGGAGGCAACATCTTCGCTCGCCAGCGCCGACTTCGACACCCCGCTGCCTTCCAAGCTCTGACATAGCTACAACAAGCGGGTCGGTACTCGGCGGCCCCCGCAACATGGAAGGCGGCTCGGCAGCTCTCGCAGTAGTCGAGGCACCTCCATTGCGCGTGCGTTTACCCGCGTCGGGCGGCAGCCTAAAATGCCGTGCTTGTCTCTGACACGCGGGACGCTCTGAGGCCGGAAACGTCGGCCGGCGGCACGTGACTTTTCGGCGTTCATCCTTTCAAGATCGAGGTCGACCATGGCGGACCTGAGCGGCAAAACGATGTTCATCACGGGGGCCAGCCGCGGCATTGGGCTGGCAATTGCCAAGCGGGCCGCGCGCGATGGAGCCAACATCGCCATCGCCGCCAAGACGGCCGAACCGCATCCGAAGTTGCCCGGCACGATCTACACCGCCGGGAAAGAAATCGAAGAGGCCGGTGGCAAGGCCCTGCCGTTGGTGGTCGATATCCGCTACGAGGATCAGGTGCTCGATGGCGTGGAGCGGACTGTGAAGGAGTTCGGCGGGATCGACATCCTGGTGAACAACGCCAGCGCGATCAGCCTCACCGGCACGTTGGAAACGCCGATGAAGCGGTACGACCTGATGCACCAGATCAACACCCGGGGCACTTATCTCTGCTCCCGGTCCTGTCTGCCGCACTTGCTGCGCGGCAACAACCCGCACATCCTCAACAATTCGCCGCCGTTGAGCATGAAGGCCAAGTGGTTCAAGAATCACGTGGCTTACACGATGGCCAAGTATGGCATGAGCATGTGCGTGCTGGGCATGTCGGCCGAGCTGGCCGACGAGGGCGTGGCGGTGAACGCCATCTGGCCGAAGACCGCCATCGCGACTGCGGCGATGAAGATGCTCGGCGGCGATGAAGCGATGGGAAGCTGTCGCACGGCCGAGATCATGGCCGACGCGGCGTACGCCATTTTCACCCGCGATAGCCGCCAGTGCACGGGCAACTTCTTCATCGATGAAGACGTATTGCGCGAAGAGGGCGAGACGGATTTTGCGAAGTACGCGGTCGATCCGAGCCGCGAGTTGATGCCAGATTTCTTTCTCGACTAGAACTTCCACGCCCTTGCGCCGCAGGAAGCCGGCCTCGCGCGACCGACGAGATTGCCGTCATGAAGTCGCTTGAAGGTCATCTGTTGATCGCCGCACCGTCGCTGGCCGATCCGAACTTTCGCCGCACCGTCGTGCTGATGATCCAGCACAGCGACGAGGGCGCGTTTGGGCTGATCATCAACCGTCCCGCGTCGATCGCGGTGAAGGACGTCTGGGAGCAGGTGAGCGAAGAGCCGTGCGAGATCGATGCCACGCTGCATCAGGGCGGACCGGTGGCGGGGCCTCTGATGGTGCTGCACACGCACCCTGATCTTTCGGAAGTCGAGATTATGCCCGGCGTCCACTTCTCCGTGAATTCCGACAACATCCGCACGCTGGTGTCGGAAAAGCAGGACGCCGGCAAGTTCTTCGTGGGACACGCCGGCTGGGGACCGGAACAACTCGAAGGCGAAATCGAAGAGGGCGCCTGGCACACCTACCCGGCCAATCTAGAACACATCTTCGATCAGCCCGGCGATCTGTGGCTCGAAGCACTTCGGGCCAGCAATCGCGGGCGGCTGATCGACACGCTCGATTTGCGCGAACCTCCCGACGAACCGTCGCTCAACTGACAAGGTCACCTAGCCGGTTCGCCGCCAAAGGAAATGCCATGACCCGTCCGCTCAACAAGTTCAGCGCACGCGTGACTCAGCCCAAGTCGCAGGGCGCTTCGCAGGCCATGCTCTACGGCACGGGCTTGACTGAAGCCGACATGCAAAAGGCCCAGGTGGGCATCGCGAGCATGTGGTACGAGGGCAACACCTGCAACATGCATCTCGACAAGCTGGCCGCCCGCGTGAAAGAGGGCGTGGTGGCGGCCGATCTGGTCGGCATGCGATTCAACACGATCGGTGTGAGCGACGGAATCTCGATGGGCACCGAGGGCATGAGCTTCTCGCTGCAATCGCGCGACCTGATTGCCGATTCGATCGAGACGGTCGTCTGTGCCCAGTGGTACGACGCCTGCATTACCATTCCCGGCTGCGATAAGAACATGCCCGGCTGTCTCATAGCCCTGGGGCGGCTGAACCGGCCGGGGTTGATGGTCTATGGCGGCACGATCCGTGCCGGCTGCTACGGCGACGAGAAGCTCGACATCGTGTCGGCCTTTCAGAGCTATGGCGAGCATCTGGCCGGCAAACGCGACGAAGAGGGGCGCCGCCAAGTGGTGCGTCACGCATGTCCCGGCGCCGGTGCCTGTGGCGGCATGTACACGGCCAACACGATGGCCTCAGCCATCGAAGCCCTCGGGATGTCGCTGCCCTACAGTTCATCCACGCCGGCAGAAGATCCGGGCAAGCTCGACGAGTGTTTCAGCGCGGGCGCCGCGATTCGCAACTGCCTGGAGCGCGACATCAAGCCGCGCGACGTGATGACGCGAGAGGCTTTCGAGAACGCCTTGGTCATCGTGATGGCGCTGGGCGGCTCGACGAACGCCGTGCTGCACTTGCTCGCCATGGCGCGGGCCGTAGACGTTCCGCTCTCGATCGACGATTTCCAGGCCGTGAGCGCGAGGGTGCCCTACCTGGCCGACTTGAAACCCAGCGGCCGTTTCGTGCAGGAAGACCTGCACGCCGTGGGCGGAACGCCGGCGGTGATCAAGTACCTACTCGATGAGGGTCTGATGACGGGCGACTGCCTCACGATCACCGGCCGTACGCTAGGCGAGAACGTGGCCGACCTGCCCGGTTTGAGCGACGGGCAAGAGGTAATTTACCCCACAAACAAAGCATTCAAGCCGACGGGACACATTCAGATTCTGCGCGGAAATTTGGCGCCCGAGGGCGCCGTGGCCAAGATCACCGGCAAAGAAGGCGAACGGTTCAGCGGACCCGCCAAGGTCTACGACAGCGAAGAGGACATGCTCGCAGCTCTTGAGCAACAAAAGATCGTCGCCGGCGACGTGATCGTGATTCGCTACGAGGGACCGCAAGGTGGGCCTGGCATGCCGGAGATGCTCACGCCGACTTCGGCCATCATGGGCGCCGGTCTGGGATCGGACGTGGCGCTGATGACTGATGGCCGCTTCTCGGGCGGCTCACACGGATTCATCGTCGGTCATATCACGCCCGAGGCTCAAGTCGGCGGACCCTTGGCACTGATCCGCGACGGCGATCAGATCACGATCGACGCGGCTGACAATCGGCTCGACGTCGATCTCTCTGACGACGAACTGACCCGCCGCCGCGAAGCCTGGCAGGCCCCGCCGCTGAAAGCCACCCGCGGCACGCTCTACAAATACATCAAGAACGTGCAAAGCGCCTCGCTCGGCTGTGTGACCGACGAGTAGGTCACTCGGCCCAGAGCACCAGCAGGCATGCAGTGCTCTTACCTCCGCACCTTATCGTGTACACATGATGTATATGATACGATCTAGGGTGCCACTGCTGGCCTGCCCAGCAGCGAGCGTGCCTTGCAGTTGTCTCGAACCAGTTTCAGAGCCCGAGTTCGGCTGGTTTCAATAGCACTCGAATCGCCAATTTACGACGTGATGATCGCCTAGGTAAAAGCACAGGACGCCAGCATCGCCTAAGGACAGATCGCCAGATCTGAAACGGCCTCGCGCAAGGGCGCCTTCGACATTGATCCAGGGAAATGGCACGGTTGTGGCAGGTGAAATCTCTGCGAGCTGGCAGAGGAAACGTCCCAAATCGCCTGAATGCGGCCCGAACGCCGCATCCGAACAAGAAGCGACGCCACCGATCTTTGTGGCACGCAACACCTTTGGTGAACCTCTAGAGCCATCTACTGGCGCAACATCCCATGTACGCCACCTGTACCCATGGCAACATTTGATCTCCCATCGCTGCTGTGGCACGTCTTCCGCCCTCATTGGCTTTCTAACTTCCAGTGAATGCCACTCTAATTCCACAGAGTCGTAGTCGGCAAACTCGTCGTCTTTCACGAAGACCAATAGCACGTCACCTGGAAGATCGAGATTAGCCTTGACGCCGTCGTTGAAACAGAACTGCGCCAAAAACGTCATTGGGCGCGTGCTAATCGCTGAGCCGTTGCGAACAGTGTACCGTGGCCACGGCTTGTCGGTTGGCCGGTGCGGTACGCCCCCGATCTTAGTTGCCCATCGGGCATCTGGTTCGCCGCGCGCCCAGATGAAGACATCCGAATCGACTACATTGCAACGCTTGGAGTCGATCCCCTCCTGCTGGCGTTCAAATTCAACTCGAAAAACGTCGACTGGGCTGGTGACGCCCTTCCGCAGAGCAACCGACCTGGCGCGCGGATCGCCTGCGCGGTGCCGCCAACTTTCTTCTACAAATTCGTAGGGATACATGCTAACTGAACTCCCGCAGAGCCTACGCAACTAGAACCAGTTCTAGAACGCGAGTTCCGCACGCACAGCAATCGAATCACCTGAGCGCTAGCGTGCTTTGCTTGGCTGAAAACCGGTTCTGAAACTGGTTCTAGACGATTCGTAACATCGCCGGTTGCACGACGACTTCTTTATGGGACAGCGTGCAACGTTGTTTAGGCACTGCTGGACAAGCCAGCAGTGGCACCCATTGTGAGTTCGATTCCTGAGATTGGCGAACTCGATCAGTCGTCGGGTCCCGGCTTGTCGGTCAGGCCAACGATGGCCAGCAGTCGCAAGGCGTTCGTCGTGGTGGCGACACCTTCGCGAAGTTGGTAGTCGAACGTCATTTGTTCGCGACCGGTTTCATCGGCAGTGAACGACTCACGAAAATGGACTGCACGGGCCGCATCGGACAGTGCGGGCGTGCGCGCCAATTCGAGATCGTGCGTCGTAATGGCGCCGATGGCCCCATGATGAACGAGGTGTTCGACAACCTGGCGGACCGCGACCTGGCGTTCGGCCGTATTCGTGCCGTGCAGGATCTCGTCGAGCAAGAACAACAGCCGCCAATCTGGATCGCCTTCGAGTTGCCGCGCGGTGTCGACAATCTGTTTCAACCGCGCCAGCTCGGCCATGAACAGCGAAACGCCGTCTTCGAGCGAGTCTTCGATCCGCACGCTGGTGGCGATTCGCAGCGCCGGCAAACTGAATCGCTCTGCGCAGACGGGACCGCCTGCGGAAGCCAAGATCACGTTGAGCCCCACGGCGCGCAACAAGGTGCTCTTGCCCGACATGTTGGAACCGGTGACCAACAAGAACGTACCGGGCGGGCCCACTTGAACATCGTTGCTCACCCTCTGTTCATTGGCGAGCAAGGGATGGCCCAACTTTTTGGCAACAACCTGCGGTTCATCCGGTGTGAACTCCGGATACTTCCAGTCGGGTTGATCGTGGGCGAGTGCTGCCAGCGCGGCTAGTGCCTCGAGTTCGCCCAGGGCTGCGAACCACTCGCGCGCCTTGCGCCCGTGGCGCGCCTGCCAACGTTCGACCAGCCCCAGCACGTGGAAATCCCAGAGCAGCAGCGCTTGCACGGGCAGGTAGATCATGGGGGAGAATCGCAGGTCGGCCAGCGCCATCAAACGCGCCAGGCGATCGAGCAGCCGCTCGGCCGGCTCTTCATCGTTCTGGAGCGCGGCGTGCAGCCTGACCAACTCGTCGGCATCTCCTCGTAGTGCGCCTGCGGCGGCCAAGATTTCCACGTAGCGAGCCACTTCGCCGGAACGTCGCGACACGCGGGCAAAGACCTCGTGCACACGACTGCAGAAGAGAAAGCTCAACAGCAGCCCGACGATGCCGGGCAGCAACCAATACGCGGCTTGCACGACGCCTGCAATTTGCAGCAGGGCCAATGCGAATACCGTGGCGGGAACGAGACGTGCAAGCCAAGTGAGCCACTTGCGCTGGGCCAGCCACAGCGGGCCTTCGGCCCATTCGAGAAACGGCTCGGTGTTGGGATTCACTTCGGCCAAGGGCAGCGCGAGCCGTTCGAGTTCCTGGCGGGCTTCGAGCTGCGATGCGAGCGCGCGGACGGCTTGTTGTCGTTGTCTCGCCACGTTGGGTGATGCCGGTTCGAGAAGCCAACGGCCGAGCGTCATTCGTCCGGACGGCGTGTGCGCCGTGCCCAGCAACTGCATCAGCGATGCAGGGGCGAAGAGATCCAGATCGCGGGCCAGTGGCGTGCGGACCCACGCGTCGAGCTGTCGCACCTGGCGCAGCTCTTTCCAGCGACGAGCGAGCCGCGCCGCAGCCTGACGATTGATTTCGACAAGTGTGCCGAGTCGCTCGACGTTCCGCTGCACGCCACGGTGAATGACGATCAGCGCGATGAATGCCACCGCAGCTAGAGCTGTCGCGGCGAAAGAGAATCGCGATGCAGGCTGTGCATCGATGGCGAACCCGACCACGGCGAGTATTACGCCGAGCAGAAACGCAGCCAATCGTAAATGTGCCAGACGGCTCGCGCGGCGGCTCGTTTCATCGTGCTCTCGCTGGAAACAAACGATGCGCGCGTTGTAGAGTTGAGCGCGGCTATCATCGGCGGCGGCGTGCGCGCTGCCGCGCGGCGCCTGCTCTGGGGTCGCGACCACTGGCTGAGGAGCGTTGAGTTGGTTCAATGGTGAACGTTCCTGAGAGTTACCGGCGGCTCGATCAAGGATACCAGTTCACTTCGTGCAGCGCGAGCGCGGTGGACGATCGACACGCGATCGAGGCGCGCGGCATTCTGCCCGGAGCATCGCAGCAGCAATGATTCTGAGACGGATCTGGTCGCGATTGATCGCCTGTTTCGACGATCCGTCGACGGCACAACTCTGGCGACACGACCTGCTCGGGCGGTGGCTGGGTATGGGCGGTCTGGCACTGGTCGCCGCCACGTGGCGGCTGTGGACGCCGCAGACGATCTTTCCACGCGTGCCGCTCTGCTCGTTCTGGGATGGATTCTCGGCAACGGGGGAGTGGTTGCTGCTGGTGCTGCTGTTGGTGGCCCTGTTCGCACTCGTCGTGCTGCCGAAGCTGCCGCGCTGGCGAACTCTGGCGTTGGCCATCGTGGCCTTGACATTAGTCCTGCTGATTGCGGGCGACCAGCATCGCGCGCAGCCGTGGGCCTATCAACTCATCGTCGTGTCGTGCCTCTGGGCGGCGGTAACGCCTTGGCGCGGGGTCGTACTCTTGCGGCTGTTGGTCGTGAGCATCTATCTGTACTCGGCAGTTGCGAAGCTGGACTATGCGTTTCTGACAACACTGGGACCGCAGTTCCGCGATGCGCTGCTGCACCTGGTCGGCATGTCCGCAGAACGGTGGCCGTCCGGGGTAAGGGCGCTGGCTAACTCCGCGTTTCCTATCGGTGAGCTGCTGATCGCGTTGCTGCTCTGCTTCGCGCGCACGCGAGTTGCCGGACTGCTTGGCTCGCTGTTGATGCACGCGCTGATGATGATTCTTTTGAGTCCCTGGGGGCTCGATCATCAGCCGGGTGTACTCGTTTGGAACATCTACTTCCTCGGTCAAAACGTCTTGCTCTTCGGAGGCACCTTGCGCGCCGGCAACTTGAAGAAATCGCAGCCCTCGCAACAAGAGTCGAGAGATGCGCGAAGGCCGACAACGGACGCGGCTACCGAGGAAGCATCCTCTGAACAGCAACGATGGACGTCGCCAGTGGGACGGTTCGCCAGCATTGTCGTCGAAATCGGCGTCGGTTGGGTGCTGTTTTGGCCGCTGCTGGAGCCGTGGGGCTACTGCGAGACCTGGTTGGCTTGGGGCTTGTATGCCCCGCGGGCGGAGCGGACCACGGTGTTGATTCAAGATCGCGACCGCGAACAGTTGCCAGCCCAGTTGCAGCCTTACCTGGAAGCGACCGAGGAGGAAGGAGGGTGGTGGCGGCTGCGCATCGATCAGTGGTCGCTCGATGCGCTCCAAGCGCCGATCTATCCGCAGAATCGCGTCCAGATCGGCGTAGCACTCGCCGTGGCGGCCGAGCCTGCGCTGGATGGACGCCTTCGCGTGGTGGCTTTCACGAAGGCGAATCGCCTGACGGGCGAGCGGCAGTACCGCGAGTACTTTGGTGAGGCCGAGTTGCGAACTGCCACCACGAAGTACTGGCTGCGGAGTTGGCCACGGGCGGCTGAATGATTTGCACAGATCGTCTGTGACTCGACGCTACGCGCCGCCCAACTGCAACTGGACCATGTGGCGATAGCGGCCGCTGGCGGCCATCAGGTCGTCGTGCACACCGGTTTCGTCAACCTGCCCGTCGGCCAGCACAACGATCCGATCGGCGTGGGTGATGGTGCTCAAACGGTGGGCAATCACGAAACTCGTCCGATCGCGCATCAGTTCCTGCAGGCTCTGCTGAATGAGCCTTTCGCTCTCGGTGTCCAGATTGCTGGTGGCCTCGTCGAGAATCAGGATGCGCGGATCGGCCAGCACCGCTCTTGCGATGGCCAGCCTCTGCCGCTGACCGCCGCTGAGCCGCACGCCGCGCTCCCCGATCAACGTGTCGTAGCCCTGCGGTAACGTCTCGATGAACTCGTGGGCGTTGGCCACTTCAGCAGCGCGGTAGATCTCGCTGTCGGTGGCATCTCGCACGGCATAGCCGATGTTCTCGGCCACGGTCCCATCGAACAAGAAGATGTCCTGCTCGACGATGCCCAACAGCCGCCGGTAGCTCTCGACTTCGATCTCCCGCAGGTCGATCCCATCCAGTTGGATCGAGCCGATGACCGGATCGTAGAAACGCGCGACTAGGTTGCAGAGCGTCGTCTTGCCCGATCCGCTGGGGCCGACGAGCGCCACCATCTGCCCGGGCGGGACTTCAAGGTTCACATCTCGCAAAACGAGCTGCTCGTGACCGGGATAGTGGAACGAGACGTTTTCTAAGGAAATGTGACCTGCCACGTCCGCCGGTCTTAGCGAGCGCGCCCCCGGGAGAGCCGGCATCTCGCGCGGTTCTTCGAGCAGGTCGAGTACGCGTTCCAAGCCAGCGAGATTGTTTTGGAGCGCCGTGGCGCTGGTCGCGAGCGTCGCCAGCGGGCCGAGCAGCATCATCAGGTAGGCCAAGAACATCGTCAGGTCGCCCAACGAGAGCTGGCCGGAAAGCACGCGCCAGCCGCCGTAGAGCAATAGCCCGGCAGAGGCAAGCGGCAACAGCGTCTCCCATACCAGCTCGACGCTGCGGGCCCACCACCACGCGCCGAGTTCCTGGCGGCCCATCAGATGATTGCCGCGCGAGAAACGTCCTGTTTCGCTGCGCTGACGCCCGAATGCGCGGACAACCCGCATGCCGCCAAACGCCTCAGTGGCGTGACTGTCGACGTCTTGCCGGCGGCGGCGGATGTCGCGATAGAGGGGTCGAATGCGATTGATCCACGTGCGATGCGTGAGATACACCGTGGGAATCAACAGCAGCGAGCCGGCGAGTAAGCGCCAGTCGACCCAGGCGAGAATGAACAGGCTGCCGACGAGTTGGACGATGGCTCGCCAGGGATTGTAGAAGAGACTGAAGATCAGCTCGGCCACACCGCCGGCATCTTCTCGGAGGATGCTGGCCACGCCTCCGCTCTTGAGCTGATAGACGCGATCGAGGGGCAGCCGCACAGCGTGTTCGAACACGCGACGGCGGGTGGCCAGTTGCACGCGCTTAGTGGCCCGCGTGGCGTACCAGCGGCCCCAGAGATGCACGATTGAGTCGATGACCGTGATCGCAATCACGACGGCGACGATCCACAGCAAGAGCTCGTAGCGGCCGGGCGGGGCAGCAAACCACCGGGCAATCTGCGGGGGCAACGGGTGATCGCTAAGCACGTAGTCGATGACCATCTTGGTCGAAGCGGGCGGCACCAGCTTGAGCAACGTGGAGAACGTGAGCGTCGCCAGCGCAAATAGCACAGCGCCACGATGCTCTCCAATCAAGCGCCAAAATGCACCCAGCAGCTCACGGAACGAGCGGCTGCGGGGCGCCAACGGCGGTCCGTCGGAATGGCCTTTGCGCTGCACCCGGAATTCGCCCGCCTTGCGGCGTTCGGCCAGCCGCGACTTGTAGTCGAGAAAGCGTTGCCGGCTGCTGCGGCGAGAGAATGACATGCAATGCCCGCGAAGATGGTGACCCGGCCGGCCTGATTACTGTCGACGGTACGCTCATTTATAGGCGGGCGCGCTGCGGGCGAGTAGCGCGGCCTGTATCGCGAGACGTAAGCCGTTACGAGTCAATCGCCCTGATGCACGTCGAGTTGCGCTAGATTCCGACTGGTCACGCAACTCGCCATGTGCCACAGCCGCGCACGGCGTGCCGAGGTTCGACCGCTATACTGACCCACTTGAGGACGTTGTTGTGCTCCTGCGTGCGGCTTGTTTCATGTCGGCCCCTCTTTCGTCGAATGCATCAGGTGGCAAGCCTGCCGTCCTCATTACAGGGGCCTCGCGCGGAATTGGGGCTGCGCTGGCGGATGAGTTCGCCCGGCACGGGCACGATCTGATCTTGGTGGCTCGCAGTCGCGAAGAGCTTGATGCCCTGGCTGCGTGCTTGGCGAAGCGCGACGGCATCCGCACGACCGTGATGGTCGCCGACCTGACCCTGGAGTACGCGCCACAAGAGTTGTTTGACGCCGTGCAAGGCGAGGGCCTCGAGGTCGATGTACTGGTCAACAATGCCGGCTTCGGCAACTGGGGTGATTTCGCCGAGACGGACTTGCAGACTGACGTCGAGTTGCTGGAGGTGAACATGACGGCGCTCACGAAACTGACGAAGCTGTTCCTGCGCCCCATGGTCGAGCGGAATCGCGGCCGCATCGTCAACGTGGCGAGCACCGGCGCGTTTCAACCAGGTCCGCACATGGCGACGTACTACGCCAGCAAGGCGTACGTGCTGAGCTTTTCGGAAGCGATCGCTGAAGAGCTGCGCGGCACGGGCATCACCGTCACGTGTCTTTGTCCCGGCGCGACGCGGACGGCCTTCATGGAGCAGGCCGGCATGGGGCGTCTGCGACTGTTTCGCTTTGGCATGATGACCAGCGACGCCGTGGCCCGCGTGGGTTATCGTGGCGCCATGCGCGGCAAGAAGATCGTGATCCCGGGCATGAGCAATCGCCTGGGTGCCTTTGCGGTACCTTTTGCGCCGCGCGGTTTCGTGACGCGCCTCGTCGGTTGGCTGATGGACCGGCAGCGCTAGCGTGCGTGATCGACGCCCTGCCGGATTCCTCATCCATCCATCTGCGATAATGCTCTCGACACGCGCACCGTCCTAGAATTCCAACATGGCGCCGCCTCACTGCGGCGTCGGGCGATGGCTCACCGCAACGATCAAATCGGCTCTCAGCCTAGCGAGCACAGTGCCGTTCGGCTCGCCCGAAAGCGGTCCGTCTGGATTGCTGTTGGGCTGGCCGTCGTGTCGGCCGCGGTCTATGGGCAAACGGTGACGTATGACTTCATCAACTACGACGATCCGGTCTACGTTACGAATCACCGCCTCGTCCGCCAGGGCCTGACGCTGGAAGGCCTGCGTGCGGCCTTCACCGAACCGCACGCCTACAACTGGCACCCGCTCACGACGCTGTCGCACATGCTCGATTGCTCACTGTTCGGCCCCGATGGAGCGGGCGGGCATCATGCCGTCAACGTACTGTTGCACGCGGCCGCCGCAGCGGTCTTGTTTCTCGTGCTGGAAGGGATGACCGCAGCGACGTGGCCGGCGGCGCTGGTGGCCGCGCTGTTCGCCTTGCACCCGCTGGGCGTGGAATCAGTCGCCTGGATATCCGAGCGGAAGAACACACTCAGCACGCTGTTGTGGTTCCTGGCCATGGGCGCCTATCTGCGCTACGCCCGCAAGCCCGGCTGGGGCAGCTATGGGCTGGTGGCGCTGGTGATGGCCCTGGGTATCATGTCGAAACAGATGCTGGTGACGCTGCCCTGCGCACTGTTGTTGCTCGACTACTGGCCGCTCAAGCGGCACATGGCCTGGTCTGGAACAAGCAAACGAAATCAGCGTGCAACTGCGGACGTTTGGCTGCGATTGGCGGCTGAGAAGATTCCGCTGTTGGCGATCAGCGCAGCCGGCAGTGCCGCGGTGCTCTGGGCGCAGGGGAGCACGCAGCTTGCACTGCCCTTGATTGTGCGGGTGGAGAACGCGTTGATCACCTGCGTAGCTTATCTGGGCAAGTTCTTCTGGCCGGTGAACTTAGTCGTTTACTACCCGCATCGCGCAGGCGGCCTGCCACCTGACGAGATGGCCGCTGCGCTCGCCGCACCGGCGCTGGGCGCCGCTTTGATCTTGCTTGTGATCAGCGTCGTCGCGCTGATCGAGTGGCGGAGACGACCGTATCTGATCGTCGGCTGGCTGTGGTATCTCGGCACGCTGGTACCGGTACTGGGACTCGTGCAGGTGGGCTCGCAGGCCATGGCCGATCGCTATATGTACGTCCCGTTGGTGGGCCTCTCGATCATGATCGCCTGGTCGCTCGCGGATGCCGTCGAGCGATTCCCCGCCTGGCGGCGCGCCGTGGTCACCGCGACAGCGTGTTGTCTTGTGCTTTTGGCCCTCATGACGGTGGGGCAGGTACAGCACTGGCGGGATACAAAGACACTGTTCACGCACGTTCTCGATGTCGATGCCGACAACCATGTCGCGCATCACCTGGTGGCCGAAAGCCTGATCGAAGAGAGGGACTACCAGTCGGCGCTGGCGCACCTCGAAACGGCCATTCGCCTGCGACCCGGCGAGCCGCGACCGCATGTGACGCTAGGCTATCTCTTGTATCGCCTGGGACGCCACGCGGCTGCGCTGGAGAGCTTTAATCGTGGGCTGGCGCTCTTTGACTCGTATGCGGTGGCGTACAACGGCCGCGGCCTCGTCTATCGGGCGCTCGGCGACCACCAGCGAGCGCTGGCCGACATGCGGCGGGCCGTCGAGCTGGCACCCTACAGCAACGCGGCGCGCAGCAACCTGGAAGAACTGCTGGGACACATCGCGTTGGGACGCGGCGATCTCGACAGCGCCCAGCAACATTTGCTGCGCGCATCTGAACTGGCGCCCGACAGCGAGACGCCCTGGGTCTTTCTGGGGATGATCGCGAATTCACAAGGACGCCCCAGAGATGCGATCGAGGCCTACCGCCGCGCACTTGAGCTCGCGCCGGATTCGGCTGAGGCCGCCGTGAACCTGGCTAATCTTCTGTTGATGACGCCTGACGCTGAGCTGCGCAATGCTGCCGAAGCGGTGCGCCTGGCCGAGCGGGCCTGCCAGCTTACCGGGTATCGGCACCCGACGATGCTCAACACACTGGCCGTGGCGTACGAAGCGGCCGGACGCGCTGCGGATGCCGTGCGAATCGCCGAGCAGGCGTGCGAGTTGACGGGCTATCGCACGCCGGCACTCGTGAACACGCTGGCCGGCGCGTACGACGCGGCGGGCCGCTTGGAAGACGCCGTGCAACTGATCGAGGACGCATTACAGCTCGAGGACCTCGCTCCTGGCGATATTGAGCAACTCGAAAACAACCTGACCTACTTCCGTGAGAAGCTGGCCCGGCGCGATTCTTGACGGCCGGGCAATGGTGGCTGCGATGCCAGTCGCAACCACTTTCGCTGTCGAGCGGCGAAGGCGTGTTTTTGGCGACAGCGCCGGTCGTCGACCATTCAGCCAGGAAGTACGATGGGCAGCATGGCTGCTCGCAGCCGCGCGCGGCATTCCCCTGGGAGTCTTGAGCACACGTGGCATCGCCCATCGGACATTCACTGGCCGGACTGGCGTTGGGCCACGTGAGTCAGCCGCGGAGGTTTCGTAGCACGTTGGCCTGGCTGGCGTTTGCACTGGTGGCGGCCAACATCGCGGACGTCGACTTCGTGCTGGGATACCTGTTCGGCGGCGGCATCAACTCGTGGCATCGCGGCGCGACGCACTCGCTGCTCGCGGCGGTCAGCTTCGGCGCCGCATGCGCCGCGCTGCTCGGAAATTGGCTTCCCACCCGGCGACGGATGTTCCTGATCGCGACAGGACTCTATCTGTCCCATCTACTGCTGGACTTCGCCACTGCCGCCGGAGTGCCCTTGCTGTGGCCGTTTGTCGGCGAGTCGTTACGACCGCCGCTGCCCGTCTTGCAGGGCGTCGATCACGGCGCGGCCAATGCGTCTCTGGGCGAGTTTGTGCAGCAATTGTTCTCGCGGCGCAACCTGTTGCCGCTCGGTATTGAGCTGATGTTGCTGGTGCCGCCCGCGCTCGCTCTATGGCGCATCCGCGATCTTGTCGCACCCAAGCACCCACAGGTAGATGCCGATCCTTTGTCAATTGATGGCGACGATGTCGAACCCGTATCGCTTGCCCGCTCGCCCGACGCGGTCGGTTCATCGAAATCAGGAGAAGACTCGGTCATGATTGCGCAGTTGACTGCCCGTATCGAGAGCCTGGAGCGGCAGAGCCGTTGGACACAGCTTGGGATTCTCGTGGCGGTGGCTTTGATCCCGCTGATCGTCATTGTGCTCCGGAACCTGTACGGCAGCACCGTGAGCGCCGAGCAGTTTGTGTTGCGCGATCCCGAGGGCACGCCCCGCGCTGCCATGGTGGTCAAGGACGGTAAAGAGCCCTATCTGATCTTCTTCGGAAACGAGGGCGAAGACCGCGCCGTGATTGGCGTAGACCGAAGCGGTCAGCCGCTGTTTGGATTGCTCGACGGCGAGCAAAACCCGCGACTATCGGCGCGGCTGCACGAAGCCGAGCTGCCCGTCTTGTCCCTCCAGGGCGCCGAATCCCACGGGGCCGTGCTTCAGGTCGACGACGACAACCAGGCGCGGATCGTCTTCAAGCGGGGGGAAGGACGGGACAACGTCACGATCCCCTAGCTCGACTGTGTGCTGTCATCATCCGCGGGCTTCGAAGGCCAGGATCATGTACTTCAGGCGCCCGCGTCGCATTAGCCATTCCGTGAACCACAACATGGCCACGGCTTGCCAGCGCTTGGGCCAGGGCAGTCCGCGTCGCATGAGTTGGCGAATGCCGGGATAGGTGGGCACAGTCAGTCGGGTCACGTCGAGCTGTTCGACGAGTTCGAAGCCCGCTGCTTCGGCCAACTCGCAGTAGCGCGAGACTTTGCAGGGCTCCATGAACGGCCCCCAAATGCGACTTTGCCGACGTTGCTCGCTGGCCGGCCGCGCCTGTTCGGTCAGAAAGTGTTCGCACAGCGCGTAGCGCGCACCCGGGCGCAGCACGCGGTGAGCCTCCTGCAAGAACCCTTCGCGGCTCTCGAAGTGAAACGTGCATTCCAGCGCCAGCAGCCTGTCGAAGGCGTCTTCGGCGAACGGCAACCGGCCGGCATCGGCAGTGACGAAGTCGACGTGGTTTGCTCCGCGCGGCGGCACGCCCTTTCGAGCGATCGCCAATTGCCGCGCGTCGATGTTGACTCCGACCAGATCAATCGGCTCGACGCGCTGGTTGATGCTGGCCACCACGGTTCCCAGCCCGCAGCCGACGTCGAGTACTCGCTGACCTGCGTCCACGCCGGCGGCGGCGCAGACCTTCTGGCACATGCTTTCGGCCGCCAGGGCGTAGTGCTCGCTGACGCGATTGCTCCAGGTGGGATCATCCCAGCAACCGACATGGGAGTGGAGTACCTGATGGTCGTAGTCGACCGGCTCAGCTTCTAGCTGCCGCAGGTAACCATCCCAATACGGTAGATCGACTCCGGCGTGAGGCATGGGCGGCGATGCGCGTCAGACGTGGACGATTGAGACAGCCGGGGCTGTGAAAACTTGGGGGCGTGAGGAACCAGGAACCGGCGGGTCCGACAATTGAATTTGCAGAGAAACCAGTTTCTCTCATTCTCAAAGGCCAGCATATCATGCCACTCAGAATGGCTCATGGAGCACGCCCGAGTTCGCTGGTAAGCTAGAGTGCACTGCACAACCCCCTCGGTCTAGGGCCGGGTGCCACTGCTGGCTCGCCCAGCAGTGCGAGCCGTGGGACGGCACTGCTGGGCGAGCCAGCAGTGGCACCCAAGTCCATAGTTGTGAAACGCTCGCTAAGAAACTTAGTCATCGGCTGCCCAGGATCGGCACGCTGCGATGTTGCATCCGCCAAGCCGCTTTGCGACAGCCCTCATGTCCTGCACGTCGCGATTCTTGTCGATCGTCGCTTTGTGCTGCTGCCTGCTCGTCGGCGGTCTGGTGTCTGGCGGTCAGAGCAATGCGGCCGATGCGCAGCCAGCCCGAGAAGCTGGCCCTCAATCGATGCTTGGCGAACGGGTCGAGGACTTCTCGCTGCGGAATCTGACGGGCCGAGAGATTGCCCTGTCGGACTACGTCGAACGGCCGATCGTGGTGGTCGCCTTTCTGGGTTACGAATGCCCGCTGGCGAAGCTCTACGCGCCGCGGCTGGAGCGCCTGGCCAGTGAATACGCATCGCGCGGAGTCGCTGTCTTGGGAATTAACGCCAATCAGCAAGACACCATTCAGGAGCTGGCCCACTATCAGCGGCTGCACGGCATCACGTTCCCGCTGCTCAAAGATGTCGCGAACGTCGTGGCCGATCAGTTCGGAGCCGAGCGGACGCCCGAGGTGTTTGTCCTCGATCGACAACGGCAGATTCGCTATCGCGGCCGCATCGATGATCAATTTGGCATCGGTTATCAGCGACGAGCGCCGCAGCAGCGGTTCCTGGAGCAGGCGATCGACGAGCTGTTGGCCGGACGCGATGTGTCGGTTCCCGAGACGGACGCGCAGGGTTGCCACATCGGTCGACTGCGCACGCCGGACCCGGAGGCTGAGGTCACGTGGTCGAACCAGATCTCCCGACTGTTTCAGGAGCGTTGCCAGGCCTGTCATCGGCCGGGCGAGATCGGGCCCTTCTCGCTGCTCTCCTACGATGACGCGGTGGGCTGGCAGGAAATGATTCGTGAAGTCGTACTGCAAAGACGGATGCCGCCCTGGCACGCGCATCCCGACTACGGCGAGTTCAAGAACGACTCCAGGCTGAGCGACGAGGAGATCGCGCTTATCGAAACCTGGGTCGAGCATGGTGCACCGGAAGGTGATCCCGCCAATGCTCCGCCTCCCAGGGAGTGGGTCGATGGCTGGCCGTTTGGCGAACCCGACGAAGTTGTCTATATGAGCGATGAGGCGCACACGGTGCCGGCAGATGCTCCGGCGGAGTACAAGTATTTCTTCGTAGACCCGGGTTGGGAGGAGGGTCGCTGGATCAAGGCCTCTTGGTGCCGGCCCGGCAACCCGGCGGTCGTACATCACATCAACGTCTACTTCCGTCCGCCCTGGCAGAGCTGGAACGAGTGGCGCGGCGGGATGGTGAACCTGATCTCCGGCTTTCTGCCGGGTCAGAGCACCGACATGACCGAGTTCGACGGTACGGCATTGTACGTTCCGGCCGGTTCAGAACTGGTGTTCGAGCAGCATTACACGCCCAATGGCACCGAAGAGACCGATCTCAGCGCGCTGGGCCTCCAGTTCGCTACGCCTGATGAAGTCGAACGCGAAGCACTGCACGTGGCGGCCTACAACGATCAGTTCGTCATCCCGCCTTACGAATCGCATCACATGGTGGAGGCCTCGTATACCTTCGACCGCGACGCCGAGATCGTGTTCTATTGCCCGCACATGCATCTCCGCGGCAAGGATTTTTCCTACGAAGCCCACTATCCCGATGGCACACGGGAAATGCTGATGCAGGTGGTCGGCTACGACTACAACTGGCAAACCGTCTATTGGACGAAGATCCGTACGCCGATTCCAAAAGGGACGCGGATCGACTGCGTCGCGCGCTACGACAACTCAGAGGACAATCTCAGCAATCCCGATCCGACTCGCGAGGTCCGCTGGAGTGGCTTCACCGAAGATGAAATGATGGTGGGTGTGCTGGGTCTCGCGCTGCCGCTTGTCGACGGTCAGCCTAGCGAAGGTGAGCCGCCGCCGGAGGCGCGGCTGATGCCGGCCAGTGGGAGTGATGGCCACCTGGCCTTCGATCGAGGGTTCTTCTTGCAGAATCGTACCGACTACAAGACGGCCTTTGCCTACTACGAACAAGCCATCGACGAGTACTGGGCAACGGGTAACTATCTGGGCATCGCCAAGGTTGCGCTCGTCAAGCTGTTGGTCTACGCCCAGAAGTATGGCGCCTGGGTGCTGGGTTATCTCATGGCCATCAACTTGCTCGCGCTCGCGATCTGGGCCTACAGCCGCTGGCGCGGGGGCTTCGACGTATGGCGGCTGCCGCAACGGCTTTTGCAACTGGCGGCGCTGGCCGGCGGCACACCTGCGGCATGGCTGGGGCAACTGCTTTTCGGGCGTGGAAACACCCCACGTTCGTCGCGATTGCGGCTGGGCTGGATTGTCACGACGCAGTTTGTACTGCTCTGCGCTGTCGTGTGGTTTGTAGTGCAGCGAACTTAGTGATCTCGCGACGGCCAGCGATCGCAGCATGATCATCGCCGCGAAACAACGCATGTCACCTGACGACGACATTCGACGACGGCTGCCATGTGCCGTACACCGCGCTCTGCTGATCGCGGCTGCGTGCCTTGTGGCTTGCGGACCGGCGCGAACCGCGCACGGCGCCGATGTCGATCGCGGGGAGATCGGCAGCACGGTCGACGATTTCACGCTCCGCGACGTGCGGGGAGCAGAGCGCCGCTATTTGGAACTGACGGCCGGAGCGCAGGCGGTCGTGGTTGCGTTTCTGGGCACCGAGTGTCCCCTGGCGAAAATTTACGCGCCCCGACTTGCCCGACTAGCCGGCCAATACGAGCCGCGCGGTGTCGTGTTCCTGGGAATCAACTCCAACCGTCAGGACTCCAATACCGAAATCCTCAGCTATGCCCGCCGGCATGGCGTAGAGTTCCCGATGCTCAAGGATGTCGGCAATGTCGTGGCCGACGCATTTGCCGCTGAGAGAACGCCCGAGGTGTACCTCATCGACGGGCAAAACGTCATTCGCTATCGGGGACGCATCGATGATCAATACGGTGTCGGCGTGGCCCGCGACCACGCGCTGCGCGAAGATCTAGCCATCGCGCTCGATGAAGTCCTGGCGAGCACGGCGGTCACTTTGCCGCGGACGGAAGCGCCTGGCTGCTGGATCGGTCGCGTGCACGCGGTGAACGAGCGGGGCGATGTCACTTGGTCGCGGCAGGTCGTGCGGATCCTTCAGGAGCACTGTCAGGAGTGCCACCGCCCGGGACAGATCGGCCCGTTCCCTCTTATCGAGTATGAAGACGTGCTGGGCTGGGGCGAGATGATTCGCGAGGTCGTCCAACAAGAGCGGATGCCGCCTTGGCATGCCGATCCACGCTACGGCGAGTTCGTCAACGATGCCCGCATGAGCGATGAAGAAAAGGAACTCATCTACCAGTGGGTCGCTGATGGTCAGCCGCAAGGCGATGTCTCGGACTTGCCGCCGCCGCGCGAGTTTGCCGACGGCTGGCAAATTCCCGAGCCCGACCAAATCGTGTACATGAGCGACGAGCCGTTCGAGGTTCCGCCCGAAGGGATCGTTGAGTATCAGTGGTTCGAGGTGGATCCGGGTTTCACCGAAGACAAGTGGGTGAAGGCTGTCGAGTGCCGGCCCGGCAATCCGGCCGTCGTGCATCACGTGACCGTCTACTACAAACCGCCACATCTGTTGACGTGGAATCTGAAGCTGGGTGAGCGGATCAACATGCTGGGCGGTTTCTCGCCCGGCAAGCGACCGGTGAACGATCCGACATGGCGCGGCATGGCGCGTTACGTGCCGGCCGGCTCGAAGCTGATCTTCGAGATGCACTACACCCCCAACGGCACGCCGCAGAACGATCGCAGCTCAATTGCGTTGTTGTTCGCCGAGCCCGAGGAGGTGAAGAAACAGCTCTCGGTGGTGGCAGTGGCCAATGCGGAGTTCGCCATTCCGCCGGGGGTCGACAACCATCGCGTCGAGGCAGACTACCTGTTCGACGAGGACTCGATCCTGTACGCGATGAGTCCACACATGCATCTGCGCGGGAAGGCGTTCCGCTTTGAAGCCCACTACCCCGACGGCACGCACGAGATTTTGCTGGATGTGCCGAACTTCGATTTCAACTGGCAGACCGATTACCAGTTCACCGAGCCGAAGCGCATGCCCGAGGGCACGCGGATGCACTGTGTGGCCCACTTCGACAACTCGGCGGAAAACCTGGCGAATCCTGATCCGAGTGCGACGGTCCGCTGGGGCGACCAGACTTGGGAAGAGATGATGATCGGCGCGTTGGCCATCGCGCCGGCTGATCAGGACGTGGCCGCCAGCGGCGGGCGCGACATTCGCTACTACGATCGCGATTCGTGGACGCGCCGCGACGCGCTATCGGCGCTGTTGGGAACGTCGGTCGCCGTCATCGCGGTCTTCGGCGGCGGCTGGTTTGCCTGGCGGCGCACGCATCCGTCACCTTGAAACGGGAGCGGCTGAGCGGCATCGACGGGCGACGCGTATCGGGCTGCGCGAAACCCCTGCTCAGTAGATCTGTGACCCTCGTCGCACGCAGCATCCTGATCGACTACCATCGGTTGAATTCTCTTGAATCGGACGTCGACGTTCTCTCGGGCTCGCTGCGTACATGTCTTTCCCGTCGACCGCCGAAACACCCGCGCCGTCGCCGCCTGCCCCGGAATCTGCTCGGCCGCCTCAACCGCGGTACTACTTCGTCGACAATTTGCGGGTGTTCGTGATCATGATGGTGCTCTCGCACCATGCGGGAAACCCATACGCCAGCGACGGGTTCTGGTATTTCAAGATCGATCCTGCCGAGATCAGTCCCACAGTCGCCCAGTGCATCATGCTCAACCCGAGCTTCACGATGGCGATCCTGCTGATCTTCTCGGGCTTCCTGGTGCCGGCCTCTTACAACCGCCGCGGGTTTTGGGAGTTCGTGCGCGAGAAGTTCATCCGGCTGGGCATTCCATTGGTATTAGGCGGCATGGTGATGCTGCCGCTGTTGCAGTACTACTCGTTCCACCAGCATTGGGGATACACGGGGTACACCTCGTTCTGGCAGTACTACCGCGAAGCGTGGTTGGGGCTGGGAACGATGCCCGAGGGTTGGAACGGACCGGGCTGGCCCGATCGCAATCTCGCGCACTTGTGGTACATCGAGCATCTGCTGGCCTACGCCCTGATCTACGCGCTCTGGCGAGTGCTGTTCGCACCCCAGCGCAAGACGCAGCGCTATCTCGATAGTCGTCCCCCGGGTCACCGGGCAATCTTTCTGTTCGCGGTGGGCATCTCGTTGGCCACCTTCGCGGTGCGAATCTATTGCCCCTACGACAAGGTCTACGCGCTATTCGGAGTGCTGCAGATCGACATGTCGCACTTTCCGCAGTGGCTGCCGTTCTTCTTCGTGGGCCTGGCCGCCTATCGGTACAACTGGCTGCAGACATTTCCGAAGGAGACGGGCTACTTCTGGTTGCGTGTGGCGGCGGCGCTGGTGGCGCTGAACTTCTTGATTCGCTTCACTCCGGCTGCGCCGCTGCTGTTGAGCCAAGAGGCGCACAGCGCGGGATTGACCGTTGAGAACTTCACGAAATGCGTGTGGGAATCGTTCTTCTGTACCGGCGCGGCCGTGGGGCTGATCACGCTGTTTCGCGAGAAGATGAATTGGACGACCACGCTCTTGGGCGTGTTGGCAGTGAACGCGTATGCCGTCCACGTCTTTCACCCGCCGATGATCGTCGGCTGGCAGTATGCCTTAGAGCATCTATCGATAGGCAGTTTCGTGAAGTATGTGCTGGCGACGCTGTTGGGCATCATCACTTGCTTTGCAGTCAGCCACTACTTCATCCGGCGACTGCCGTACGCCAAGCGCGTGCTCTAAGGCGCCCGTATCGATCCCATCGCTAGCAACGCTGGCATTCCGGTCGCGCGGCTGAGTGAAAGTATTCGGGTTGTGCCGGTCGTGCCGAAAATTCCTGAAATAACGAATGTGTACGGGCCGATAAGCTCTCCTGGGATTTAACGCTGACCGCGCGCAGAGCGCGGCACCGTGGGTTCGCTATGACGTGCAGAGCGCCGCGCGTAGCGAGTCGCCTCACGCCACGAGGGCGGACGAAGGGGGGAGTCATGCAACGGTCGATCTGTCTGGGCGCTACTGCGCTCCTTGTTTTTGCTTGTGCCGCGTCTGAAGCTGTCGCTCAGTCGTCGAGGCATCCGGCCGCGCAGCGAGATCTCGAACAGCGCTCTGCGTCGACGGCTCGCCAGCGCGAGGCCCGCTCTGCCACCGCCCGAGCTCTCGAAGTTGAGCTGGCGCAGCATGTGGAAGACGGCCCCGCTTTGCTCGAACGCGCGGATTTGGCAGCGCTGCAACCGACGCCCGATCCGGCCATGCAAGATGAGCCCGCTGCCAACGGGGATGCGGCGGCCCAAGAGTATCTCCCTGCCCCCGATCATGGCGCCTACTACGACGACCCGTACTTCTACGACGGAACGTGTGACGCCACCTGCTGCGACGGTCCCGCATGCCATGTGGCGTGCCCGGGGCCGTTCTTCGCGGGCGGCGATTTTCTGCTGGTGCGGCCGCACATGAGCGATGCGACGGCCTTCATTCGCAACGAGGCCAGCGAGAACGGCAACAACTTTGCGTTTCGCGAAACGTCCGTCGACTTCGACTACGACTACGAGCCCAATTTTCGAGCCTTCGGTGGCGTGCGATGGGACGCCTGCCAGAGTGAGTTGCGGGTGACCTACTGGAACATGGACTTCTCGCACGACGCGCCGCTGCAGGCGGCCGTGCCGCCGATTCAATCCGGCGCCACGATTCCGGCCGTAACCTATAACGACAACCTGCAAAACGCGGCCGACGATCCCGGCGACCAGATCTTTGCCACGAACTCGTTGCAGGTGAATCTGTATGACGTCGACTTCGCGCGACGTGTAACGTTCACTCCAGTATCGTGTGGCAACTGGTGCGATCCCTGCTGTCGCCCCTGCCCCGGTTGGGACATGCAGTTCTTGCTGGGCGTCCGCGTCGCCGACATCGATCGCGAATACAACAGCGCCGTGATCAATGCCCAGGGTGGTCTGGCCGGTAGTGGAGTTGTCACGGCCGACTTCATCGGTGCCGGGCCGCGAGTGGGTATCAGCGGCCGCCGATTCGTCGGACCGGGCGGTTGCTGGTACGTCTACGGAACGGGTGCGGCCTCGTTGTTGGTGGGGCACATCGAGCGAAACATGGAGCGATTCACCGACGACGGCCAGATCACGTCGCTGACGTCGACACAGGCCGATTTGACGCGCACCGTGCCGGTTGGCGAGATCGAACTGGGCGTCGGCTACCGCCCGAGCCCGTGGCTGACGATCACCGGCGGCTGGTTCTTCCAGGCGTTCGGCGACCTGGGAGCTTCCGAAGGCGGCGCCGCGGCGTTCATCGCCTCCGACGACACGAATATCCTCTCGTTCGACGGCTTGACGGTACGGGGCGAGATTCGCTTCTGATCAGGTGAACGATTCGCTCGCTTCGTCGTCAACGGGGCGGATCTTCGCCACGTGCGGCAGTTTGCCTCGCGTCAGGGCCATTGCTAGGCTTGTGCCGAACTTGCGGTTGCCTGCATTCACCGCAGCGAGGCACAGGCCATGGCGACGACGAATCAACAGCGCGTACGATTTCTGCTCTTGCTGCTCGCCGTCCTGCTCTCGCCGTGCAATGCAGCTCGCGCCGACGAGGATGCCACGATCATCCTGCTCATCGGCCACGCGCGCGACGGTCATGCATACCAGACGCACGAGTACATGACCGAGTGCGGGCTGCTGGCCAAGTGTCTCGAGCAGACTTCAAAGGTCGTCACGCGCGTCTCCCAGGGCTGGCCAGAGGATCCAGCCGTGCTTAGAGGCGTCGACGCGCTTGTGCTTTATCAGCCGTACGGCGGTAACCTGCTCTTCGATGGTTCCCAGCGCGCGACCGCCCACGCCATGCTGAAAGACGGCGTCGGCTTGAGTGCCGTCCATTGGAGCACGGGCGCGACCGGAGAAGAGCCAATGCGACTCTACCTGGAACATTTGGGCGGCCTGTTCAGCCGCGAATTCTCCACGCTCGAACATATCGAGCTTGAGCTGCGCCGCGCGGCTCCCGAGCATCCCGTGAGTCGCGGTTGGGAAACGATGCCGCTATTTGATGAGTACTATCTGGATTGCCGCGTACTGCCCGAGGTGGTGCGCGTGGCGGAAGTCGAACACAACGGCCGCACGCATCCGATCGGCTGGGTGTACGAACGGCCCGGTCAAGACGGCGGTCGTTCGTTTGGACTGGTCGCGGGCCACTACCACGACAACTTCAAGCTCGAGGCCTTCCGCCGGCTGATTGTCAACGGGATTCTCTGGACGGCTCACCGCGACATCCCCGAAGGTGGTGCACCCTGCGCCGCGACCGACGCTGATCTCGAACTGCCGCCACCGCCCGGGCGGGATGCCGATTGAAACGATTCGGGCCACGCTCTCCAACGGGCCGAATCGCGGGCGCATGCAAGCGCGCTCAATCATGAGCATCTGCGCATGCTTTGGCCACGCGGGTTCTAGCAGATTGTGCGGGGGCGACTATGATGGAGCATTCGTCATGCTCCGCCGCTCGTCTCTGTAAGCACAGAACCTCCAGCCGATGTATCAAAACGACGCCAGTGGGCCCGGGCGTGGCAGCTTCATCGGCGCGTCGTTGCTGCTGGTGGGTGTCATCGCGGCCGTCTACGCCACGCGGCTCGATCACCAGTTCCTGCACTGGGACGACAACGTCAACGTTTGGAACAACGCACGTCTGAATCCCGTCACCCTGCGGGGCGTCACGGAATTCTGGACGGATGACTATGCCCGCCTTTACGCACCGCTGACCTATACGTTTTTCGCGCTCGAAGCGCTGGTTTCGCCTCGCTCGGGCGGCCTACCCAACGGTGCGCTCGACCCGTGGGTGTTTCACTTCGGCAGCCTGGTGCTGCACTCGGCGTGTGCGTTGCTCGTGTTGGCAATCTTGGCACGCTTGTTCGGTAGCATGCCGGCTGCGCTGGCCGGTGCGCTGCTGTTCGCCGTACACCCGGTACAAGTGGAGTCGGTGGCCTGGATCAGTGAAACTCGCGGGCTGCTGGCGGCCTTCTTCTCGCTGGCAGCCGTGGCGCTCTACGTCGCGCGGTGGGATGCCCCAGCGGCACGGGCGTCGTACGCGACCGTGCTATACGTGCTGGCCACACTCAGCTTCATGCTGGCGCTGTTGTCCAAGCCGTCTGCGGTGGTCGTACCTCTGATCGTGCTGGTTTTGGAAATCGGGTTGCGTCGGCAAAAGCTCGGTCCTGCGGCAGCGCCGCTGCTGTTGTGGTTTGTGTTGGCTGCCGCGTTCGCTGGAATCACGATGGCCGTCCAGGGCAGCGCGGCCGACTTCGTCGACAATCCGATCTTGGCGCGCCCGTTCTTAGCACTCGACGCGGCGGTGCGGCACTTATTCCACATTGCTTTGCCCGCCCGCTTGGGGCCCGACTAC
Source organism: uncultured Planctomycetales bacterium (assembly GCA_938003525.1). Taxonomy (GTDB): domain Bacteria; phylum Planctomycetota; class Planctomycetia; order Pirellulales; family JAEUIK01; genus CALKYM01. The sequence continues at coordinate 9,015 of CALKYM010000131.1, read as the reverse complement.
GGTTACTCGCCGTCCTCGGTGATGGACGAGCAGCTCTGGTTCGCCACCGGAGTTCTGCTGATCGGGTTGGCATACCTGCTGTGGACGCTGCCATACAAAGAAGTGTGGCTCACCGCGCTGGGCGTGTTCTTCGTTGCGCTCTTGCCAACACTGGGGTTGGTGACGTTCGACTTCCAGCGCGTCTCGACGGTGGCCGACCGTTATGCCTATCTGGCGTTGCTCGGTCCGGCCATCGCGCTGACCTGGCTCTTAGTCCGCTACGGCACGCCGGTCCGATATGGTTTGGTTGCGGTCTTGCTTGCGTTGTTGGCCGTCGCCAGCTTCGATCAATCCAAGCACTGGTCGGACGACGGCACGCTGGCCACCCATGCGCTCAAACTCAACTTGCGGAGCCGCACGTTTCAGAACCAGGCTGGTGCGGCCTGCTTTCGCAATGGGGAGTACGACAAAGCCCGCGTGCATTTCGAGGAGGCTGTCGAGCTCGAGCCCGCCAACATGCTCAGTGTCTACAACCTGGCGCTCACGCAACTTCGCTTGGGCGAGCCGGAGAAAGCCGCAGCGAATCTCCGGGAAGTTGTACGGCAGCAACCCAACCACGCTGATGCTCACGCCCACCTCGGCGAGGCTCTGACTCGGTTGAAAGACTACGCGGCGGCCCGACAAGCCTATCAAGATGCGCTGGCCGCCAATTCCTTCTGCCAGCTCGCCATCCAAGGCCTGGCCCGACTCGATACGTTAGAGCTACCCGAGGAAGACGGCGGGTAGCCGATCACTGCTGTTTGCGCAGTTCCCGAGCGGCTTCCTGCCTCCGCAAACCTTGTTGCGTCAGGCGTGGGAGCAACGGTCGGGAGAGAGCGGGCCAGAGGCTGGTAAGCTTGGCCATCCAGGCGCGGTGTCGTGGGAGCGTGACTTCGAGGCGCTTGCGGACCAGCGCCACGTCGAGCACTGCGCGGGCAACGTCTTCGACTTGTAGTGCCCGCCGACCGGAGAAGGTCATCGCGGCTTCGGTGAAGTCGATCTGCTTGTCGAGCATGGGAGTGTCGACCGCGTCGGGACAAACGACGCTGACCGTGACGCCGTGCGGCCGCAACTCTTCGGCCACGGCCAGTGTGAAGCCACGGACGGCGAACTTCGAGGCGCTATAGAGACTGATCCCCGGTATCGGGGCGATGCCGGCCAGCGATGCGATGTTGACGATCTGACCGTGGCCCTGTTTGACCATCTGCCGGGCGGCGGCGCGCGTGCCCAGGATCACGCCCTTGGTGTTGATGTCGATGTGTCGATCGATCTCTTCAGCGTCGACCTCGTGAATCCAACCTGGATGGACGTAGCCGGCGACGTTCAGCAGCACGTCGAGCCGACCCCAGTTGGTTGCCGCTGCGGCGATGGCGGCTTCCCAATCCTCGGTGCTGCGGACGTCGAGTCGGGCCGTGCGGACGCGATCCTGTGGCCAACCCTGTGCCGTCGCGTAGTTTTCGAGCGGCTCGACCGCCACATCGGTGGCCAGCAATCGCTCGCCACGCGTTACGAGACAATCGGCCAAATGACGACCAATGCCGCTGGCCGCGCCAGTCAACAGGACGACGAGTGCACCACTGTCGCTCATGGTGTCCGAGTCTAGCAGTTGGCCGGCGCAGCAGCACCGGCTGAACATGTTGTCGTTAGGGTCGAAACACGACTCCGCCGCCGCCACGACGCACCAAGCGCCGCATCTCGAGCACGCTGAGTGTGGCCAGCACCTGGGAAGTCGGCATGTCGAGTTGCGCGAGCAGCTCGTCGATCGGCGTTGGATCCTTGCGCACGGCGTCGAGCACGAGGCGCTCGACATCGTTGAGCTGCAGCTCAGCAGGATGGTGAATCGCGCGGCCCTCACTATCGCTAGTTGGCGCCACCAGCGGGCCGAGTTCCTCCAACACATCGTCAGCGGTCTCGACAAGCCGGGCGCCGTCGCGAATCAGGCGATGGCAACCCCGCGCTGTGCGACTGTCGACGCGTCCCGGCACGGCGAATACTTCGCGCCCTTGCTCCATAGCATGCCGCGCCGTGATGAGCGAACCGCTGCGGCTGGCGGCCTCGACCACGATCGTGCCCAGCGAAAGTCCGCTGATGAGGCGATTGCGTTGGGGAAATGTGCCCGACATTGGCGCTGCCCGCAGCGGCGCCTCGCTCAACAATGCGCCGGAAGCGGCTACCTCGTCGGCTAGATCGCGGTGCTCCGGCGGGTAGACATTGAGGATTCCGCTACCCAGCACCGCGATGGTGCGGCCTCCGACTGCCAGCGCTCCGCGATGCGACGCCGCGTCGATGCCGCGCGCCAGTCCACTCACAATGGTCAGTCCCGCACGCGCCAGGCTGCCCGCGAGCTTTTCGGCCGTCGTGCGGCCATAGTGGGTCGCGTGGCGCGCGCCGACCATCGCGATGGCCATTTCGTCGGCCGGCCTGAGTTCACCACGAATGAAGAGGATTCCCGGCGGATCAGGCAATTCGCGGAGCAGTCGCGGATAGTCTGGATCCGCGTCCGCGACAATCCGGATGCCATGTTCGGCGGCCAGTTCGATCTCGGCATCAGGGTCGAGCGTATCGCGCGCCGCAGCGATGCGACGGCTGAGCGTAGCACCGATTCCGGGAACATCTCGAAGATGGCTCTCCGGTGCCGCCAGTGCCGCCGCAGAAGTTCCGAAATGGTCCAACAGCGCCCGCCGCAGCCGCGGTCCCACGCCGGGCAACATCGCCAGGCGGAGTGCGTCGCTCAGGGAATCTGTATTTCGCGGTGCGTCGTCGTTGGACATCATCGATCGTGGCGATCCGCCCGCGCAGTTCGAAATAGCCTGTTGCGCGTCGCGCCGTCTATGAACCGGCATCTGCTCGCGCGGCGCTGATCGCGGCGGCGACCTCCTCGGGCGGGACGTCTTCGACCAGCTCAACGTGTCCCAGCTTTGTCGGCAGCACAAAACGCAGCCGGCCGTCTACGGTCTTTTTGTCGCGGCTCATCACATCGAGCACATCGTCGATGGAAAGCTCCGGCGGAAAAAGCGGTAACTGGAGTGTGCCCAGCAAGGCGGCCTGACGACGCGTGACCTCCGCATCGATGCGCCCTAACCGTTGGGCCAGATGCGAGGCACAAACCATGCCCATCGAAACAGCCTCTCCGTGCAGCAGCTCGCTGTATCCCGTCAAAGTTTCGAAGGCATGCGCGAACGTGTGACCATAGTTGAGCACAGCTCGCAAGCCGGTTTCTTCGCGCTCGTCCTGTTCGACGACGTCGGCCTTGAGCCGGCAACTGCGGGCGATCACGTGCACGAGGACTTCCTCGTCGCGCTCGTTGAGCGCGGACGTCTGTTGCTCAAGGCAGGCGAAGAACTCCGCATCGAGAATGACCCCGTATTTCACGACTTCGGCCAAACCGGAGCGGTACTCGCGCTCGGGCAACGTTTCCAGCACGCGCGGATCGATGAGCACACCGACCGGCTGCCAGAACGCACCGACCATGTTCTTGGCGCCCGGCAGATTGATGCCCACTTTCCCGCCCACCGAACTGTCGACCTGCGCCAATAGCGTCGTGGGAATCTGAAATAGCGGGATGCCCCGCCCGAAGGTGGCGGCGGCGAAGCCCGCCAGATCCCCCATCACGCCTCCGCCAACAGCTACGATCGCGCTGCGCCGATCGATGCCCCGCGCGAGCAGTTCGTTCCACAGTCGGTTCGCTTCATCAATTGACTTGCTGTGTTCTCCGGCAGGAACCTGGATCGCTTCGACGCGCACTCCGGCCGCCGAGAAACTCTCAACGACGGTCGCGCCGTGTGTCTGGGACACATTGGCGTCGCTGATGACGGCCACATGGCCGACCTGGCTGGCACTCCCAAGCAGCGTGGCGGCCTGATGCAGTAGATCGACGCCGACTTGAATGTCGTAACTGCGGGGTCCTAGCGCGACGCGAATGGTTTCACCGGTGCCACTCAACATGAAATCTCCCGCAACAGCTCGCGCAACCGGCCTTTGCGCCCGCGAGCGAGCGAATCGGCAGGTAAGAATATACTACGGTCGCGCCGGCTGCGCGCGAGCCGCCGAGTGGCAGGGAAACCGTTATGTCCAACATCGAACAACAGGGCGGTCCATCAACGGCACCGCTGGCTGGCGTACGTGTGCTCGATCTTTCACGCGTGCTGGCCGGCCCCGTGTGCTGCCAGGTGTTGGCCGATCTCGGTGCGGATGTCGTCAAAGTTGAGCGTCCGGGCGCAGGCGACGATACGCGGGCCTGGGGACCGCCGTTCGTGGCAGACGGTGGAACGAGCGGCTATTTCCTGTCGGCCAACCGCGGCAAGCGGTCGCTGGCCCTCGATCTGTCGCATGCTTCGGCTCGCGAAATCGTCGACGGGTTGGTCGCCCGTGCGGATGTACTCGTCGAAAATTTTCTGCCCGACTCGCTCGAACGTTTGCAACTGACACCCGCTCGACTCACGCAGCTCAATCCTGGCTTGGTGATCGTTTCGATCTCAGGTTTCGGCCGGACCGGCCCGCTGGCCAACGAGCCCGGTTACGATCTGGTGATTCAAGCCGCGGCAGGACTGATGTCGATCACGGGCGAACCAGAGGGCCAGCCGATGAAGGTCGGTGTGGCGATTACCGATGTCATCAACGGCCTGTATGCCGCGATCAGCGCCTTGGCCGGACTCTGGGATCGCGCGCGGTCGGGACACGGCAGAGCGTTCGATCTCGCCTTGTTCGATACGACGCTGGCCAGCCTGGTGAACGTCGCACAGGGTTCACTCCTGACCGGCAGGCGGCCGCAGCGCTTCGGCAACGCACATCCTCAGATCGTGCCGTACGAGACATTTGCTACGGCCGATGGTCACTTGGTGTTGGCCGTCGGCAACGATGCGCAGTGGCGGCGGTTCTGCCGGGCTGTCGATCGAGAAGATTGGGCCGACGATGCGAAGTACGCGACCAACCCGGTGCGGGTCGAGAACCGCGCGGATCTAATCCCACTGATCTCAAAGCTTATGGGTGAACGTACCACGGACGCCTGGCGGACGCTGTTGAATGCCGCGAACGTGCCGCATGGACCTGTCATGGCAATCGATGAGGCACTCGCGCATCCGCAGACGGCGGCGCGGCGCATGGTACACGATGTCGAAGACGGCTCAGGACGCTCGTTCAAAATTCTCGGTAGTCCGATTCATGAGTCGGGTGTGGCGGATCGCCAACCACAAGCCCCCCCCGAACTCGGCCAGCACAGCGATGAGGTCCTACGCGATTGGCTTGGTTTTGGCCCCACGCAAATCGCTGTTTTGCGCGGCGACTCGGTGATCGCGTAGATGCTGCAAACGCGCGGGCAATGCTTCAATTGATCCAGCCACCACCGAGTACCCGCTCGCCGTCGTAGCAAACGACTGCCTGTCCCGGCGCAATGCCGAATTGCGGCGCGGCGAACGCGACGTGCAGGCGGTCATCGGGAAGCGTGCTAACGGTTGCCGGCACCGGCGCTGCCGAATAGCGGATCTGGACGCTGCACGTCATCGGCTCGCCGGGCGGATCGACCAACCAGTTTGTGCTGGATGCCGTGAGCTCTTCGCACGCTAGATCTTCGCGCTCGCCAATCACTACCCGCGCCGTATCTGGCTCGACGACGACGACGTAACGCCGCTCGCCCAGCGCGACGCCGAGACCCTTGCGCTGGCCGACCGTGAAGCCCTCGATGCCGTCGTGGTGCCCAACGACTGTACCGTCGGTGGTCACAATTTCTCCCGGCTGCGAGTCGCCGGCTCGATCGCGGACAAAGTCGGCGTAGTGACCCTGCGTGACGAAACAGATTTCCTGGCTATCAGGCTTGTCGGCCACACGGATCCCGATCTCGCGGGCTATATCGCGAATCTCGTGCTTGTTGTATTGGCCAACTGGGAACATCAATCGCGAAAGCAACGGACGATCGATGCCAAACAACACATACGACTGGTCCTTGTCAGGATCGCGCCCACGTAACAAGGCGGGCTCGGTGGCGTCCTCTGTCTGCAAGCGCGCGTAGTGACCGCTGGCGACGAATTCGGCTCCGACGCTGTCGGCGTAGGCGAACAGTTTGCCGAACTTGATCCAGTTGTTGCACATCACGCACGGATTCGGCGTCCGCCCGTGACGATACTCGTCGACAAAGTAGTCTACGATCCGCTCGAATTCGCGCTCGAAGTTGACGGCGTAGAAAGGAATACCGAGCCGATCGGCCACACGCCGGGCGTCGGCGGCGTCCGACGCGGTGCAACATCCCTGCTTGTGCGCATGCGGCGCGAGCACAGGCAGGCTGCCTGGCTCGCCGGCGGCGCAATCTTGTTCGCCGGCTTGGCCGTGCCGCATGAAGAGGCCGATGACGTCGTGGCCCTGGGCGCGCAACAAGTGCGCCGCGACGCTACTGTCGACGCCACCCGACATCGCCAACACAACTCGAGCCACGTTCCGCTCCGCTCGCCGCGCCTACCTGCACTTTCGCGTGACAACGAGTCACGCCGACCGCGCAGCACTGCTGTGCGCAGTCTATGCAGGGGCACAAAGACCGACAACGTGGCGGAATACGTTTGGCGAGATTCGCCAAGCACCGAAACGCTACCAGAAGCGGCGATACCATGGCTCGAGCGGCCCGCCGCTACCGGATCGATCGTCGGAGGATGATTCGGAGGGGTCGTTCACATCCCGCGGCCGCTCGGGGATATTGGCGACGTAGGGTCGGTCAGGAGCTACCTCAACGACCGCTTCGGGCATCTCGAGCTGGGGAGATTGCAGATCGCCGCCCGCGTCACGTGAGTCAAACGGCCAGAGTTGTCGGACACCACGACGAAACGTCTGCGACAGACCGCGCAGACGCTCGTTCGTGTCCGATACCGCCCGCCCCAGCACACCCTCACGGTTGATCCGCGACTCCGCCGCAGGCCGGGATGGCGAAGCCGAAGCAACGGACTCCACGGAGGGCGCCATGGTGGGCAAAGACCGATCAGCGTCGGATTGGTCGTAGCCCAACTGCATGTCGATCGGCCCGGGCGAGACCGCGACAGCCGTTTCGGACTCGCTGGATCCGATCGGGGCGATCACGGCATCGTCATCATCAACGTTCCATGGCGCCGCTCGGCGCGCGACCCTGTCGGGTGTCGTGTCTTGACCGGCGTTCGAGTCGCCAGAAACAGCCTCTTGATCTCTCGGCAGCGGACGCCGCGCGGGAAACCGCCGATCGGTCAGCCTGCCGCCGGATCGCAGTGGGTTGGCGACCGGGGCCGGCTCGACATGGGCTGCGAGAGGTTGCTCGACTATCTCTTCAGCCACGGGCTCTTCGGGTACGGGCTCGTACTGAACGGGAGGTTTCGACACCAGCGGCGCGAAAGCCGAGCCTCGCGTTGCGACTTGATCTTCATCGGCCTTCGCTTCGGCAAGCCCCACATTGCCCGTCGGCCGGGGCATGGCGGGGCGCACAGGAGTGTAGTCGGGCTGCGCGGACGCGGCCGGCGACCGAGCTGGGGCAACTATCGCGCTGTCACGGAAGGCGTGCGGGCCGGGTAGCGGCGAACGGGCGGCAGATGCTGCTGGTTGCCTTACCGGGACTTGGGACCATTGCGTTGTCGGCAGGTTCGACGGCTCCGTCCGGGACGGGTCACCCGTCGAAGTCGCGGTCGGCGCGAACGGTTCAATTGTCGCGGCCGAAGAAGCGTCGGCCCGATCGTCGTCAGTCCGATCCGCACGAGGCACCGTTGTCTGGCGCGCGGTCGGCGTATCCGCCGCCGGCCGATCGTTCGCGCTGCGATCCACCACGTATTCTCCGAGTTGACCGCGCAAGTGAGTCGCCAGCCGGCCCGTGTCGACGTGCAAATGCGGATCTTCCCACGACCCAACCAACTGCAAATCGGCTTGCAAGCGGGTGGCCCGCGCTACCAGTTCGTTCCACACATACGCCTCAACTCCCGCCAAAGGGGCAGAGCCGCTGAGTCTCACGAGCGGTCGCTCGATCTCTAGATGAAGATCCAGCTCCATGCCTGAGCGTCGCACGACTCCCGCTCCCTGACACCGCAGCCGACCTCCATAAGCAAAGAGCCGATTATCGGCCACACCGCGGTCCAACAGATCGGCCAGACGCACGTTTGAAGTCTGAAACCGCACGTGATGCGTGGGCGATGCCGTGTCGACATCGGGCGTCATCTCGATCTGCGTGTGGAGCGCCGGCGCGATCAACACGATCCGTGGTGGCGAATCGACTGAATTGCGTGCCGTGCCGAAATGTTCAGCTCGCAGCATGGCTTGTGATCCGAGGCTCCAAGCCTCAGGCAGACGGCGGACCCAAAGCTCCTCTACGGTCAGCAACGGTCGCGCATGGGTTGTGGTGCGGAGGCGACTGAGCTCGCGTCGCGGCACAGACCAGGCATCGTCGGGTGCTATCGCTACCGGTTGATAGGCCACGAATCGTTCAAGGACTGCCAGGCAGCCCGCGACCGGCTCCAGTCGGCGAATCAACATCGGCCCATTGGCCAGGTGTCGTTCGATGGGCAGTTCGGCCACGTTGTGAAAGTCGGGGCTTCCCTTCGCAACTCGATTTGCCGACTCGTGGTCGGATTCGGTGTCATGCCCTGGTGCGTCGTGCGACACTTCGACGTCGTCGACGACGACTTGCTGCAGGTGGCAGGAGCCGTGCATCGCCTGGATCGAATCGGCGATGTGGGCTGTCAATTTCCCGATCCCGATCCGGACATCGCCGGTTTTCGGATCGGTGAAACGAAGCCCTTCAATGTTCATGCGACCGTCGCCGGCCGAGTACGCGACTTCGTCGGCAGATGCGTGTAGGCCGGACAACTGGCTCATGTGTGCCAAAATGGTGCGCTCGACACTGCGCGGCACCAGCGCGGCAATTACGAGCGCCTCGACGACCACCGTCGCTGTGACCGCTAACGTCCAATAGGGACGCAGCCTCAGTCTGCGATCATCATCATTGGACGCTGAACGATCCTCGGCGATCCACGCGATGACCAACCGGTCGAGCGCGCCGGTGGA
>CALKYM010000130.1 GCA_938003525.1 uncultured Planctomycetales bacterium | reverse complement strand
GGCTTGCGCTTGTTGAGAAACGCGTCGATGCCTTCCTGGATTTCGGGGCTCTCCCAGGCATCGGCCAGCGCGTTGGCCGTGTAGTCGATGTTTTCTTCGACGTCGTGCGTGTCGACAAAGCGGATGAGTTTCTTGGCAGCGGCGACGGCGCGTGGAGCGCATTGCAGCAGACCAGCCAGTTCCTGATTCACTGCCGCTTCGAGCTCGTCCGGACTGACGACGCGGTCCAAGAGTCCCATCGCCACGGCACTTTCGCCCTGCATTTCCATCGCGCCTAGCATCACGCGCCGGGAGTTGCGCGCCCCCAAGCGGCGGACGACATAAGGTGAAATCGTCGCCGGGATCAATCCCAGCTTCACTTCCGTAAGCGCGAACCGCGCCGTATCGACTCCCACGGCAATGTCGCACACGCTGATCAGTCCCAGCCCGCCGCCAAACGCCGAGCCGTTGACGCGCGCGATCATCGGCTTGGGCAGCGTGTCCAGCTCGTGCAAAGTGGTGGCCAGCGCGGTCGCGTCGCGGACGCGATCTTCCCGGCTGGCGGACGCCTGCACGGCCATGCCTTTGAGATCGCCGCCGGCGCAAAACCCCTTTCCGGCGCCGGTCAGCACCACGCCCCGCACGGCGTCGTCCTCTCCGAGTTGTCCGGCGGCGGTGCGCAGCTCTTCGATCATCTGGTGCGACATCGCGTTGCGGGCATCAGGCCGATTGAGTGTCAGCCGGGCGATGCCGTTTGAGTCCACGTCGACCAGCAGCGTTTCGTAGTCGCTCACGACGGACGACCCTCGTCTCTAAAGAATTCGCGAAATCGCGCGCACATCGTGCTGCCACGGCGCGCCAAAAGAATCGCTGCGCAGCACAATCGTGGCTGAGCTTAGCGCGCTGGTGGGCGCGATGCAACCGCGCGCGGTCAAGGAGCGACGGTCGTCGCGCTGTCGCCGGTATCGGGCGGCCGGCTCTCTGTTGCCGCTTGTTGTGGCTCGTACCAATCGCGGCGCAGCCAGTCGACGATCAGTCCCAGCTCTGCTTCCGACAGAATGGGCGCGGCATTGCCTTGCGCCAGACCGAAGGCAGGCATGCCCTCGTTCGTGTCGGGATAGAACCGTTCGTGTTCGGGGTCGGCGATCATCGCCGCGAGCCACTCGCGCGAGCCGTAAGCAGTCAGATCAGGCGCAGAGCCGAGATCGCCCTCGTCGTGGAACTTGTGGCAGTCGGTGCAGCCGAAGTCGCCCGTTTTGATGAACTCCGCACCGGTCGCGATCCGCTCGGCGTCGGCCTCATCGGCTTCTTGTTGAGTTGGCAAGTCCGCTTCGGCCGACAATGCGACGACGACATCTTCGCGCCAAGTGTTGATTTCCTGCCGCTCGTCTTCTTCGAGCTCATCCAGATCATCGAACAGGTCGTGCACCGTGGCGACCATGTCGCCGGCCTTCATGTCTTCGGTATTGCCGAAGTAATCGGCCGTTCCGATTTTCTCAGGATCGAGCAGACCGCGGATCCACTCGCGACTCGCAAAGCCGTAGAGATTCGGCGCGACGGGTTCTTCGCTGGCAATCTCCGGTGCCTCCGACCCTTGATACAGGTGGCACGTCGCGCAGTGCTCGGCAAACAGGCGTGGACCTTGCGTCTTGGGATCATTGGCCAACAACTGCCGAGGTCCGGCAGGAGGAATGCCTTCGTGAGCCGCCAACGCCCGGGCGCGCTCGGCCAGCTCGTGCGAAGCCTCGCGGGCAGCGATGAACTCGGCGTCGTTCCAATCGCGGTACATCGACGTGGCCGTCAGCCCCGTGATGCCTCCGACAACGATCAATAAGACTAGGATCCGCAACCCGAAGCTGGCCGCTCGCGGCAGGAGACGATCGATGGCCGGTATCAATAGCAAGACCAGGATCGCCACGCCGGGCAAGACCTGCGTGGCGATGATCTCTGAATCGCCCGGAAAGTAGCGCCGCAACTCGAAGAGAAAGGCGAAGTACCACTCCGGCCGCGGCGGCGCTTCATCGGGCGCGCCCGCCGGAGCTTCCAGCGGAGCCCCGCTGTGCCAGGCCAGGTAGCTGATGATGCCCAGCACTACTGCAAACACGGTCAGGTTGCGAATGGTTTGGTGGGGGAAATAGGCACAGGCTCGCTCGGTGGGCTCAACTTCCTGGTAACCAATGCCATGTAGACAAATCTGCCACAGATGCACACCCAGCAGCAGCGCGGCGACCAGCGGCAGGATGGCCACGTGCAGTACATTCAGATGTGTGAGCGTCAGATTGCCGATCCGCTCGCCGCCGATCAGAATCCGCTGCAGGGCCGGGCCCGCGACCGGCGCCGAGCCGACAATCTCGCTTTCCACCTGAATCTGTGCGAATGCCTTTTGTGTGGCTGTGAGCGGATTGCCGGTGACCGACCAGGCCGCCACGAGCGGCAACAGCAGCACGCCCGTAATCCAGATCAACTCGCGCGGGGCGCGGAAGGCTCCGCTGATGAGGGTGCGCATCAGGTGTACGGCAAAGGCGATCACGAATGCCTGAGTGCCGAAGTAGTGCAGACCGCGCACGAAGCTGCCGCCGGGGATCTGCTCAATGTAGAACACGCTGGCCCAGGCGCTGGTGGCCGAGGGGCTATAGGTGAACATCAAGAGCAGACCGGTCACAACCTCCAGCACAAACAGCCACCACAGGCAACTGGCCGTGGTGAGCGACCAGCGCGGTCCGTCGGGCAAGGTGCGCTCGCGGATAGGAGCGAGCAGCGCGCGGTAGCGCGTCCGTTCGTCCAACCAGTCGCAGGCACTGTTCAACACGCCAAACATCTCATCGTGAGAAAACCCGTCATGACGCCGGACGCGATGGCCGATTTGCTGGGTCGAGCCCACCGGACTGCGAAAACATTCGAGTCCGGATCAGGCACTCAGCCTTTGACTTCCTTAGTCTCCAAACCGCTTTCGAATTCCTGATACACGACTTCGACCCACCAGGTGCCGCTCGCGTCATCCTGTACGACTTCGACAGTCAGCGAGTCCATGGGGCGCGGCGCGGGGTTGGGCTCGCCGGACGCAGCACCTTCGATCGGCTCTCCGAAGAGATCGAACGATGCCTTATGGCAAGGACATTGAAACTCGCAGGCTTGCTGATCGAAGCTGGGAATCACACATCCCTTGTGCGGGCATGTCGCGCTGAAGGCCGTGACCCGCGCATCCGCACTCGCATCGCCGGCGTCTTCGCGGACGATCCACACTTGCCCCAGGACCGTTTCATCGTGGAAGGTCCAGGCGTCCTGGTAGCTGCCAGACACGGCGAACATTCGCGGCTCGCCGGGCTCAAGCTCTTCCAAGCGTGCCACGCGGCGCCGTATTTCGTCGCTGTCGCCACTGCGACGCAAAGGATCGACGAGATAGCGCACCGCAGGAACGGCCACGACCGTCGCGCACGCCAGCCCCAACGCTCGACTGCACCATGCCAGCCAACTACGACGATCCATGCGCGTCTCCAGGATACCGGCGCCACGCACGCAGGTTCACAAGCAACGAACCGGCTCGCGGCACCATTCTGCATTGTGGTGCGGACAATACTCAACGCGTGGCGACCATCACCATTTTTTGGACAGTCGACGGGTCGAGCACCTACTCGCACACTGTTCGGGCGGGAGTTTCGGAGCGTCTCGAATCGCAATCCGCTTGCGAGCACGTCTCGATCGACAATCGGGACACCGCGAAACCGGTGGTGTGGCCGCCGGCCACCGCAGCCGATCCACGTGCCGCGGCCCAGCGGTATCAACCGCCCCTCAGCATACGTCTTGGCCGCAATCGATCAAGCACCAGGCCATGCTGCGGGCGATAACGCCGTGCGGCAATGCCGCTGCGGCGGCCGGTCGGTCGTGAAATCCTGAGCACAACGCGTCTGTGGCCAGACATCCTATCAAAGCGACAGGGCCCACACCGCACGAGCGATGCGAGCCCTGCTGTTTTCTTCATGTCCTGTCGGACGAAACGCGGCTAGCGCTGTGCCGTCGCGTTCACGTCGGACTCGACGGAGAGGTCTTCGTTCGGATTGATCCAGGTGTAGAACCCGAACATCATCTCTTCCCACGTCTGATCGCCGAAGCGGACTTCGTCGGTCGGATCGGGGTTGTAGACATTGTCGGCCGAGTTGTCGTAGTGCGCCGTGCAGTGCAGCTTGGTGCCCTTGGGCAGCAGCTTCGGCTCGGCCAGGTCGTACCACAACTGCCAGTTGAAGTCGTAGCGCGGAATGTCGAGCAGCACCTCGCGAGTACCGTCGGGATACTCGGCTTCGTAGCGGAAGGCTGTGCCCCGCAGGTGCAGGTGCGGCAGCATGCTCATCATCAGCGTGTCGCGGCGCAGGCGCGTCTTGGCTTTCACAACATGGTCGTGCGCATTCGGCGGAATGGCAAACGAGACCGTGCCGCACACGCCGCCGTTCAGTTCGTGCTTCACTTCGCTCGGGTCGGCAAACACCACGCCCAGCGAACTGCGATCCGGAACGACTTCGCCCACCGGAGTGTAGTGCATCTGGAAAACGAACTTGGAACCGGCGGGAACCCGCAGGGCGATGCCGTCGGGCAAGATGCGAGGAGGCGTCCCCGGGGCGTAGCCCACCTGGGCGCCGCGGCGGCGGAAGTCTTCGCTCTTACCGGGCTCTTGGATGAACGTGATGATGTGGTGCACCACGGCGTGGCTGCCGGGACGGCACTCGAAAGCCTTGATCCACTTGTCTTCCGTGAAACCAGGATCGACGGTGAAGTACTGATACTCGATCACGCCATCGGCCGGAACCATGTAGGGCTCATCGTCGATGTAGTAAACCGCGTCCGGCTCGGGGATGCCCCAGCCTTCGGCGAACGCGCGCGGTTCGGGCAGTTCCGAGCGGTCGCCCTCGGGCATGCCGTTCTCGACCCAGGTATCGATGAGCTGTTTCTCGTCGGCAGTCAGGCGGGCGTCGTTGGAATACTCGCCGTGCTCAGGATTGGCGTACCACGGCGGCATCCGCTCTTCGTGCACCACCTCGCGGATCATCTCCGCCCAACCAACCGACTCTTCATACGACGTGAGCGGGAAGGGGCCGATTTGTCCCTCGCGATGGCACTCGACACAGGCATTCTGGAACAGACGGGCAATCTGATTCGAGTAGGTCACGTCGCCGTGCGGCTCGACCTTCGGCACGCGGCCGATGTGGCAGCCCTTGGCGACGGTGACCGGCACGCTGACTTCGCTGCCGGCCAGCAGTTCGTCGACGGCTTCAACGAGATCATGACGGGTGACGTTCGGACGGCCGTAGCCGACGCCCGTAGCAAAGCTGTATTGATCGTCGATCCGCCCCCAATAGCGCACCACGCGGCCGGCATCGAGGATGAATACCTCGGGCGTGCGAATGGCCTCGAACTCATCAGCAATCACGTTGCCGGCGTCAACAAGAATCGGGAAGTCGACACCGTGCCGGCGGGCGTACGCCCCGACTTTGGTTGGTGTGTCCTGCCGGTTCGAGTTGATGCCCAGAAAGGTCACATTGCGCGAAGCGTATTCTTCGGCAATCTCATTGAGACGCGAACCGTAGAGTTTGACCAGCGGGCAGTCGGTGCCGAGGAACACGACGACCACTACCTCACTGTCTTGATAGTCGGACAGACTGTGTTCGTGACCACGATAGTCGCGAAGGGTGAAGTCGCTGATCTGCTTGCCGATGCGGCCGGCCGATTCGTCAGCCGCGCGGGCGTCTTCGAGCCCACCAAACAGACATGCCCCCATCAAACACGTCATGGTCAAGTAGGACGTCATCCTTCGCATCGTGCACCTATTCCCTGAGTATCTGGTTAGCGAAACGTTCGATCGAAAATCCGTCGACCGTCTGGTCCCTTGTCATCGGCCTCGACGACCGCGCCGTGCCACGTGCAATCACAAACAATTGCAGGCTGACGGACAATACCCACAACGAGGTTTTTGCGTTTCAAGTCCGCAAAAACACGGGCTGTCGTCATTGCCCGCCCACCGTCGCACACCGCCGCGCGCACCATCGCACAGGAGTGTGCGACGCGGCCGCACAGTGATCGCCAGAAACGGGCGGCACGGCTCAGTTGATGGTGAGCCGGAAAACGCATGACGCTGGCATCCCTATCGTGAACGCCTGTTGTTCGCCGCAGGCCGCGGCTTCTTGAACTCGGCGCGCAAGCCTCGCGATCACACGCCGCGCGAGGCTCTACAACCGGCGCAATCCGAGACGCCCGCAGCTGCCCACCAAACTCACAGTGTGTCTTTCCACAGCTAGGGCTGGCGAGAGTGGTCGGCAGATCGCTGCAACCTACTGTTCCGCAGAGGGGGCAACCCGCCGTTCGCTACACCGCGTCAACTTGCCACATTCCGCACCGGCAGAGCTTCGGCAAGACTCTACCTCTCACGCATCTCGACCTGGTACATCGAAGGGGCGATCCCATGAGCGCAAGCAGCACTCCGCAGACGGATATTCACCACATCGATGAGTCGCGCCTGGAAAGCGATCTCGGCTACCGCTTCGAGTACCTCATCGACTTCATCGGGTTCGGCGAAGACGACATCGCCGCGATTCACGCGGCCGCCGAACACCTCGCCCCGTTGGTGCCGACGTTGGTCGATGCCGTGTACGTCAAGCTCTTCAGCTACGACGCCACCAAGCGGCATTTTCTGCCACGCGGCGAGGGCTACGTGGGACCGCTCGCTGAGAATCTCGACGCGCTCGCGCTCGACGATCCGCAGATCGCCTTCCGCAAAGAGCATCTGGCCCGCTATCTCAGGAGCCTTGTGACCCGCGACTACGATGCCAAGCTGGTCACCTACCTGGATGCCGTCGGCAAGATTCACACCACCTTGGCGGGCAGCTCGCAGGTCGACGTGCCGCTGGTGCAGATGAATGCGCTGCTGGGCTTCGTCGCCGACGCGCTGATCGCCACGATCCAGGGCCTCGCGCTCGACACCGCGAGCGAGGCCCGCACGATTCGCGCCTTCAACAAACTGCTCTGGTTGCAAAACGACCTGATCTCCCGGCACTACCTGATTGCGGCGGCCAACTAGCCACACACGGGTGTCCGGCTCATCCGCGGTAGACGGACCCAAGGTGCCACTGGCTGCTCGCCAGCCAGTGACTTCTCAAACGCATTCGCGTGTAGACACCAGACACGGAAATCTCTGCGGCCTTTGGACTCAAAATGAACGGTGTCCACAGGCACCTTGGCCGGACAACCCACTGGCTGACCAGCAGCCGGTGGCACCCGATGCGCTACGCCGCGACGTTGCCCTAAGTCCGTCTGAACGGTATTCAGCCTCGACAAACCCAGTTGCTTTCGATCGCTTCCTGGCAGTCGTCGTCGTGCGCCTGCAACGCCTCGCGCCTCTGATAGGACCTCGGCTTACAGCGTGCGAATGTGAGTGGCAGCGCGCCCTACCGCTCAGCTTGCCGTGCCGGCTCGTTCAATCGCTACAACGCGCAGCGTTTTCTGCCGCCATTTACGCATCCATGGAACCTGTACGCGCAATCTGCCGCCTACGTTTTCTAGAGCGTGTTTCCAAGCAGGGTTTGGAGGCCGCTGTGGCTTGTCCAGCAGTGAACGTCTGGTAAGCGGCGCTGTAAAACGAGCTGGCAGTGGCCCCAAAGCTGACCGAATGCGGTTTTCCGATGCGCTCAAGCGATCTCGGCCCCGGACGCGCCCCGCGCCCGCGTCACATTCCTTCCAGGACACCATACAGCGATGTCTACTGTTGAATCCCCGCGTCATGCCACGGAACTCCGCGAGATCAAGGCGCAGGCCGCCGACGCACTGGTCGACTTCGAGCAAGATGCACTGCGCAACACATTGATTCGCGCGGCCGGCAGTAAGCTTTCGATGGTCGCCGAATCGTCTGCCGCAGCGATCGGGCAGCAGATCCAATCGATCCGCCGCAGCACGTCCGACTTCGACTCGATCCTGGAGCGTATGGGCCTCGTTCAGTCCAACGTCGAACAGATCGATTCCAATGTCGGCACCGTCGTGCAAGAGGCGCTGGACGCCTCCGGCGAGTTGCAGCGGGTCAGCGAATGCATGAGCGTGCTGGAAGATCACTTCACGGCGATCGCCGGTCTGGTGGAGACGGTCAACGAAATCGCTGACCAGACTCACCTACTGGCGCTGAACGCAAATATCGAGGCCGCGCGGGCGGGTGACGCGGGGCGGGGGTTCGCCGTCGTGGCCGACGAGGTCAAAGAACTGGCCAATACGACCAAGAAGGCCAATCTCGAAACCCGTGAAACTTTGGATCGCATTGCGGAGGCCGTCGCTTCACTGTCGGCCAGCATCGAGACCTCGATGACGAAGATGCAGCGGTCCGTCGCCGCAGTCGAAACGACTCGTGACAGCGCTTCGCAGATCGGAACGGACACCGCTCGCTTCGGTCAGCAGCTCGAAATGTCCTTGCAGGAGTTCTCCAAGCTCGACGCGTCCTCGACTGTAGTCGAAAACGAAGTGCGAGAAATCAACACGATCGGAAACACATTCTCGTACTTGCTGGAGCTACTTGCCCGGCAGGGGCTCGGCGCCGATGCGATCGATCCGCTCGAGCGCCTGGCCCCCATCGTTAGGCAAAGCGCGTTTCGTGATCCCAGTCGATTCACGCTCCGCGAACGTGAGTATGTCCTCCAGCCGGACGATATCCTGATTTCGGCGACCGACACGCGGGGCATGATCACTTTCGCCAACAACTGCTTCTATGAGATTGCCGAGTACGAAGCCGGTGACTTGGTCGGCAAGCCGCACAACGTGATTCGCCATCCTGATATGCCGCGCACCGCCTTCGCCGACCTGTGGAGCGTGATCCAGGCTGGCAAATTGTGGCAGGGTTACGTTGCGAATCGATCGAAGAGCGGGCGGCTCTACTGGGTCAAGGCGAACGTGTTTCCGTGCTACAAGGATGATGAAATCATCGGATACATCTCCATCCGCACCAAGCCGGAACCGGAGATGGTGCAGCAGGCCACCGAAGCCTACCGCCTCGTGCCCTAGTGGAGCGTCTGCCCGATTCAGTCGGGCGACGCAAAACGGTCGCCAAAGACGCAAGTGCTTTGGCGCAGATAACAAGGTAGTGATCCGCCGGATAGCTTGCACTCGACAATCATGTGTTGACGGAGCACTAGCTGCTTGCGACACAGCGCCGCTAGTTCAGCTCAACCGCCTCTTCCCAGTGCTGGTAGAGCGTCTCGAGCGCTGCGCGAATCGACTCGATCTCGGCCCGCAGCGCGCGAACGCGATCACCGTCGCGCTGCACCTCCGGGCGGATCAAGTCAGCTTCTGCCTCATCGAGTTGCGTCTCGCGCTGGAGGATTTCAACTTCGAGATCGGCGACTTTGCGATATGGAAAGCGTCGCTTGCGGCGCGGGGTGTTGTTCTCGCCGGCTCTGTTGCGCGCAGATGCACGTTCGTCCGACGCGTTGACCGCCGACTCGGTGCTGACTTGTGGCCGGTAGTCATCGTAGTTGCCGAGAACGATGCGCGGTCCGGACGGCTCCAATACCAACAGCCGGTCGACGACGCGATTGAGAAAGTATCGGTCGTGGCTCACCAACAGCACCGTGCCGTCGAAGTCGCCCAGAGCGCCTTCCAGCGCGTCGCGGGCCCACAAGTCGAGATGATTGGTGGGCTCGTCGAGGATGAGGAAGTTGGCGTCGGTGGCCGCCACGCGCGCCAGTGCCGCGCGACTCCGCTCGCCGCCGCTCAGTTGTCCGACGCGCTGAAAGACGATGTCGCCTCGTAGCCCGAACCGCGCCAGCAAATCGCGTCGCGCCTGCGTATCGAGGTTGTTCTTCGGCGGTCGCACGGCATCCACGACTTCTTGATCGGCATCGATGCCGGAGAGCGTCTGGTCGTAGCAAGCGACCTGCACGCCGTGGCCCAGCGTCACGCTGCCGGCATCAAGCGTCTCCGCACCGAGCAAACAACGCAGCAGGGTCGTCTTCCCCGAACCGTTTGGCCCCAGGATTCCCCACCGCTCGCCGCGGGCGACCTCCAGATCAAGATTCGTGAACAACGGCTCGCCGAATCCTTTGGCCAGGCCTGCCGCACGGACGACGATATCGCCACTGCGCTCGGCCGGCGGAAAGCGCATCGGCGGCGCGGCAATCTCACGCGGTGGATCGACGCGCTCGAGTTTGGCCAGGCGCTTCTTGCGATCCTCGGCCTGCGCGTGCTTCAGGCCGTAGTGATTGCGGCGGACGAAATCTTCGAGCTTGGCAATCGTCCGCTGCTGATTCTCATAGGCCCGCCGCGCGACGACGACGCGTTCGGCCTTTTGCCGCCAGTACGCGGAAAAGTTTCCGGGATAAACGTCGACCGTGCCGTCGTACAGCTCCCAGATGTGCGTGCACACTTTGTCGAGAAAATACCGGTCGTGGCTCACCACGATCATCGCGCGCTGGCTGGCCAACAGATGATTCTCCAGCCAGGCCGTCGCTTCCAGATCGAGATGATTCGATGGTTCATCCAAGAGCAGCACGTCGGGATCGGACAGCAACAGCGCGGCCAGCATCATGCGGCTGCGCTGACCGCCACTCAGTTGACCCACTGGCTGCCGGTAACAACTCTCCGGTAGTCCCAATCCCGACAGCACGCGCTCGATCTTGTGGTCGACTTCGTACGCGCCGTCGCGGGCCAATTCGTGATGCAGTTGATCGTAGCGATCGCCCAAACGCCGGCGATCTGCATCATCGGTCGTTTCTGCGATTCGCGCGGCGAGCTGCTCGGACTCGTGCAGCTTCGCAAGCAACGGCGTCAACGCAGCCCGTGCGAAATCCCACACCGTCTGCTCGCCCGGCAACTCGGGCTGCTGTTCGAGATAGCCCAACTGCGCTGAGCGATGCAGCGAACAGGTTCCTGCATCGGCCTCCAGACGACGGGCGAGAATGTTCAAGAGCGTCGTCTTGCCGGTGCCGTTGGGTCCGACGAGCCCGACCTTCTCGCCCGGGCGCAACTCGACGCTCACGCCAGCCAGCACGCTCTCTTCGGCGTAGCGCTTGCGCAGGTCTTGGGCTTCGAGCAGGATCATCGTGGATCAACAGTTGCGAGAATCAGCGCCAACAGGCAGACAACGCCCGTCGCTCAACCCCACTGCACGCGGTGCTGCGGGCGAGTATACTCGGCGACTACCATTCCGCAGAGATGACCCGTCAATTCGCCGGCGAGCACGGCCGCCGCGATCAATCCTGCCTACATCTTGGAGATCACCTTCATGCATTCACTCCTGCAACGAAGCGCGCCTTGCTCACTGCTCATCGCACTGCTGGCAGCCACGGCCGTCGCAGCAGCCGACAATGAACTGACCGAGGCCGAACATGCGGCGGGCTGGGAACTGTTGTTCAACGGCACCGACCACACCGGCTGGACTTGCAACAATGGCAAATCGATCGCCACTGATATCGAAGACGGCGCACTGGTGCCGTACAAGTCCGGCGGCTACCTGATCGTGCACGAGCGGCAGTTCGGGGACTTCATCTTCCAGTGCGACGTGAAGATGGGCGACGCGCAGTGCAATTCGGGCGTGTTCTTTCGCGTAGGCGATCTGAACAATCCGGTCTACAGCGGGCTCGAGGTGCAGGTCTACAACAGCCCCAACGTCGGCTACAACGATTTCGGCGCGATTTACGATCTGGTGCCCATCTCGCACAGCAACATCGACGCCGACGGCTGGAATCACATTCTCATCGCCTGCCGCGGACCGCTTGTGACCGTCGTGGTCAATGGCGAAGCGGTGGCCATGATGAACTGCGACGCCTTCACCGAAGCCAAGAAGCGTCCCGATGGCTCGCCGCACAAGTTCGGCGTGGTGAAAGATTTTCCCCGCCGCGGCTACATCGGCTTCCAAGACCACGGACACCCCGTCTGGTTCAAGAACGTCAAGATCCTGGAACTCGACGGCGAGTGAGGCGTGGCAGGCGGGACTTGTGCCTCATGGCGCGACCGTGAAGTTCTCGCGCAGAAACGCGGCAGCCGTGTCCCACTTCTCGACGGCGGCGTTGAAGTCGACCGGCATGGCGTGCACGGTGGCGGGCGTTTCGACGCGCAGCGCGACATCGACATCGCGTCGCAATGGAATCTGCGCACTGGGGCCCGCCGACAACTTCGACTCCACGTCGCCACTCAGTAGATAGTCGATCAGCCGCCGCGCCGCTTCGGGATGTGGACCGCCGCGGATGATCGCCAGCGTGTTGGGAATGAACAGCGTGCCCAGTTCATCGGGCTCACGGTCGGGATAGACGATCGCGACCGGGTGGCCCTTCTCGACTTCGATGATGGCGTCGTCGGTGTCCGTAATCCCATAGTCCAATTGCCCGGCCGCCACGGCCAGCGCCACCTGCTTGTTGCCAGCCATGATCTGAATATCGTTGTCCAGCAGATCGCGGTAGTACTGTCTGGCCGCCTCGTCACCGAGATGCGCGAACAGGCAGGCCGCGTGCGTGGCCGTTGTGCCAAACAGCGGCTTGGCAATTCCCACGCGTCCCCGCCAGCGCGCGTCGGCCAAATCGTAGATTGAACGCGGTCGTTCGTCCTCCGCGATGCGGTCAGTATTCACCAGCAACACCCGCGCGCGGGCAGCAAACCCGTGCCAGGTGTGATCGGCCGCTTGAAATTCAAGAGGATAGTCAGCAGCGGCCGCCGGTTCGTACGGTTCCAACAATCCGCGTCGCGCGAGACGTAGCGTGTTGAGGATCTCGTTGTTCCAAAACACATCGCAGCGGGGACGTTTGGCCTCAGCGATCAAAGCCTGCGCCAGCCCAACCGTCTTGGTGGCCTCCGTATCGTACTTGGCCCGCACATCGATGCCGGTCTCAGCGGTGAACTCCCCAAACATCGGCCGCGAGAACTCAATATCCAAAGCCGTATACACCACCACCGCATCCCGCGACCCCAACGCCCGCGACGTATACCACAACCCGCCAACCAACCAGAGAGCGACGAACGCCACGGCTAACATGAGTTTGCGGTTTCCCGTCATATGCAAATCCCTACAGTCGCCGGCGGGTGCCGCTGCCGGCGCGTCGAGCAGTGTCGTCGCGCTCAGGCCGTGCGATCGGTTTCCTACTTCGATTCATGTGCGAGCAGGTACTGGCTGATAAACCCACCCGCTGTGGCTATCAGCAACGTAGTCATCGATTGCCCGACAACAATGTAGGTGTAGTAGAAGGATTGCTTCGTGCGTGAAGCGTATCCTTGCATCCCGGCTCTTGGAGAATTCGACAGCGACAGGTAGCGCCAGATGCCCTCTTGCCCAAACGGGTCAACCACCTCATGTCCGACAGCAGGCCCGACCAATTCCAGCAACTGCCGAGTGATGATCAGTTCACCGGTGGCATCTTCAAACCACGGCCCCAAGGCCAGCACCATGTGTCCCCAGCCGAAGACGGCGAAACCCAGCCAGAACGGGCGAGCCCGCCCTCGACGTACTGCAGCCGCCACAAGACTCAAGCCCAACGCGGTCATTGTCGCCGTGAACCAGACGCCCGCCCACAGAAACGAGGGCTTCACCAACGCAGCCCAGCCCACGCCGGCGACGGCCACCAGAGCGAGGGCAGCTCGTATTGGAAACTGTGGTCGCGACATCGATGCGTGTCGCCTTACGGAATTCGTGGGTGCCACTGCCGGCTTGCCTAGCAGTGCCGTCTTTCAACCAGCCCTACTCTTGACGCGATTTCGCGGATGATAACTGTCATCGCCTTCGCTTGCCGCAAAAGCGAATGTGGGAGTTGCGAGTTGACACGCGGTAAAGCTTAACACGAACGGGACTGCTCGCGACCTGCCCAAGGACTTGGTATCGAGATTGATACGATGCGCGCGGAGTGAATGTTGAGGAACGGATGACTTCGCTACAGGTAGCTGAGCGAACTGTACTGCTCACTGCTGGACAAGCCAGCAGTGGCACCCTACGCAGGTGAAAGTCAGCGAATCGTGGGGTTGTTCTCGGTGTCTTTGGCGAACTGTTCAACCTGCCGCTTGCGGTCCGCTGCGTCGCGCGTTTTGTCGGCCCGAGATTCGTGGATTGCCACCATCGCATCAAAGAGGTCTTCGTGCTGCCTGCTAAACGCGGCAAGTGCGATGGCGGCTGCCACACCCAAGACGACTGAATCAAAGAGTACGCGTGCAAGCACCACCACGAAGATAGTTCCGGCGATGAGTATGAGTGCGCGACGCATTGCCTCGCCGACCTGTGATCGAACGCCTACTTCGAACTCAACGGGATAAACCCGGCCCAGTCGGGTGGGGGTTGGCG
>CALKYM010000129.1 GCA_938003525.1 uncultured Planctomycetales bacterium | reverse complement strand
AAAAATGGTGGCGCCGTCCACAAATATCCCCGACTGCACAGCGACTTACCTTCGTAGCGCGGAGCGCGGGTGCCCGCCGGCTACGGCCCGAAACACAGTGCGTGACGATGCAGTCCGACAAAGGGGAATCGAATCATGATTAAGAAGCTAGTGATTGGTACGGCAGCCGCGGCGTTGATCGCGGGGTTCTTCTTCGGCCGCGACGCGTGGAGCTACGTCGGCACGTCGGCCTGCTGGGTCAAGGATTCAGTACGCGACAGCGTGCCGATCGAGTTCGAGATCGAGCGGGCCCGCAAGATGGTTCGCGAGCTGGAGCCGGCAATTCGCAAGCAGATGCACGTCATCGCTCGCGAGGAAGTCGAGCTCGAGCGATTGCAGCGTGAGATCACCGACGTGGCCGCGACGCTCGATCGCGAGCGGGGGCACATCGAGCGGCTCACCTCCGATCTGCAAAGTGGTGATGACGTTTTCAAGTATGCCAATCGGACTTTCACCGCCGAACAAGTGAGGACCGATCTGGCCAACCGCTTCAAGCGGTACAAGACCAAGAACGAGACGCTGGCCAGCCTCCGCGAGATTCGCGATGCCCGCGACAGCAGCGTGCAGGCGGCTCGCGACAACCTGGAAGGGATGCGCGTCGCCAAGCGTCAGCTGGAAGTTGAAGTGGAGAACATCGAGGCCCGCCGCAAGATGGTGCTGGCGGCCCACGTCACCTCGGGCTACCACTTCGACGACAGCCAACTCAGTCGGGTTCGCGAGCTGGTCTCCGACCTGCAAGCCCGACTGGACGTCGAAGCCCGCGTCGCCGAGGCGACGATTGATTACGACGGCGAGATCCCGTTGGGCGACGAAGTGCCCGACGATCTGGTCGAGCAGGTCACGCAGTACTTCGCTGATCCCGGCGAAGAAGCGATTGCCAGCAAGCC
Source organism: uncultured Planctomycetales bacterium (assembly GCA_938003525.1). Lineage (GTDB taxonomy): Bacteria > Planctomycetota > Planctomycetia > Pirellulales > JAEUIK01 > CALKYM01. Next base: position 13,351 of record CALKYM010000129.1, on the reverse strand, counting down.
GACGAGCGACGTGAACTGAGTCTGTCGCTCGTATGCCGCTGGCGGTGTGGCTGGGTGCGCTTCACACCGCCGGCGGCAAGGCTGCATCGTCGCGAAGCGTCGGTGAAGCGGGCCACGGGCCGCTCGCTTCCAAGCGTTGCCGAGGTTGAGGGCATCGCGGCAGGTCCCCGCCATGCCCTCAGCCCGGCGACATGCGAAACTGTCGGTAAGCGACCCTTTCGGCCGGGAGAGAGGTTGGGCGGGGGAGGCACTGCACACGCGAGGAGCTGTCCGACGTGTGCTCCATCGGCCACCATGAGCGTGGAATCGGCGAAGCAGGGAACCTTCGGTAGAGACGCCAACCATGTTCGAACCCTGGCGACTGCAAATTCGCGAAGCCGACGCCGCTCTTAAGAACGGCCAGCTCGAAACGGCCGTCCGCCTGTTGGAGAACGACGACATCCAGCAGTACCTGCCGGCCAAGAAACTGCTGGTGCGAGTGGCCGACCGGCTGGCGTCCCGCGGACGCGACCATCGTCATCGCGGCGAGCTCGACAAGGCGTGGCAGGATTTAGCCGCCGCCGCGAAACTGGGCGCCAACCGTCCTCGAATCGACGCACTGCAAAGCGAGCTGGTCGACGCCTCTCTGGCTGAAGTCGTGGCCTTTCTCGAAGCCGGCGAGTACGACGCGGCGCTGGCGCGGCTCGACGAGTTGCTCGAACACGCGCCCGCTTCCACAACCGCCCGCGCGCTGCGACAGGCGGCCGTCAACCTTCAGGAAGCGCACGCGCTGGCCCGGCGCGGTCATCTGGCCGAAGCCGACAAGGCGCTGGCGGCCGCCGCCGCGCTGCGTTCCGATCTGCGATTCGTCTCCGCCCTACGGAAGTCGATCGCGGCCCGCGCGACCAAGATCCGCGACTTGCAGCAGCAGCTCCACGCGGCACTTGGCCGCGAGGACTGGAACATGGTGGCCGAGGCCGCCGAATCGATATTGGAACAGTGTCCCGAACATACGGCGGCGCGCGAGGCGCGACGCCGGGCCTGGGAGGCTGTCGGCATGCGGACTTCTGGCATGGCCGCGCAGCCCGAGCAGGCTCCCACCAACTCGACGGCGAACAACGTGCAAGCCATGCAAGGAACACGAGGCAGCAAGGCTCCCGACAAGAGCTCCGCCACGGGCGAGCGGTTCTTCCTGTGGATCGACACCGTCGGTGGATTTTTGGTCTGCACGGGCGACACGGTCGTGCTGGGCCAACCCGATCAAAAGGGCGAAGTCGACGTGCCCCTGTTGGGCGACCTGTCGCGCAAGCACGCCATCATTCGCCGCGTCGGCGAGGGCTACCTGCTCGAACCCCTGCGGGAGGTTCGCGTCAACGGCGAACCGACCGGCAGCGCAATGTCGCTGGCCGATGGCGCGTTGATCGAACTGGGTGAGGGTGTCCGGCTACACTTTCGCCGCCCCCATCCGCTCAGCGCGACGGCCCGGCTGGAGTTTGCCAGCAGCCACCGCACCCAACCCAAGTGCGATGCGGTGCTGCTGTTGGCCGATACCTGCGTGCTGGGACCATCCACCCAATCGCACGTCGTCTGTCCGGATTGGAAAGACGAGGTCGTCGTGTGTCGGCAACAGGGCGACCTGTTCTGTCGCACGACGGGCAGCATCGATATCGACGGAGTCGCTTGCCAGGGAAGGGCTCGCATCAACACGTCCTCACGTGTTTCTGGTGATGATTGGACGTTTTCGTTGGAATCGGTGCCGGTAGCCTGACATTTGGCCGCCGGTGCCGAACAACCAGTAAGCCGAACACAAACCATGAGCCGTTTCTGGACAGATGCGAGACGCAATAGCTACGCTAGAAAAAGCCAGTGACGCCGTGATGAACCTGCGAGCCACCGAACACGCCGAGCCGCAACCGCCACGAGGCGGAGCTATGAAGTTCACGTATGCCAGCGGTTCGCGCCCACTGGACGGGTACACCATCAAGCGCGGCATCGGGCAGGGCGGTTTCGGCGAGGTTTATTACGCCACCAGCGACGGCGGCAAAGAAGTCGCTCTCAAACTGGTGCGACGCAATCTCAGCGTCGAAGTCCGTGGCGTGCGGCATTGCTTGAATCTCAAGCACCCCAACCTGGTCGGCCTGTACGACATTCGCCAGGACAACGACGGCGACACCTGGGTGGTGATGGAGTATCTGGGCGGCGACGTGCTGGAAGACGTCATCGCTCGCAGCCCGGGTGGCCTGCCCGAGGCCGAGGCGCTGGCCTGGTTTCGCGATATCTGCGCGGGCGTGATCTATCTGCACGACCGCGGCATCGTGCATCGCGATCTCAAGCCGGGCAACATCTTTCGTGACGAGGGCATCGTCAAGATTGGCGACTACGGCCTCTCCAAGTTCATCTCGGCCAGCCGCCGCAGCGGGCAAACCGAGAGCGTGGGAACCGTCCACTACATGGCGCCCGAAGTGGCCAACGGCCGCTACGGCAAAGAGATCGATGTCTACGCGCTGGGCATCATGCTCTACGAGCTGTTGACCGGACGGGTGCCGTTCGACGGCGAGAGCGTGGGCGAGGTGTTGATGAAGCACCTCACGGCGCAGCCCGACTTGAACACCCTCAACGAGCCGTATCGCAGCCTGGTCGGTCGCTGTCTGGAAAAGGATCCGGCGAAGCGGCTCAGCAGTGTGGCAGAGCTGGTCGCGGCGTTGCCCGATGGCGGCGATGCGTCGGCCGCGCGACCTTCGGCCAGAGCCGCTGCTGCCACGATGGCATGGGCGGCGGGCGACGATCAAACAGCGACGGCCGACAACGGTAACGCCACCCCGCATGCTGCGGCCACACCCAGCGGCACGGCGCGCATGGCACGGTTGCCTTTGGAATACTCCGAACCGGTGTTTCGCTGGGTCTCCGGTGCCACACAACGCGCGTGGACCGCATGGCTCAACTCGAATCTGGGCATCGTGCCCAAGATGATCGTGCTCATCATCGGGCTGCTGGTTGTGATCACACTTTCCAGCGCCGTGTTGCCGGTGCTCATCGTGTGCGCCGTGTTTTATTGTCTCTATCTGGTGGGATACGTCTTGTTGTTCGGCGGATTCGGCGCGCCGGCGGCGGCGAGCCGTTCCGCGTCGGCATCGGCTTCCGCGCCAGACAGTCAGCCGGCGTCCGATCCTTCTCCGCCGCCCATCCGCCCCGCCGCGCAAGTTTCGGCGCCGCCTCCGCCGCCCGGCCGGCATCGTCGACATCAGCGCCATCCGGGTGGTCGCGGTTCGAGTCGCAGCATGCGCCTGGCGGCATTCGAGGAATTGATGCAGAAGCCGACCCGCGAGCGGGTCACCGAACTGCTCGGTTCGATGCTGCTGTCCGCGCTGGTCGTCACGGCGGCGACCGCCGTTCTCAGCGCGCTGAATCAAGCCTTCGTGCCAGAACAATTTGCCTGGTATTCGCTGGCCGGCACGCTCGGTAGCTGGGCGCTGTTGGTCCCCGCCAAGATCTGGGAGCCCCGCGCTGGCGAGCGCTTGCTGCGCGGGCTGTCGCTCCTGGCGATTGGACTGGTGGTCGGCGCTGCGTCGTTCGGGCTGTACTCGGGTTTGACCGTTGAAATGGACAACAACAGCGACTTCGCCGCCGGGGAGTTCGTCTTCGTCGATTTCGATTCACCCCCCGACGGCTCGCCCATCTACCCCACGTTCATGGCCTATTTCGCTCTGTTGTTTGCCGTGCCGCGCTGGTGGCGGCAGGCACATCCCCTGCGCGGGACGCGGCTGAGCGTGTGGAGTACGGCCGGGGTGGTGTTGTGGGCCTGGCTGTTGGGCTTGTTCTGGGATTTTCCGCAACCTTGGGGCATGATCGTGGCCGGCATCATTTCGGTGGCCGTGCAGATCAGCAGCCCTTGGATCGACACGCGTCCCGATTGGTCGCGGCAGGTGGCCTAGGAGAGAGCCGTGCAGATCAGCTTAGTAAGCCTGCTCATCCTGGTAGTGATTGTCGCGATCTGTCTGAAGATCGTGAAGTCGATGGCCTCGGCGCGCGGTATCGCTGCCGTAGCGATTCTGGTCTGTATCGGTGGCGGCGTGTACTTGATGGCAGAGCGCCATCACGACCGGCACTGGAGCAGCTGGTCGGGACGCTACTATCACTCGGCGCCTGACGCCGACCGGTTGCACGTCGTGCTGCGAACGGATGCGGACGCTTCCCGAGAAGCGGTCGCCGGCGAAGACATCGCCCTGGCGCTGCGCGAAGTGCTGCATCGCATGGCGGCCGGCAGCGAGCATGATGAACGGCTCACGATCAGCGATCTGAAAGAGACCTTGGTTGCCCGCACGGACGAACAGACGATCACCCTGGGAGATGTAGCCCGACTCTCACGTCGCTTGCCGCGCTCCGACGGAGAACAGCATGACGTGCGGATCGAAGTTCAGGCTTCCGATCACTCCTGGGGACTGATTCTCGATGACGTGGCTCGCTCCCTGCAAGGGTCATTGGATTCGGCAGACGGCGGCGAGGCGTTCCATCTGGAGGCCTACGGCGATCAGCTTGTGATTCAGTGGCCCGGACAAAGAACGCGATACAGCCGTCACGATCTCGCTCGCTGGAAACACGAAACCCGCGAGGCACTGCGGGCTCGCGTCGAGCCGTTGCGCGACGAGTTCGCCCAGGACATTCGCGACGACGTCGAAGAACCGCTGCGCGGGCTGGAGTCGATCATTTCGCACGTCATCGATACCGCACTCGCCGAAGCAGCCGCGGCAGTCGAAGAGGTTGAAGAGAACGTCGGCTCCGAGGCCGAGGTTGTGACGACTGCTGCGGATGGTTCATCCGCCGAGGATGTAGCAACCACCGCCAGCGACAGCTCAGAAGCATCGACGGTCGTCGCGAGCACATCCGTGGCGCAGGAGCCGCCCGAGGCTCCACCGGCTCCAGCAGCACCAGCAGCGCCGGCGGTCGTGCACGAAACCGAGATTGTTTCGATCGATCCTGATGCTCCCGCCGTGAAACCGGCGTGGGTCGAGGCCGGTCCTGAACCGACGCAGGACGGCGGCTACCGGGTCACGATTCATGGCGGTCCGCATGTCAACCTGAGCGACTGCGAAGCGGAGCTGGACCGCAAACGGCAAGCCGAATTGGTCGCGTACGCGGAGAAGCTGCTTGGGCCGGACGCCGATGAGCAACTGCATCTTGGCAGGCTGCTGGTCGAAGCAGACGTCGAACAACAGCGATGGGTCGAAGTGTTCGAGCACCCACAGTACGGCCCCATGTACAACGTCTTCGCCGAGATCAAGTTCGACCGCCGCCTGAAACACCACTTGGAGGCCGAGTATCACGACGCCGTTGTCGGCGAGAGGTTGACTGTTGCCGGCTCGGGTGCGGCCATGGTGCTTGCTCTACTTGGTGCCGCGTTCGGCTTCCTCAAGCTCGATACGCAAACCCGCGGTTACTACCGCGGCCGACTGGCAGCCGGCGCATTGCTAGTCACCGTCACCGCCCTGGTCCTCGGCGGCGGAATCATGATGGGCTGTCTGCCCATGGTGCCGTTCTGAGCCGAGGCCTCCCTCCTTAAACGGATGACGCACTCGTTGTAGCTCGTCGGTCCTCACGGTCTCGGCTCAGGGCTCTTGGGCTCCCGGCCGGCTTCGTGGGTCGTTGACTGTGGTGCCGCCGAGACCACAAGCCAGGTCGCGATTCTCTTGGTCGCCTGCAAGCTGGACCAGGCTGTGGTGGTGATGAGCGCTGCGTCGCCGGGCTGGGTCTGTTGATAGGACTCGACGACTTGGCTATCGACTTGATGGGAGGCCAGCGCCGTGAGCAGCGCCAGTCGCCCGGCGGGCTTGGCGCCTTCATCGAGTGCCGCGAGCGGCTCTTCGACCCAGCTCCGGCTGAGCCCGAGATCTTCGCCGTGCCAGGTGGCCAATCGCTCGGCAACGAGCGCGCGCACGTTCGCGGACACAACGTCTCGGCCAGCGCGTTCAGTCGCTGAGATCATTCGCGACCACGCTCCTTGGACGTAGGGATTCGCTTGTGTCCAAGCTAGATCTGCGCTTGGTTCGGCCCGCAGCAACAAATCCAGCGACGCCCCCGGCGATACGGTTCGGGCGAGCATCGGACGCGCGATCAAACGTCCCCCCACGCGCCGCATGGAGTTCTTCAGCCAGCCCAGTCCGCGCGGCATCCGCAGCGGCGAGCCGTCAAACATGAAGACGTTCACCATGCGGTTGATGTAGTGAAAGCCCAGCGCCGTGCCGATTAAGAGCGGCGCTTCGTGCGGCTCGAACGGCGGGTGCCGCAGAATCTCGGCTCCCGGCGAGCGGGTTGCCCGGGCCCAGTCGACGAGTCCGCGCAGCTTCGCATCGGTTACCTGCGCCGCATCGCCGCTGAGCAGCCCGCCCACGGTCGCGTGTTCGCCCGCACCCGCGAGCATCGTGGTGTGTATGTCGACGCAGAAGGGACAGGCATTGATCGATGACACAGCCGAGGCGACGGCTTCGCGATGGCTGCGCGGAACTTCGCCGGCGACCAACGATTCGCGGGTCACACACCACACGCCCGCCAGAATCTCCGGCACGGGCGAGTGCACGGTGAGCGGCGGCACAAACGCGAAGTCGCGGAGCATCTGCTCGTAAACCTGCGCGACCAAACCCTCGGCCTTCGTCAGACGTACCGGCCGCACATAACGGATCCGCCGTTGCGCCGGCCCGGCGAGAACCCCCTGGGTGATCCGCTCGATGACCATCACCGCGCCTCAGCCAGATGATTCGTTGCGCTGTTCGAGCAGCGCCGTCAACGCCGTCTCGAGCTCCAACAGCACACAGGCAGCCGCTTCACGTTGCCGCGCGACGCGCTCGGTGGAATTCAGAGTAATGCGACGTACCTGCGTCACCTCACTACGATCCGCGTCCCTTCGTTGCGCGAGCCCCACATAGACCACGCCATCGAGTTCTTCAGGTGCGTCAGGGCCGAGATGCCCGGTAACGGCGGCTGCCACGGCGGCCTCGGGAGTGCGTCGCAACGCGCCGGCGGCCATTTGCCGGGCCACAGACTCACTCACCGCCGAGTAGCGATCGAGATCATTTCGATCGACGCCCAACCAGGCAACTTTCGTCGCTTCGCGATAGGTGACTGCCGAGCCACACAGCCACTGCGAAATGCCGGCCACTTGGGCCAACGTGGCCGAAACGAGACCCGCCGTGCAGCTCTCGGCGAACACGACACGAAGTCGCAAACGATCCAGCAAACGCGACACGCGCCGGGCCGCCTGATCGACGTCTTGCCGCTCGGCTGCATCGGTCATGATGGCGAACCCTGAAGCGAGCGCAGTTGCGTGCCCCGAGCCGATGCGCGTGTCGAACTAGGGTACCGGATGGCGACGGCGAAATGGGAAAAGATTGCCGTCACGTTGCAAGTAATTCTCACGTCACGCGATGTGAACTGCAACGCCGCCACGCTGCCCGCGGCAACCGGCGCAGGGTACAATCGCTGTAGAGGCCAGTTCGCGTATCACAACCGCGCAAGATCCGATCCGGGGTGCCACTGCTGGCTTGCCCAGCAGTGCGAGCCGCGCTAAGGGCACTGCTGGGCAAGCCAGCAGTGGCACCCGATGCCGGTTGTGAACAGCGTTTTCGTCGTCGCATCAATCGCGTCCACTGCTCGACTGTTCGATGAATCGTTTCGGATTCACCCGCGTTACCGCCATCTCTCACGTGACGTCTGTGGCGAACCCACGACGTAACGCGGCGGAGATGATCCGCCTGTTGGATGGAGTGGTCGATTGCGACGTCGTGCTGTTTCCCGAATGCGCGGTGACCGGCTACACGTGCGCCGACCTGTTTGGGCAGTCGTCGCTGTTGGCGGCGGCGGTCGACGCGGTGGGTGAAATCGCGGCTGCGTCTGCAGGACGTGAGCAACTCATTGTCGTGGGCGTGCCGCTGGCGGTGGGCGATCGGCTATTCAACTGTGCGGCGGCCATCAGCGACGGGCAGGTGATCGGCGTCGTCCCCAAGCAGTTCATCCCCACTTACAACGAATTCTACGAGCGCCGCTGGTTTGCTCCGGCCACGGGCGATGAACCAGAAGAGATTGAGTTGGCCGGTCGGGATGTGCCCTTCGGCATCGATCTCTTATTCACCGCCGGGCCGGCTGTGGTGGGCATCGAGATATGCGAGGACCTGTGGGTGCCGGTCGCGCCCAGTTCGTATCAGGCGCTAGCCGGCGCCAACATCCTGCTGAATCCCTCGGCCAGCAACGAGGTGATCGGCAAGAGCGCCTATCGACGTCATCTTGTACGTGCCCAGTCCGCGCGGTGTCTGGCGGCGTATGTCTATGCGAGCGCCGGCGACGGTGAATCGACCACCGATCTGGTTTACGACGGCGACTGCTTGATCGCCGAGAACGGCCATCTGCTGGCCGCATCGCCGCGATTGGGTACGGCGGACTGGAAGTATCGACAGCCGGTGGTGATCACGGCCGACGTCGATGTTGAGGCCTTGCAACACCAGCGTCGCGCGCACGGCACTCATGCCGACGGTCTGGCACTCGTCCCGCGACACTACCGGCGCGTGGAATTCGCGTTGCGACGCGATATGACTGGCCTGCAACGCGAGATCTCCGGCACGCCCTTTGTGCCGGCCGGCCGCGAGGCGCTGGATGAGCGCTGCCGGGAAATCTTCGCCATTCAATGTGCGGGTCTGGCGCGGCGGATCGAACAATTGGATGCGGAGACGCCCCTGACGATCGGCGTTTCCGGTGGGCTCGATTCGACGCTGGCTCTTTTGGTCACGACCAAGACGTGCGACATGCAGGGCTTGCTGCGGCGGCGAATCTGCGGGCTGACGATGCCGGGCTTCGGCACCACATCCACGACGAAAACCAACGCGCAAAGGTTGATGACGCACTTGGGCATCACGTCCGAAGTGATCGATATTCGCCCGCTGTGCCTGGAAGCCTTCCGCGAACTGGGACATCGCCCCTTCGGCGTCGATTGCGAGGGGCTGAGTCTCGACGCCGCGCAGGAGGCGCTGGTGCAAGCGGCCGCCGGAGGGCAGGGTGATCTGGTGTTCGAGAACGTGCAGGCGCGGATTCGCACGTTCTTGCTGATGAGTCGCGGCTTCGTGGTCGGCACCGGCGATATGTCCGAGGCGGCGCTGGGCTGGTCGACCTACAACGCCGACCACATGTCGATGTACAACCCGAACTGCTCGATCCCGAAAACGCTCGTCCAGTTTCTCGTGCGAAGCGCGGCGATGGTCGAGTTCGAGGGAGCCGTGCGCGAGACGTTACTGTCGATTGCCGAGACGCCCATCTCGCCGGAGCTGTTGCCGCCATCGGCCAGCGGCGAGATCACGCAATCGACCGAAGCGACACTCGGGCCCTACGAACTACACGACTTCTTTCTGTTCCACGTCGTGCGTCACGGTGCCAGCCGCGAGAAGATCCGCTTTCTGGCTCGCCATGCGCGGTTCACGAATGCGTTCGACGACGCGCTCGTCGACCGCACGCTGAACACGTTCTACGGCCGGTTCTTCGCCAACCAGTTCAAACGCTCGTGCGTGCCCGACGGGCCGAAGGTCGGCACGGTGAGCCTCTCTCCGCGCGGCGACTGGCGCATGCCCAGCGACGCCGACCCGGGTTTGTGGATCGACGAATAGGCGAGCAAACTGCCGCGTGCCTGGCAGCCTCTACTGCGATTCCAGTACGACTTCGACGCCGCACAACAGCGGCTCGCCGGCCACGGGTGCCAGCGCGATCTCGAGTCGATCGGCGGCTTCGATGCCTGTGAACTCTCGCACGACCGACTGGAGCTGACCTCCGGCGGCGCGGGCGATGTCGAACTGCTCGAGCACGGTCTGGCCCTGCACGACGACGTCGAACACGCGCTCGCCCGCCTGATGATCTTCCAACTCGGCGAACTGCAAGCGAACCGTGTAGGTCTGCGTTTCGTTCTCGCTGCGACCCAGCGGGATTGAAAGTCGACGCAGACCGTTCGCGCCGGATGCGGACACCCAGGCATCGCCCTCACCGTTCACTTGATGAGCATGACGGCGGAGCCAGCGCGGTCGCGGCGGATCGCACTCGATGGCCAAATCGGGCGACGAACCGCCCACGCTGGGATAGTCGAGCCACAGCGTCCCGCTTTCGGATTGACGATCGCCCGGCGCGGCGAGGTTAACGCCCACGCGCCGCACCGGACTGTCGCCCGCCTGCAACGCGCTGTACGACCACATCTCCACTTCCGGCACGTTCACAAACGCCAGCGAGGTGAAGAGCGAATAACCACACACGCAACCGTGCGCGAAGTTCGGCGCGTTGAGCACACCATCGGCGGGCAGCAGGCTGTTGCGGCAGCCGGCGCGGAAACCGCTCAGTCGACAGGTGCCGTTACCCAGCATGTCGTAAAAGCCGGCGTCGTCGGCGCGGAACGTGAGCAGATGCGGGCTGGCGATGGCGTAGTTGCAGTGATGCCCACTCTTGGTGAACTCCCAGGCCACCGGTTCGCCGGTGATGGGATGTCGCTGCGTGATGGGCTCGCCGGTTTCCAGGAAGTACGACAGCCCGGGCCCGCGCTGATCGATGATACGATCGCGCCACACGATCACCTTGTCCCACACGCTCTCGGGATGCCCGCCAAAACCCTGAGCTTCGTGATCGCGCCGCCAGAGCTGTTGTCCCGTTTCGCCGCGGTGCGCGAGCACGCCCAGCTTGTTCGAGGCGACGACGACGTCCAGGTCTTCTGAGTAGGCGAGCCAGGTGACGACCAGGTCGACCGACTGACGCCACAATTCGCGACCGGTGGCGGCGTCGAGCGCGACGAGATACCGCTCGGCGGCCGCTTCAGGCACGAGGCCCTTGCGCCGCCAGTCCTGGTAGAGCTTCTCGATCACGCCATCGAAGCAGAACACTTTGTCTGAGCCGACGGCGAAGAACGGAAAGCTGAAGTTGGCGGCGGTCCGCCACCGCTCTTGGCCCGTTTGCCGATCGACGGCCACCAGCGCGACGGGCAGCTCGCCGTGCTCATCGGTGTTTTGAAACTGTTCGGCGATCAACAGATCTTCCCAGGCGCGAATCCGCCCCCAGGCCAGGTTCTCGTCGTCGAAGCGAAACACCTTGACCTCTTCGCCGGTAGCCGGATCGAGCAGGAGACAACGATCGGGATAACCGAGGTAGACGCTGTCGCCCGTCGAAACCAAGTGGTGGCCCGCGCTGACGAAGTTTCCGCGCCGCCCGTTACCGACGCCTTTGTCCACCTCGCGCTTCCAGAAGATGCGTCCAGTGTAGGAGTCGACGCAGGTCAGATACTTGGGACCCTGAATCAGAATTCGGCCTTCGGTGACCGTCATGCTCGGACCCCAGTCGTGGCGATCGTAGAACAGTTCGCCATCGGACGACGGGCCGCCGAACCACAGAACGCCCAGCGGTGCGCGAACCAGCTCGTCGCGCGACATCAGCGAGTTGGCCGCGTCGCCGTATTCGTGCGTCCACTGGCCTGCGCCGCTCAGTCCGCCCGGACGCATCACGAGGGAGAGGTCTTCGCGGCGGGCAACCTCACTCCCGGGTAGATCGACGTCGCTGGACGTTGTTTCGACGAGTGCCGTGTGCTGCACATTGTCCAGAGGCAACGCCACCGAACCGCCATAGGGCCGCAGCACATGGAACATGCGAGCGATCAACTCGGCCGATTGCGACCAGCCGGCTGCCTCCAGATTCTCAGATGTGACGAGATTGGCCATATAGGGCGGCAGATTGAAGGTGAGCGGATCGCCGACCAGCGCGTGCGCCCGCCAGCCGTAGTGTCCCGCCGCCAGCAAACGCTCGCGAAGACTGGCCACGCGTTCGGCGCTGGGATCGATGGCGATCACGCGCAGGTCGGACTCGGCCAGCAGAGCCTCGACCAGGCTGCCGTCTTCGAGCCCGAACACCACGGCGAATCCACCATCGGGCTTCACGGCCTCGAGAAGTTCGCGGGCCTGCCCCGTGGCCGCTTCACTGGCAGCCAGTTCCGTGTCTTCAGGCGTGTGATTCGAGACGATCGTCGACGCCGCATCGGCGAAGCAATGAATCGTGCCCTCGCTGGTGACGACAAACAGCCTTTTGTCGGCACTCAACAGCGACTTCGGTTGTCCCTCGATCTCGTGCTTCCAAACGAGTTCGGCCGATCGATCATCGTCGGGCAGTTCCACGGCGAACAGCACGTTGCCTTGGTGGCCGTACAGTCGCGAGCCCGACTTGAGGCCGATTTGCACGGGATTGTCCGACACCCAGCGACTGCGTTCGATGACATCCTCGCCGGGCGGATTGGCCACATCGCCCACTTCGAGTTGCCAGAGGGCAGAGAGCTCGACCGTCTTGTAGGGGTTTCCGCGACGATCCTTGGCTTCGCCATATTCCGGCTGGCCGAGATCAACAGCCTGCACGATGCCCTTCTCGGCGAAGTAGGCTACGTTGCCATCGACGACGGGCCGGGGTGCCGCGATGGCGGCGGCGGCCCGCTCGTCGACGTTGTAGATTCGCTGGCCGTGCATCACCCAGGGGCCGGCAGTGACCACGTGATAGTCGGTCTTACCGCGCGAGTCGTAGCGCAGGCCCACGAACTCACCGGACTCCAAGTCGAGGCAGGCCGGCAGTGAGCGGCCACAAGGGATGAACAGCCGATCGGCTGAAACGAGCAGGTGCCCTTGCGGCGAGAGCTTGCCGGGCAGCGTCATGTCGACGTACGAGGGCGAGCGATCAACGGTGCCGGACGCCAGATCGACCGTGACGACGAACGTACCTTCGAACGGCCAGACACCGGTCGTGCAGTACAGCTTACCGTCGGCGACGACCGGGCCGCCGCGGACGGGCCAGACCGACGCCAGGCGATCGTTGGCCAAAGCGCGGCGGGGACTCGGCGCGAGATCGAGCTTCCAGACGAGTTCGCCCGAAGACGCGTCGACGCAGTACAGGCAGCCATCGTCGGCGCCGAAGTAGATGTTGCCGTCGACCGCCACCGGCGCCAGCCGTACCGGACCATCGGCGACGAAACGCCAGCGCGTCTCACCGGTCCCTGTATCCACGGCCAGCACAGAGTCTTCGGCTGCCGAGGGGACATACATGGTTTGGCCGACGACGATCGGCTCGTACGCGGCGTCGAAGCCGATTCGCGGGTCTTCCGGCCAGGCGGGAGTGTTGGCCGGCAGGTCGCGTGCCCAGATGGAATCCAACTCGGCGGGCAACTGCTCGCTCGAGGCTCCGCTGCGACTGGCATCGTGCCGCCAGGTGGGCCAGTCTTCGCCACTCGCCGTCTGCGAACCGGCGCAACCCAGCAGCAGGGCGGAGATGGCCAGGAGTCCAAAGCCTTTGCGACTCATAACGATTACCTTTCGCTAGCTGACGGCAGTTTGGAGTT
>CALKYM010000128.1 GCA_938003525.1 uncultured Planctomycetales bacterium | reverse complement strand
GCGGGCATCGGTGATCCAGAGTTCTGAGCACTTCTCAGTACCATCGGTGACAAAGGTGAGCAGATAGCCATCGTCTTCGTCTTGAGTATTTGGGCGCGGTGCGAAGACCGTCTCGCCACCAAATGTACCCGGGTCGTAGTCCAGCGCCTCGGACGTCCCGGACTGCAAGTCGTATTTGATCAGACCATCGAAGAGCAAACCGGCTGTCCGCGCGATGCGAGGGTTGTAGCTGTAGCGCGCGAGTTGGGTGTGCCAGCCGTCGTTCATGCGCGGGAACTCGGTCGGCACGTCATCCAAGATGGTATCGCTGACGGTGCCTGCTGAAAGATCGAAACGCCACTGCGTGAGGTAGGGCTCCAGCTCGATGATGTCCAACCGGGGCCATTGCTGCGGCGCGCTTCGCTCCGCCGCGATGGGGTTGCGAATGCTGCAGCCCAGAAGCGTCAGCGCGTCACCTTCTTCATAAGCGTTGATCGTGTGATACATGTAGCAGGCGGGCGCCTCGAACCAGCGCACCTCTTCCGAAGTGCCATATCTTGGTAGGACACCGAAACGGCTGGGTAACTCCGGGTTGAACACCACGCGAGCCTTGCCGTGCGCCAGCAACCTGGGGTCCCAGTAGAGCGGGAAATCGAACAAGATCGTGTAGTTGCGGGTGATGGCCATGTCGTGTTGCAGACGCGGCCCCGGCAGCTCGACGGGGATTTGATGCGAGACGTTTCCCTGTCGATCGACGACGCCGTAGTACATGAACGGCGGTTGAAGCGCATAGTCGAAGAACATCATCTCGCCGGTGACGGGGTCGATCTTGGGGTGCGATGCGATGCCTCTTTGCAGCGCACCGCCAAAGGTGTATTCGCCGATGGTCACCAGGTCTTCCACGCGAACCTGGTGTGCCGCACCGCCCAGCCACCACAGTGCCAGCAGCTTGCCGTCGTGGTAGACGATGTCGGTGTTGCCGGTGTTCTTGTAGGGACCGCCAACGCGTTGCACGTCGGGCGGTTCGAGAATCCCGCCGGTCAGCGCACTGCCAGCAGCCTCGTCGGATGCCAGGCCTGAGGTCCGCACGTAGCGATTGCGGTAGGTGGCGGCGCCATCGGAGAGATACAGTCCGTGCAACATGCCGTCGCCGTCGAACCAGTGGTGTCGCCCGGCTGGCCGGAACTTCGGATTGGCCCCGTTGCGAATAAACACACCCTGGAGGTCGCGCGGCAACTGACCGCGAACCGGCAGTTGCTCGGCCGTGATCTCGGTGTCAATCGGAGCGAACGGGCCATCGAGATACGGCGTCGTCGGGCTCGATTGGCCGTCGAGGTCGGTTGTGGCAGGGTCTGGCGGCATGGTTGAGTTTCCCTGGCTGTGCATCGGTGGGCAGCGCCCATACCGTGTCGCGACACACCGTTCCGTCGGCAGGATAACGCGCCGCTCTGGCGTGCGCATAACACTGGGCCCCTGTGCCTGGGGCCCACACTGTCGGCACAATCGATCGATCCGACAAAGCCGTTTGGACCGCACTACGAGTGGGCCGGCGGATGACTTCGGGCATGACAGCTACAAGCTAGCCTTTCTCGGGACATTCGATGGCGCCCACGGAATGCACCCGCGCGGAGTTGGTGCGCGCGGTGGAACACACGTTTGCGCGAGCGGAGCCATGGACAGCGCGGCGCGATTGTTGCTCGTCGAAGAAGACGATCTGCTCGCAGACATCATTTCGTTCCGCCTCGAGCTGCTGGGATACCACGTCCAGCGGATTCGCGCCGGCGAGCAGCTCTTGCAAGAAATCTCTCAGGATTTGCCGGACTTGATTCTGATGGATCGCCATCTGCCTGACATGGACGGCATCGATCTCGTGAACCGGGTGAACACCGACCCGCGGACGAATCCCGTTCCGATCCTCATGTTTTCGATCGACTCAGACCTTGAACAGGTCGAACGCGCCTTCACCGCCGGCGCGAACGACTACCTGGTCATACCGTTCGACCCGACCGTGCTTGAGGACAAGATCGAGCGGCTGCTGGAAGCGACGATCGTAAACAAGTGAAATAGCCGCGCCGCAACTCGAATACAAGACTGCGATCGAACCACATGGCTGGCAGGTTAGGCGACATCCTAGTACGGTTCGGCTACCTCACCGAGGAGCAGCTCGACCTGGCGCTGCGCAGTCAGGGATCTGAGCGGGGCATGCTGGGCGCGATCCTGCTGAGGCGCGGACTCATCACGATCGACCAGTTGGGCGAGGCGCTGGCCGAGCAGTTCGATGTGCCATTCATGCAGGTCGTCCCCGAGACGCTCAATCCGCAGCTCGTGCGTTTGCTCCCTGAAGAGTTCGCCCGCGAGCGGCACGCGGTGCCCGTCGATCTGAAGCAAGGTCGGCTGTCGGTGGCCATGGTCGCTCCCGATGATATTGCCACGATCTCCGAGGCAGAGCTGATCACCGGCTACCGCGTCGAACCGTACGTGGCGCTGGAACCCAACGTGTTGACGGCGCTGGACCGCGGTTTCGACGATCGCATCGTCGCCCAACAGACGATCGTCGACATGAAATTGGCCGAACTCAAAGATCGTGCAGAGGCCGGCGAGGAAGAGGTCGTCGCCGTTGAAGAGGACGACTCGGCGCCCGTCATTCGTCTCGTGCGGGCGGTCTTGATGGGATCCATCAACGCGGGCGCGAGCGACGTGCATCTCGAACCGCATCGTCCAGAAATGCGGATTCGCTACCGCATCGATGGTGAGCTGCAGCCGGTGATGACGATCCCCAATCACATTGAAGAGGCCGTCGTCGCCCGCATCAAAGTGATGTGCGACATGGACACGACCGAGAATCGCCGGCCACAAGACGGCAGGCTTTCGGTCGAGGAAGCCGGCATCAAAGTCAACTTTCGCGTGAGCACGATTCCGACCGTCGGCGGGGAAAAGGTCGTGCTCCGCTTGTTGGACGAAGGCAATCAGATCTTCAGCCTCGACAAGCTGGGTTTCACCGACCGCGATCGTCAGCGCCTGCAACAGCTCATCGACAAACCGCACGGCATGATCATGGTCACCGGGCCGACTGGCTCGGGTAAGAGCACGACGATGTATGCCGTGCTTTCGCACCTGAACGAGACGCGCCGGAACATCGTGACCGTCGAAGATCCGGTCGAGTACCGGCTGCCGGGCATCAACCAGGTGCAGTCGGACAGCGAGTTCGGCTTGGGGTTTGCCAACGCTCTGAAGTACATCATGCGTCAAGATCCCGACGTGATTCTGGTGGGCGAAATCCGCGATCACGAAACCGCTACCACGGCTGTACAGGCAGCGCTCACAGGCCATTTGCTGATCAGCACGCTGCACACCAACGACGCCGTGGGCACAGTCGCGCGGCTCAATGACTTGGGGGTCGACAACTTCAAGATCGGCGGCGCGTTGTTGGGAAGCATTGCACAGCGCCTACTGCGGGGGATCTGTCCGGAGTGCAAAGAGCCGGCCGCGGCCAACGAAAACCTGCTCGAGATGCTGGCCGCGAATTGCGAAGTGCCGGAAACGACCGTCTTCTACCACGGTCGCGGCTGCAAAAAGTGTCTGGGCACAGGCTACATGGGGCGGCTGCCCATCTTTGAAATCATGGTCGTCACGCCTCGTCTGGCCGAAGCCATGGAGCGCGGCGTGCCGGCCAGCCGGTTGCGGGAGATTGCCATCGAAGAGGGCATGGTCGAACTCGCCGCCGCCGGGCTGGAACAGGCCATCGCCGGACGAACGACGCTGGAAGAGGTGTACTTCAAGACCGCTGGCTAAAGGGCCACGTGCCGGACGGCCGGCATCAATGACGAACAAGGCGTCCCGTTTATGAGTCACGCATCAGCAACTGTGGCGACCAACGCCCGACGTGGCGGCCTACTCGATCTGCTGACGCGCTTGCACAGCATCAAGATCGGAGGCGGCGCCGACGAGCCCGAAAAGCGACGCATTCCGCGCCGCGATCTTTCGTTCTTGATGGCCAATCTCGCCTCGCTCGTTGGCAACGGCCTCGCGCTTCCCCGCGCTTTGGCGGCATTGGCCGAGGAGAACTCGCTGCGGCGCTACAGCGACCTGCTGCACGCGTTGCGGCGGAAGATCGAAGCCGGTGAGCTCTTCAGCGCGGCGTTGGCCGCATATCCCGGCTGCTTCTCGGCGCTGATGGTGCACCAGGTACGCGTGGGCGAGCGCTCAGGAACGATGGCGGAAACGCTGTTGCGCATTGCCAGCCAGCTTGAGCGGTCGAATCAGCTACGAGGAATGATCATCAAGCGGCTCAGCTACCCGCTGATCGTGCTCGTCGCCGGCATCGGCGTCGTCACCTTCATGCTGTTGTTCATCGTGCCTGTGTTTCAGGAGACGTATGACAAGAGCAACATCCCGCTGCCGCTGGTCACGCAGCTCTTGGTTGCTGGTGCCGACTTCATGCTGATGTACGGCTGGACGGTCCCCGTTTCCGTGGCCCTGGTCGTGTTTCTGACTCGCCGGCTGCGGCGCAACGAGGGGTTTGCCCGCAGCACCGATCGCATGTTGTTGCAGTTGCCGCTGCTGGGCGACTGGTTTCGCGACATGGCGGTTTACCAGTTCATGCAAGTGCTGGGCACCATGATGGAATCGGGCTTCAAGCTCGTCGATGCCCTCAACGTATCGGCCGAGTCGGTGAGCAACCGCGAGGTGGCGGGGGCCGTCGAACAGTTGCGATCGGCCGTGACGCGCGGCGAGCGGCTCAGCCGGGAGCTCGAACGGCATGGCGATTTGTTCCCGCCCGTCGTCAGCCAGTTGGTCATCGTCGGTGAGAAGACCGGCCGACTCTCCACCACAACGGCGCACGTGGCGGAACATCTACGACGCCAGATCGAACGCAAGACCGACGTGCTCATTGGCACGATTGAGCCGGTACTGACAATCGGCATGGCCGCCGCGATCGGCTTCGTGTTGATGGCCATCTACCTGCCGATGTTCGACATGATTAACGTCGTCGGAACCGGATGATCGGGGAAGCCAGCCAGCGATGACCACGAGCTCCGCATCAAATCGAGCACTTTCCAGAATCGCGCGGCGCGCACGCCTGTCGCGCGGTGGGCTTTCGATGCTGGAGATGCTTGCGGTCGTGACGATTCTGGGGATCTTGGCGGCTGTAGTCGTCGCTGGTTTTTCTGCCGCGGATAGCGATGCGCGCGTTCAGGCGTGCTATGTAAATAAAGGGAACATCGAGTTGCAAGCTCGGCTTTGGTTTCGCAACTACGGAACCTGGCCAGCGACGGACCTGAGCAATATCGGGGCGGACTCCGGCTATTTCCCCGACGGATTGCCGACGTGTCCGGTCGACCAGAACGGATACACGCTCGATGCGGCCACGCACAACGTGGTTGGACACGTGCATTAGGCGAGTTTGAGCTCAGCGGCAACTGCCAGTGTACCACCGCACTTGGCGCGATTGACTCTGGTGAAGCCACAACATTCAAGGCACGACTGTGGGGAGCCCTAAACAAGGGCATAGGTGAACTATGAAGAGGCAAGTTTCCAAGCGGCAGGGTTTCTCGCTGCTCGAACTGTTGGCCGTTGTGGTGATCTTGGGCATCATCGCGGCGATCGTCGTGCCGCGGGTGACCGTCTCCAGCGACACCGCCAAGCAGCGCGTCAACGAGCACACGGCTGCCACGTTGAACTCCGCCATCGAGCGCTACTACGTCGACACCGGCGGATGGCCCTCGGCATTGACCGACCTGGTGCCGGCCTACCTGCCTGACGGCGTGCCGACCAATCCCGTCGATGGTTCAGCATACGGGATGGATGCCAATCATCGCGTCACCGGCACCGGGCTGTAGCGGCGCAGCGGCGTAATTTATCGGTCGCAATGGCCTGCCGCGTGTGGTGGCTCGATCCCGGTTGCGCGGACGCGCTGCTGGTGCAATCGGCCAATCGAAGTATCGCGTGGAGAGCCTGGTTGTGAAACGTTGTCCGGCATCGTCGCGTAGCGGCTTCTCCCTGCTGGAGTTGCTGGCGGTCGTGGTGATTCTGGGCATCATCGCGGTTATCGTCGTGCCGCGCATCGCTGCACCGGCGGATACCGCGAAAACGAACTCGAAACAGCATGCCGTCAAGACACTGAATTCGGCAATCGAACAGTACCGTGTGGACGAGGGCGATTGGCCGACGTCACTAAAGGATTTGGTGCCCGACTACTTGCCCGGCGGCATTCCGGATCCACCTGATGGCGGTCCAGCCTACACAATCGATCCTGTGCTGCATCGCGTGCTGCCGTAGTCGCGGCAGCCTACGACCGGGCTTCAGCCTGATGGAGCTTGTCGCCGTACTGGGGCTGCTGGGAGCGATGGTCGCAGTAGCCGCCGTGCTCATGCCCGGCCTGGAAGGCAATCTGGGCGCCCGGGTTGAAGCCCGGAGAGTGGCTCGCGATCTTCATCAAGCCCGTCGCCGCGCAATTGCCACCGGCGATAATCATCTGCTTCAGTTCGGCGGTCGCGGCTATCAGATTCGACGGCGCGCCGGCAACGGTTCGACGACGGCCGTTGACAACGTCTACACGTTTCCCAGCGAGCTGAGCGTCACGGTCTCGCCCTCCTCACCGGAGTTCACGTTCGAGGGCCAAGCGCTGGCCACCTATCTGATTCGCCTATCCGGGACGAGCCGTACGTATCGAGTTCGCGTTTATCCGGCCACTGGAGCGATTCAGGTTCAAGAGCTCCCCTGACTGGCAATATAGCTCGAGCCGTTTCAACGCGAGAGCTCGTTCGCCTGTGGGAGCTGTGGCCGTCGGGCGGAGATCTCACCACAGCAGTTATCGCGTGCTTCGTGTGAGGAATCGTGCTGAACGCTTCATTCGCACACGTGATAAGGGAGGATCAGATGCCTCGGGCTGGCGCCCCGCAAGCTACGTTTTCACAGAGGTTTAGGGCATCTTGGCTGGGAGCAGGCAGGTGATGTCGCGTTCCACGTCTGCGCGTCGCGGCTACACGCTGATCGAAGTCGCAATGGCCGGCGGGCTGACCGCCGCGACCATCGTGCCGGCGCTCGTTCTCATGCGCGACAGCATTGAGACAGGCTGGGAGATCGAAGCCCAACAGATGTGCACCACGCTGGCCGTTCGCAAGATGGAAGAGGGCACGGCCCGGGTCACGGCAAACTTCGAGGCAGTCGGCGAAGTCGGAGATTTCGCGTCCGAAGGATATGCCGACTATCGCTACGTCTTGTGGAGCTCGACCAGCGCCCTGTACGGCGGCCAGCCGGACCGGGTGATGGTGGTCGCGACTTATGTCTGGTACGACGCAGACAGCAATGACATTTTCAATGCGGGTGAGGAGATCTACCTGATTGCAACCAAGGTTGCCAACTTGGCGCTCTATAAGGACAAAGCCAATGGCTAGCCGACCACGACCGCGCAATTGCCGGCGCGCGTTCACGCTGCTGGAGGTGGTCGTGGCAG
Organism: uncultured Planctomycetales bacterium; assembly: GCA_938003525.1. GTDB lineage: Bacteria > Planctomycetota > Planctomycetia > Pirellulales > JAEUIK01 > CALKYM01. The sequence goes on along the minus strand of CALKYM010000128.1, from coordinate 24,995 downwards.
CCGGAATGATGGCCGCACTGATGACGGCCGGCATGGTGTTGCTGCGCACCAGCCAGAGCGTGTGGGAGGGTTACCAGGACGATCACGATCGACTGGAAGCCGGGCATGCCGTGGTGCGACACGTCGTGCGGCACGTGCGCCAGGCAGACGCGATCACTAGCCTTAAACCGGCCGACGACGGTACCGGTCGGCTGACGATTACGACGCCGTCGGGCGAAGAATACACATGGGGGCTGGCCGGGACAGCAGCCCAACTGGCTGTCGATGGTGTGCGAGGACCGCTGGCTTTGGGAATCAGCACGTTGGAATTTGTGGGCTACGAAGCCGACGGCGTCACCGTGGCGGCTACTGAAACTGATGTGCAATGCGTCGAGTGCACGGTCACGGTCCAGCTTCCGCGTACCAGTGGCGAAACGCGGACGATTCGTGGCCGCGCCTGGCGAAGAGGTTGGTGATGCGCTGCCCACGAGCAAACCGCCACAGCAGTCGGAATCGAACTACATCTGCGCGCGGCGGGCGTCGTGATGGTATCGCGCTCTTGGTCTGTCTTTTCATGATGGTCGTCACTTCCATCCTGCTGCTAGGAGTGCTCGACAGCCAAATCGCGCAGTGGTCAGCGCTACGGAACACGCAAGACTACGAAGAGGCGCTGTACGTCGCGGGGGCCGGCGCGCACCACGCGCTGTCTGAATTGGAACAGGATCCAGCCTGGAACGCGGGCATTCCGGATACCACGTTTCCGGTTTGGACTGCCAACAGCTATTCGGTCACGGTCGCCCGCCCGGATGCCAACACCGTCGTGCTGACAGCTACAGGACGCGTCGGCACTGTGGAACGGCGGTTGGAAGTCACCGTCGATCCGGGGAGTTAATCGATCATGCGCCGCCGTTTCTCCCAAAACAGCGTTTCGATCGGCATTGAGCTCGACTATGCGGAGCTTCACTTGGCGATCCGCGATTCAGCACCTGAGTGTCAGGCCCCCGCGCGCGCGGTGACCTACCGGTGGCGGCACGACGCGAAGTCGCTCTCGTCAGACGACGGGAGTACCGAGCTCGCCGCCGCGTTCAAAGACCTGACGAGCGAACACAAACTCAGTGGTGCCAAGGTGCAGTTGGCGCTGAGCGGCGACTACTGCGTCACGCACGTCGTTGCCGGCGACAACGACTTTGTCCGCAACGAACTGAAGAGCGTCGAGCGACGCAGTTCTTCGTACTTCTTGCTCGGTGCCGGACCGAAAAGTCTCGGTGGCTGCGTGCGCGAGGTGGATGCCAAACACCAACACGCGCTGGTGGGTGTCGTCAATCAGCGGACGCTAAAGGTCCTGCTCGACGTTTGCGCCCGTGTCGGACTAGAGATCGACTGCGTCGAGCCGACGATCGTCGCCGTTTGCCGCATGTTGGGGACCTGGGGATACGATGCGGAGGGTCCGGTACTCGTCGTCGATCTCGGCCTGCGGACGGCCGAAGTCGCCATCGCCCATGAAGGGCAACTCCTGCTCAATTATCGACCGGCCGGCACATCGGGGCACGAGCAGCTTGCCGAGACCATCGATCGTCACTTGGGCCGCTTGCAGCGATACTGCGACCGCTACGCCCGATTGAAGAACAGCAACATCTCGCGAGCCATTGTTGTCGGCGAACCCGAACAAACTGCCATCGTGGCCAAACAGATCGCCAGCTACGGCAGGCTGCAGGCAATCGCGCCCACTGGCCCTCGCACCAAGTCCTCCTACCACGGGGAAACCGTCCTCACCTCGGCGCAAGTCGCGGCAGCCGGCGCGTGCCTGCGTCCCAGTGCCGGCGAGGAGCTGCGTCATTCGCCCAATCTGCTGGATCAACTCCGCGCTGAAGCGCGGCAGCCGCTGACTCCGGTGCTGTGGCGGACGTTGTGGCCGGTGGCAGCGACCGTGCTCGTCGCTGCCGGAGTCTGGAGTGCCGCCTATTGGCAGAACCAGCAGTGCGCAGCCTTGGAACAGCGTCTCGAAGCCGAAGAGCCGCAGCTAGCACGGGCGCGCATTCTGCGCATGCAGATAGTTCAGCAGCGCGACACGATCGACCAGTTGCGGGCCATCGGCGAGGCTATCGACGGCCCACCTTGGGGGCAAATCGCTCAAGCAATTGGCCAATGTCTGCCGGACGACGTGTGGCTGTCGGACTTCAACGTCGATGGAGAAGGCCGCTTGAGCATGACCGGTTCGGCCCATACCGAGGACGGCGTCTTCGAGTTCGTGGAGTGGCTGCGGCGGTATCCGGCGCTGCGGCGCGTTGCCCTGAGCGGAACCGAGCGCGGACGCGTGCAAGCAGAGCCCGTGGTGCAATTCAACGTGGAGTGCGAGGTGAACGGTTATGACGAGGAAGCGGCCGGCGCAGACTGATTCGATTGAGAAATTGCTGCGGGATTTCGTGGATCATCCGTGGCGACGTTCAATCGTCATAACGCTCACCTGTATTGTCGGGCTGGTTACGATTTGGCCCGCCGCCGATGAATATATTGCTCTGCGCGATTATCACGACACGCTCGAGCACTCGCTGGAAGAGGCCGAGCACGAGCTGGCCCACCTGGGTGAGCTCGCGCAGGCCGTGGATGAGAAAGCGGAGGAGTTGGCCGTTTGGCAGGCCAAGGTGATCGACACAGAAGATACGTATGCCTTTCGTGAGGAGCTGGTCGAACTGACGCGGGAATCAGGATGTCACATCCGCAGATTGGATCTCGGAGCACGGCACGCGCAAAACTGGGAAGCAGGAGACGATCCACTTTCGCCCCCCAAGCTGGACGATGCCCATCAGGCCTCGCCGTTCTTGTTGCGAACGCAGCACGTGCGGCTCGGATTGGCGGGGCCGATGGTAGGAGTTGCCGACTTTCTTGCCCGGCTACGAGCCGAAGACCGCTTTGTTTATCCCACCACTGTTGTGCTTCGTCCCAGCGTGCACGGCACCGGCGAAGTGGAACTCGACATGCAATTGATCCTGTTTGATTTCGGGCGCGTGGCAGGAGGCCCCAGCGCGACGTGAGCGCCCTCGTGGTCGCGTGACGGCTGCCACGCCAGAGCGGCGCCCGCCACGACGTTGATCGAGATAAGCACATAGAAGGCATACCGCGGCAAGGACAGCCGCAACGGAGACGCGCGCCAAGCCACCGGCCGGGCATGCGGCGCAGTCGCGAGTTTACGTCAGCGGAGGACACATGAGCGCTTCACGCCCTTCGGCACGGCCCGACGGCCGGCCGCGACGTGCTGCGCTCCTGGTGCGCTTGCTGTCTCTCGCGCTGGCCGCAGCTATCTGCAGCGGGGCGGTTGTGCTCCGTGCCCAGCCGCCCGCGGCGACCAGCATGGCCAATTTGCCGCCGGAGCTGGCCTCCAAGCTCCAACAGCACGGCGACCTGACGCTCAACGACGTGACGTTTCAGCAGGCTCTGTTCGCGATCAACGAAGCCTGGGAGGTCAATCTCTTCGCCGCGACCGACGTCCCCGGGCTTGTGAGCGGAGTGTTTCACGACGCCCCATTGCATGAAATCCTCGACGCGATTCTGTTGGCGCACGAGTGCGGCTATCGGGCCGTCGGCCAAAGCCTGGTCGTGATGAAGCTCGAGGATATGGGCGACTTCCATCCGCTGTTCACACCCACCACGATCGTTTTGCGCGCAGCGAAGCCTTCGGAAGTGCTACCCGGCCTGGAACTGCTAAAGTCGCCGCGCGGAAAGATTCAGTCGACCGAGGAGTCGGGACTGATTCTGCTGATCGACTACCCGGACCGGGTGCAGATGATGCGGGAGTTCGCCGAACGCGCCGACGAAGCGGCGGGTGGCGGCGCGACCACCGAAATCGGTGGCCAGGGCGTGGAAGTCGGACATTTCCTTCCGCAGTTCATCAAGGTCGAATCACTCCGCGAGCCGGTCGAGTCGGTCGTGGGAACCGAGGGCAAGGCGTCCGTCATTGTCGAGGAAAACCGGCTGGTCGTGCTCGGCACGCGGGAAGAATTGGCCGTGATCGAAAAGATCGTAGCCCAACTCGACGTGCCGCGTCCGCAAGTGCGGATCACCGCACTGATCTACGACGTCAGCCTGGAAGATATGGAGCGACTGGGAATCAACTGGAACCACGCTGTCAAAGGGCGCGTCAACGGGGATGGGGTAGCGGAATCGGTCTTCAGTATCGATTCGCTGATGCAAGTGCCGGCCGCCGTAGGCGATCCCTCGGGCACGATGGCCTTCATGAATCTGAGCCGACATTTCGATCTGACGGCCGTTTACGATGCGATGTCGCAATTGCAAAACTCGCAGCTACTGGCCGATCCGTCCGTTACGGTCGTCGATCGTGAAGAGGCGATGATCGAGATCGTCACCGAGATTCCCTTTCAGGCGCTGCAACAATCGGAGCAGGGCGGCAACATCGGCACCACCGAGTTTCGCAAGGCTGGCGTGATGTTGACCGTCATGCCGCAGATCGCGCAAGACGGGACCGTGCTGCTCAACGTGAAGCCGACGTTCAGCCGGTTGGTCGGGTTTACCACGGGGCAAACGCCGCAGCCGATCATCGATACCCGCGAGGCGAAGACGATGGTCCGCGTGCTCGACGGGCAAACGCTCGTCATCGGCGGACTCAGGCAGCGGCAAGACGTCGGCGATTTCAGCGGTGTGCCGGTGCTAAAAAACCTGTGGGGTGTGGGTCACCTGTTCCGTCGCCGCGAGACGACGACGCGCGAAACGGAGCTGGTGGTGTTCATCACTCCACAGTTGATCACCCCTTGCTACGCCGGTCGGCCGCGAGAAGGGGTCGCGCTCGGACATAGCCACGCTCACCTAGAGGCAGTTCCGCCAGGTGGCTACACCCCGTTCCCGGTGCCGCGCCCGCCGTATCACCACGCTTACCAGTGCCCGCCACCGGGCACAGTTTGCGAACCGATCGTTCCCGAAAGCGGTGCACCACTGCCCAACCCGGCAGCCGAACCCGTCTATCCGGGCATGCCGGGGCCGCACTCGCTGCCCAATCCGAAGGAGACCGTTCCGGACGAGTCCGCAGCGGAGCAGGGTCTCCTGCCGCCGGGGGCTGCCGCAAACACCCAAACGCGGTCATCGAATGCCTCGCCGGCGGTCTACCGACTACCAGCCGCCGACCCGCCGACCGTGCCTCCTGGACCGAAAATGCCTTACGCGACGCCACCCGGGTCTGCGCCTCCGCATCCGATTGTGGGGCGCGCCGGCGTTTATCCCCTTGGCCCACTTGATCCGATGCAATCGCCTGTGAGAGTCGACGGTGGCGTGGCGCCACAACGCGCTGTGGCAAGCGACGAACTGTTTCTGCCGCCACATAGCGCGGCGAATGACGGTGGCTATCGACTCGCGGAGCCGGCGATGAACACGCCCCGCACGGGCGAGGTGATTCGTCGGTAGCGGTAGCCGGCGCTCAGTCGCCCGCTGTGTCCGATGAAGCCGCCGCAGCGCCCTCATCGCCGGGCTCGTCCAGAGACTCTGGTGAGTCTACCTGCTCCGCGGGGGTGACGCGGTCCCGCTGTTGACCGTACAGCGACTCGGTCCAGCGAACGCGGCCGCGCTGCAGAATCACGCGTGGCGGCGCGATCTCGATCACCTCGATACCACCCCACTGTTGCCCGGCAGATAGCGCCGCCAAAGAGTCGTTCAAAGCCAGAAGCACCTTTGGCGGCCCGTTGCGGACAAAACCCTTCAGCTCGACAGGGCCTGTGTCCGGTGACAGCCGCCCATCCTTGAGCAGCTCTTCAATGTTGGGTGGTCGGAAGGGATCGGTGCGGTGACTGTAAGGTGGCTGAAAACTGAGCAACTCGCTGTCGACAACTTCATCGCGAGACTCAGCCTCCGCGTCATTCGCATCTTCGTCCGCGGCCGGTGTCGAGTCGACGGCCTCAGGCGGCGTCGTTTGACTTGGCATCGGCGGCAGGGACATCGTGCCCGTCGTGAGCGGTTCCGTCGTGCGAGATTCACAACCCGCTGCTGCGACCAACGTGAGCAGGACCGCACAACATGCGGCGGCAATCGGTCGAACGTAGTTGCCCAAACGGCTCATCATCTCGGTTGCTGCCGTGGCCGCGAATCGTGACCTTGCAGGTGTGCTGGGGAGAGCGTACAGCCCCTCGTAAACGTTACGTCACACTCCTACGACTCAGGGCCTCGTCGTACCAGCCGTGCGGATCGTGCCGGCAGCGCAGCATGCGCGGGCGGCCGTCAACGCGAAGCCATCGGTAGGGGGCTGGTGGTCGCGTCCGACTGGAGTGTGATGGTCGGTACGGCGTCACCGGGCGGCTCACCATCACCACCGGACGCGTGAGGCGCGGCACCGCCTTCAGCGATTTGCAACATGCACTGGAATGCCATCATTAAGTCGGTGACCGTGAGCACTCCGCATGGCTTCTCGTTGCGGACTACAGGCAGGCACGAGATCCGGTGGTGAAGCAATTGCGTGATCGCCGGGTGAACGGACGATTCCGCTTCGACAGAAAGCGGGTCGGGCGACATCATCTGTTGGGCCCGTGCGGCCGCCGGCTTTTGCACGTCGCGGTCGCTGATGATTCCCGCCAGCTTGCCTTCGTTGTCGCAGACCAGCAGGTGGCGCAAGCGCTGTTTGCGCATGATCTCTTCCACCTCCTGACGCGTGGCATCGGGCCGAACCTTGGCCAACCGGGTCGACATCAGGTGGACAACCTGAATCGCCTGCATGCCCTGTTCGCCGATCTGCCCTCGCAACGCCTGCAAGATTTGCTGGCGTTTGGCGTAAATCGGGTCCTGATCGACGGGCGGTGCGGCAGTCGTGGGCTTGATCTCGCGCGCAGCCAGCCGCTGCGTGCGGCGGTGCAGCAGATACCACACAGTCCAGCCGGCGAACAAGAATGGTACGGCGTAGCGCGCCTCATGCCAGTCGGTGTTCCTGGGGGCCGATGGTTGCGGTGCAGCAGCCGTCAAGTCACGCACGGGCGCGGGAGTGGTCGCGTTGGCGTCCGCTGCTGCCTGCGGAGCGTTCGAAGGCAGTTGTTGGGTCAACGTCACTACCGAATCCTCGACGGCCGCGCTGAGCAGCTCGGCGCCGAAGATTGCGCAGCCCGCGATGAGAGTGAGAAAGAGAGCGTATTCGACCGTCGCAGACGCGCTGGTTTCGCGCAAGAATCGACGGATGCGCAGCTCGACAAATCGCACGTGGTTGCTCCGACGCACTTGGATCGCAGGGACAGACGACTTCATCCATCAAAGCGTAGGTCACGCCGAGGATCCGCTTTGTACGGCGTCTCCGCACTGCAAAGGGGATGTTCCTCTGGCGAACCACCGACCCTACTGTTGGCTGGCGGCCGCACCGGCCGGTATGCGATGCAACGTGTAGTAGGCTTCGGCGGGAAAGAAGGGTTCTTCCGGCTTCAGGGGCGAATCCATTCGCAACTCGTAAACGAACCCCGGCCGGAGCCCATCGAGCGTCAGCTCAACCTGAAGCCCATCGCCGGAGACCGAGACCGCCGTCACCCGATCATCGCGGCGAGCGAGATCGGGCCCGCCGTACGCCGGCGTCGATTCGCGCCGATACGATGAAACGTGATAGCGAGCCGGGTCACCAAGCGCCGCCCTATCGACAGGCTGCGTGAGGTGAACCACAAAGCCGTCGCGCGATGCACGCACTTCGGCAATGCCGGCGGGCAACGCACCGGTCGGCCGCAGCCGGACAATGGAGCCGACGTTCGTCCCACCACCCCAACCGCTGTCGCGAATGTTGCCCACGTAAATGTCGCCATCAGGTGCGATGGCGCACACGATCGGCCCTTGCAACCACGGCTGCGCATCCTCGGTCGGCATGGTGCTGAAGGGATAGGCGGCGCCCTGATACCGGCCGTCGACCTGTTCGAGACTCATCCGCACGAGGCGTCGCGTGTCGTATTCGCAGCCCAAGAGGTGCCCCTCGAAGGGACCAAAGTGCGGCGCCGGGCCCAGCGAGCGGGGCGTATCGAGAAAGCAGATACCGTTCACGCTCCGTGTCCAAGGGTGCGGGATGTTGATGGCCGGATCGAGCCCGGTAGACTTCATGCCTGCCGCACGCTCCAGCGCATTGAGGAACTTGTAGTGCGCGCCGGGTAGCAAGTGGTTCAGTTCATTGAAGGGGTTGTAGTGGCCCTGGTTGTCGCTGGCGAACAGGTCGCCTGCGCGGTTGAAGGCCAATCCCATGGGAAACCGCAGCCCGGCACAAATCGTTTCCCACCTATAACGGCGCGGATTGTCCGCGGTCGGTTGCCGCGGCAGCAATTGGAGCGCGGTCCCGCGGCCGATAGCAGCCTCATCAGTTCGTTCATCTTGCTGGCAGGGTAGCGCGAGAACGTAATTGCCCTGCGGATCGCGCGGCAGTCCGACGGCCCAATCGTGGTAGTCGTCGGTGTGCCCCCACCCATCGGCAATGATCTCCGCTCGCTCTGCAGTGCCATCGTCATCGGCGTCCGTAAGCCGCACGAGAGCCGCCTTGTGAATGCAATCCACGGCGCCATCAGCGGTGATCGCCAGACCATACGGTGCAGCAAGGCCTTCGGCGAAGACCGAGAGCCGATCTTCCAGCCCGTCGCCGTCGGTGTCTTGCCCCAGCCAGACGCGACCCTTTAGCGATGAAACCGCGAGCCGCCCGTCGGGCATCCACGCAAATCCTGTCGGCATCAGATCGTCGCCGATGGCCAGTTGCGCCGCTTCGTAACCCGGCACAGATTCGAGCAGCACGACTTCGACTGGAAACGGCGGCACGGGTGGATTGAGAAAGCGGTCGTTGGGAAGTTCGGTGTAATAGTCGACTGCGAATTCGACGGGCTCTCCGCCGGAGGCGGAGGCCAGCAGAACAGAATCTCGCTCGCTTGCACGTTCGAACTTTGTGCCCTGCTCCCGAGCGATGACCCTCACGCTCGCCGCGTCGGTCGAAAGACTTGCTACCGCGCCGTTCTGCTCGATTGAGAGCTTCGTCTTGCTGCTGGATCGAAAGCAAGTCCACTGCACGACAGCACCCGTTGGCGCACCTTCGACCCGTATTCGTCGCGACACACCCGATGGACTCTCCAAGTTGCTCGTGTCATCGAAGGCGAGCACCTCTTCGACGACGCGCAGGGCTACTTGCGATGCAGAACTCTCGGTGCTGACCCGCAGGCGGTAACCGAACCGCACACCGCTGTCGATCATCTCCCACCAGTCAAGTTCGACCGGAAACTGCCCGCTCGACTGAGGTGTGAGCACTCGGCTGTCCGAAACCAGCCGCACGTCAGCGGGCCCCGTGCCCGGCGCCAGGACGGGGGTGCCGGCCGGTTCCCAGTACCAGGTCTTGCCTTCTGTGCGTTGCCGGGCGGTGTCGCCCAGCCACCAGCCGGCCATCCGCGCGCGCTGCAGATCGAAGAGAACGTTGTGCCGGTTGGGCAGCCCGATGACTAGCGGCTTGATGAACGTCTGGCCACCGGCGCGGAGGACGTCGGTCAATACCACGGCCGGTTCGTCGACACCCGCTTCGTGTCGGCGTCGCACGACGCGGACGGCATCGGCGGGCGGTGGCTCAAAGTCAGCTAAACTGAGTACATGCCAAACGGCGGCGAGTTGCGCGTCGAGGTCGTCATCCAACACGCCGCGGACCGGGAGTTGAATGGAAGGCATCTCCATTTGCGCCACGATCCGTACCGGATTGCGCACCCAGCGATCGAACCATTCGCGCCGCACTCGCTTGGATAAGCGACTTAAGTCGGTGCCGCGAGCATTCAGCGCGACGCGCTGCGGAACCTGGCTGCCGATTTGGTGGCAACTCGTACAGCCGAAGCCGTCTGCCGTCACCAAACGACGTCCGGCGATTTCGAATGCCTTCGACGGGCTATCTGCTTTCGGCGGCTCGCGCGGCGGCACGCGATCACGCGCGACGAAATAGTCCGTTAGCGCGGCCGCTTCCTGCTCGGAAAGTGCGAAACGTGGCATCTTGATCGAAAGCCAGGGCCGCAAGCCATCGCGCTGGGTTGTGATGGCGGCTCTGAGGGCCGCAGCATCGAGTTTGTCACCCACTCCGGTGATTGCCGGGGGCTTGAGGACCGGCAGCAACACGGCCAATTTCGGTTCGTGTGCGGCGAGCTCTGTGAGCAAAGCGTCGTTCCCCGAAGCCAGCCCGCGGCGATGGCAACCCAGGCAGTTGCGTTCGGCCAATACCCGTTCGCCCTGCGGTGTCGAGCTGCCGGACTTCGGTAGCGATGTTTGTTCTTGCAGGTACTGTCGAATGGCCGCGACATCTGCATCTGACAGGCGATAACCGGGGCGAGATTGGGGCGGATGCGGTTTACCCGTGCAGGCTTGCGACCAATTGGCGTCCGAGACGGCGATCGACTTGACGACATCGATTCGGGTTACAATTTCATTCTCGAGTTGTCGCGGTAGTTGGTGACAGGCCCCACATCGCAGGCGCGCGATCAGCTCTCGGCCGCGTGCCATTTGGTTCGGCGTGTTCGCATCAGCAGAAGCTCCGCCATTTGTTGCTTTGGCCGTTGCCGCCTCTTCCGGTTTTTTAGCGACTTGCTCTGCCAGGAATGTGGTCAAATCGCGGAGAACTTCGTCGTCCAGCGAGTAGACCGGCATGCGGTGAGCAGCGTTGAGGCTGGCCGGATCGCGCAGCCAACGTTCAAAGAAGTGCGGGGGTCGTTTGTCGCCAATTCCGGTGAGTGTGCCGCCGCCAAACAGGCCGGGACGGCCAAGCGCTTCGTAAGTGTGACAGGCCAGGCATCCTAGAGTGAGGAAATGCTCGCGTCCCTTGTCAGCATCGCCGCGCGGCGGTCGCGGCGGTGGTGTTAGTTGGACGTCGGCACTCGCCAACAGGCACGCGGCAATCGCCCGAGCGTCGGTTCCAGTGAGCTCATATGACGGCATACTCACGGGGTCGGTGACTTCATCCTCAGTTGCGGACGACGTCGCGGTGGCTTTCGCGCTGCTGTGCGGATCGGCAATCCAGCGCTCTAGCCAGTCTTCGCGAATTTGTCCGCGCAGCGATGCCAATGACGGCGCCGGCAGCGGATTCGCATCCCACCCATCGTGGCAACTACCGCACCGCAGAGCGCGAACGAGATCGCGGCCGCGCCCGTAAAGATCGGCGCTCCTTTCCGCTCCATCGTGAAACAGGAACTGCTCGCTAACGGGCTCGAAACGGAAGTTGGGGCCTTCCCACGCCAGCTTGAGCGTGGTCTCATCGCCAGTCGCTTCGTAGACCACCTGCAGGGCGTGATAGCCAAACGTCAATTCGACCGGCTTAGCGACATGCCAACTCGCATCGGCGGACTGCACATCGAGTAAGACTTCGCCATCGATCAATAGCGACACCCGACCGGCCGCATAGGCGTGCAGGTGGTACGTGCCGGGAAGCTGAATCAGCAGCTTGCCCGACCAGGTGGCTTGCAGTCTTTGTGGCTCGAGCCGTTCATCGAGTGGCATACCGCCGGAAAACGCGATCATCGAGTCGATGCGCTCGACACGCGTCCCGGTAGCATCGCTGTACTGAGCGAGAAGCCCTGGCCGGAGCGTCGCGAATTCGTCGTGCTCGTCGTCGTCAACGTCAGCGTCTTGGGCTGCACAAACGCCTTCGTCGAAGTTGCAAGTGAGCAACTCGTTGTCCGTGCGCCCTGGAATGCTAGCGTCGTGTGCTGATGTCTCAGCGCCGCGAATCTCCGATGGCGGAGCGGCACTGCACGACGTCGCCGCGGTCGACACCGCGACGCTCAGCGCAAGCAGCATGTGCAACGCGGTGAGCAGCCCGCAATCCGCGCTGCCGGCGGCGGCTGGCCTACTCGGGAACATCGCGCTCCATGGCCCAGTAGATGCCGCTGGTGAGCAGACGGCGAAAAGCCACTAGTTCGAAATCGGCCGGATTGCCGAGCGACGTGTAGAACACGCGCCCTCCGCGATAGCTGTTCGTCCAAGCGATCGGTTCGACCGTTTCACTTTCACCGATTCGCCCGTTCAGCAACACGGTCGTCGTCGCGGCCAAATCGCGACCCTTATAGAGATGAGAAGTAACGGTGAACTCCTCGCGAGGGAAGCCTGTCAAGATCGGATGGTCGACGGCATCCGACTCTATGTTGACAATCGTCAGAGGACCGGCGGGCGGCTTGTTGCCGTAGTGCCCCTGGTAGTCGCCGCCGAGAACGTCGATATCAAACGTGACCCAGTCACCGTGTCCGGGCTCGGGCGACTGACGGCGGTCGAAGGCATGGCTGGCCGTGCGGATGCCGACCATCGGTCGTCCGGCATCCAGATAGGCGCGGATGCGGTCGAGCTGTTCGGTCGGCGGTGTGCGGCGGCGCACGCTGACCAGCAACAGATCGGCCTCCTCCAAGGCCTCCAGTCCCGAGAAGTCGTCCGGGTCATCGGGACTGACGTGGACCAATGTCACACGTACGCCGCGCGATTCCAGCTCGCTCCGCGCAAACTGGGGTAACGTGTCTTTGGTGTTGTATTCCGCTTCGCCAATCATCATCACCACATGTGGGGCTGGTGCGTCACCGCAGAGATCTTCGCTGAGCACCGTTTCGCAGACGTGTTCTTCGATGTGCTGGATCACAAGCTGCGTGCCGCGGTCGTGATGCACGTGCGGCGCGCTGCGCGAGTTGTACATCGAGTCAGTCAGATCGCGGACAAGCACAACGTTCTTTCCGCTGCGCACCATTTGCCGCAGACCGAATGGGCGGCCCAACACGCACATGTTGGTGTGCACGCCCATCAGGGCCACGTTGCGAACGCCGCGCTCGGCCAACAGGTTCCAGATCTCGCGGCCCGAATCGCTAATGGCGTCGTCCGGATGAATCTTCAAAGCCTCGATTTGCCGCTTCCACGGGGAGCCCTGGGGGCAGGTCGGCTGGCAATCGCAGCCACCGTCGGAATCGTCAATCGGCAGCGCCACTTCGTGTTCCAAGCGGCTGCACCACTGCTCAATATCTTCCGGAGCTCCAGGAGCGTCGGGCGCGCTCGTCGCCCGCTGACGTTGCGGCGTATCGCGGTAGGCTTCCATGCAACTGCTGGGGGCGTGGATCACGACCACACCGGCATCGCGGGCCGCCGCAACCACACGATTCATCTGCGGCGCCATCTCGGCGACGCGGGCCGATGCGCCCTGGCACCAGTGATGGTCCCACATGTCGCAGATGACGATGGCCGTTTCGGTTGGCGACCAAGTGACCTGCCGCTCGCGCACGACCGGCGCGGGCAGAACATCATCGACCGTGCGACTGCGGGCCAGAAACGAGAGGGCGTTTGGCGTATCGGCCGCTTCAACGGCCTGCCATACCGCGAGTTCGTGGCAAGCGACGGCTGCCCAGGTGAGCAGCAGGGTGCGAAGCAAGATCTTCATGAACGTTGTTCTCCGCGGGTTAGCGCGTGGCGTGCGCGACGCGCACCTGCCGGGTTTGCCACGAGCCGCTCCCATCGCGTGCGACGCTCGATAGCGGTGGCGAGCCGGCCGAACCATTCAATTGACCCCGCGCCGCGCGCACAACTATGCTAGTGCACACGCAGGCGGGCTGCGAGTGAGAAGAAGGCGTGTGCCCGTCGTCACGTCGATTGGTACCGGAACGCCCATGCTTGAAGAGGTCTGCCGACGCTCGCCGCGCCGCCGAGTTTTCGGCGTTGCCCTCGGCACATGGCTTATTGCGGCATGTTGCGCGTCGGCACAGGGCCAGATGTCAATCGGTTCGACGACCGGGGTGTTGCCGCCGGCGACTCCTACCAGTTCGCTGATCCTCGGCGACAATCTCTCCTCGCTGCAAACGGCCTGGCAAGGAGCCGGCACCACCGACCAACAGGTATGGATTGCCAACATCTCGTCCCGGGCGAATGGGACCACCAGCGGAGCCGTGCCGCCGGATTTCAACACGGCCCGCACCGATTCGAGCATCGCCCAGGCCGCGGCTTTGCGCTACGCGATGACGGGCAATGTGGCCGATTTGAACAAGGCGGTGGCGGCGCTGGAGGTGCTGGACGTTCCGGGCGGCACGTTCATCACCAAGCCCGAGGTTCTGACGAGCTATTTGTCGGCGTATGACTTCGTCCGCGGCGCCCCGCTGACGGACCTGCCGGCCGCCACGCGGCAGACGATCGAAAGTCGGCTGTTGGCCGAGACGCAGAATCTCAACAACGGCAACAATACGTTCAGCAACGCGCGTGCAAAGGTCGGCGCGACGCGCGCGCTGGCCGGAGTGCTGCTCCGCGATCAAGCATTACTGGATGAGGGCTTGGGCGACCTGCAAGGCCACTTCGATTACAGCACGACCGACGATGGCTGGTTCACCGACAGCCAGGGGCACTATCTCAACTACACGATGCGGCACGTCGCCCTGTTTGCCCGCGCATACGAGCAGGGCTCCGGTGTCGATCTCTCCAGCAACTTGCAGCCCTATATCGACTTGTCGATGGGCCTGCGAAAACCAGACGGCTCCACGCCCAACGTCTCCAACGGGCTGAACTATCCGGTCGGCATCCACTTGCTCACGCCGCTGGCGGACGCGAACACGGCGGCCAACCTGCGGTGGTATGTCGAGTCGACGACGCCCCATCCGTATGGCTGGACCAATACCAACCTGACGAACAACGACCATAGCTATAGTTCGATGTTCGCGCTGTCCGACTTCGGCGGAGTTACGGCAGTAGCGCCCGACGACTCTCCGACTTTCTTTTCTCCAGGTCAGAGCCAAGTCACGGTCTTTCGCCAGGACTGGAGCGGGACCAGCGACTACCTCATGCTTTCGCCGGGCATCGACAGCCCGTCGTTCGAGTTTCACAGCGACGATCCGCCCATCAGCCTCAGCATTCCGGCGTTTCACAGCCACAACGACACAGGCGAGATCCTGCTGGCCTCACAAGGCAAGTACATTCTCGTCGCGCCCGGCTACGACCGGGACGATCTGTCGAACTCGCCGTCGGGCTTTTCGCCGCAAACGGCCGATTGGCACAACGTCGTGCTGGTCGATGGTGGCGTCGGTGCGGATAACCAAGGCCGCAAGATGCGACCGGATGACTTCGTACACACGCACCGCCTCGACAGCAGCGAGCTGGGCGGCTTTGCCGGGGTGAGTGACTTTGCCACGCTGGAAATGAACTACGCCGAGACCGACGTGCGGCGGAGCACGGCATTCCCGCACGAGGAATACTTCGTCGTGGCCGATCGCGTTGAGAGCGATTCGACGCACTCTTACGGCTTCAATCTGGTGGGTCGCGGAACGCAGACCGTACTCTCTTCGGCGGCCGACTATGTGGCTGTTCGTTGGGAGCACGACGGTGCCCAAGTGATCGAACATCTGCTAGGCAGCGAAGACCTCACGCTAACGACCGACACGCGCTGGATGCACGACACGTTCAATGACTTCGAACTGACGCAGCGGATGAACGCCTCGATGACTGCCGAGGATGGATTGTTCTTGAGCGTGCTCGAAACTGCCGCGGCCGGGACGGCTTCGCAACTGACGATCACACGCCTGGCTGCGAGCGATGCGCATCTGGCCGCGACAGTTGCGCACGCTACGGACGGTTGGATCGACACGATTCTCGTTCAGCAACAGCCGGGCTCGCTCTTTGCTGCCGGCGGCGTGGAAAGTGACGCGGTGTATGCCTTCACGCGTGAGCTCTCTGGTGAGCTGCACTCGCTGATGATGGCCGAGGGGAGCAGCTTTGCGGTCGCGGGAGAGACGATCGTCGATACGACGGCGCCGCTGACAATGTCGCTATTGTTTGACGAGAACGAAATCCGCGGGACGGTCTCCGACGATGGACTGCTCGCCGGCACGGAGCTCACCATTTACGGTCAACAGCCGATCGCGGCGGCATGGCTGGATGGCGTGCCGCTCGCGTTTGCGAACTTTGCCGGCTTCAGCACGTTGCAGATGCCCGGCGGCGGGTCTCTCGTGATCACGCTCGTCGTGCCGGAGCCCGCGAGTCTGGTGCTCTGCTGTAGCGCGATCCCGCTGCTGTGGTTGATGGTCCGGCGCAACCGCCGCTAAACACCGAGTGCTTCGCGAATGGCG
Organism: uncultured Planctomycetales bacterium; assembly: GCA_938003525.1. Lineage (GTDB taxonomy): Bacteria > Planctomycetota > Planctomycetia > Pirellulales > JAEUIK01 > CALKYM01. Next base: position 8,991 of record CALKYM010000128.1, on the reverse strand, counting down.
CCTTTCAGCCGCTGTTCGGCGCCGGGGGCAACCCAGCACCAGGTGTTCAGGTTGCCGTCGCCTTCTTCCCAGTGTTGTTCGGTCGGGATGTAGCCCGGCGCGCATTCGCCGTACCCAGAGACAATGACGAAATCGTCTATTCGCGACTGTTGCGCAAACAACTGGTACTCGACGTACGCCTCAGCGGGCAACAGAACGAAGGCGGCGGGACCGAAATCGACGCACGGCACTTCGAGCGGCTGACCGGCGTCGACACGGCGACGCCAGCTCAGCCCCATGGCAGCGAGACTCTGATCGCGCGGCGGGGTCTCGGGCGTCAACTTGGCTGCCAGGTCTTCGTGCGTGAATCCCGGTGACTCGCGCGGCGGCAACTCCAGGTTCGCGCGGCGCAAAGTGAAGTCATCGAGGGGCCGACGCTCCGTTTTATTCCACGCCTCGACCATTGCCGTGTGCATTCTTCCGGTGAGCACGGGGCGATTCAGCTCGCTGCCATCGTTGTACTTGCCGGCCGTCACGTTGCCGGCGGCGCCGGAAAAATAAACCTGCGCGACTTGCGGCAGGTCTTGTTGCCGCTGGCGGCGGGCCAACCCCACAAAATCACTGGAGACACCACCGCCACCGTAGTAGCTCATCGGGTGCGTGGCGTAGCTGCTCAGCGCCGCCAGCGGTCGCTTGCCATCCCAGAACGACAGCGTGCGCATGAGTGGATCGATCGTCTCTTCAGGTGCCCGCTGTCCCTCGGCGTGCGTCGTTGCACTGCCGCGATCGAACCGCAGGTTGCCCTGCGAGTCAATGAATCGCCGGTTCGACGCCACTTTCTCCACGACGGCGCTGCCCGTCCCGATATGCGAAACGGTCTCGCGACGGCTGAGAGCTCCGCGGATCGTGGCGCTCAGGCGGTGCAGTGTCTCGGCGTGAAACTCGAGATCACAGATGCTGGCTTTCAGCCCGGCTTCTTCCAGCAGGCGCTGCGCCGTGAGGTCCGCCAGCGGCGCATCATGTTGATGGACGCTGGCCAACAGGACGCACTCCGATTTCGTTTCGGCCGCCGCCGCAATCGCCTCTCGCCAGGCATCGTAAGCATCGTTGCGAATCTCACACCAGTCGACCGCGACAAATACCACAGGGTCGCTCGCGCCGGTGAGCACGGCCCCATGCACGTGCAAAGGATCGACAACGCGAGCCGCCGGCTCGACCATGCCGGCCAACAGCGGATGACCCAGCGGCGGCGTAATGTCGAGCGAAAACGCGCTCAGCTCCCAATGCCTGCGCGGCGGCACGGCCCAGGCTCGGACAGACAATCCGGCGAGTAACGACGTGCCGGCTACGGTCAGCACTTCTCGGCGATTCACGATGTCTGTCATGGTGCGATCCTTGTGGACATCCAGCAGTTGCAAATATCCTCGCTGCGACGAGGCTAATCGAGCCGGCATGGCCTGTCACGTCGCTACACCGCATCGAATCTCGTAGCTGGCCCGCAGAGCGCCCGCTTCGGTCGGCTTGCCCAGCGGCCGTAAACCCGATCGTTGTAGTCGCGCGATCTACTTGCTGCCGGCACAATGGCTGCCGATACTTACGCCTGCCGCACCGCTCAACCTCAAGACAACATGGGGCAAGGTACGCGAGTAGAGTCGCGACGGGAACCTGGATGGCTGCACACGAATTGGGCAAGCCACGTTCGAACGGAGCGTCCTGCCGATCAATCGCGCCTAGCGCAGCGTCACTCGACCGGGAGCTCTTGCGCGATCAGCTACGTCTGGTTGTCTGGCAGACCGTACCTGCTGCGTTCTGGGGCGTCGGCTGCGTCTTTCTCTACTTCGGCGTGCAGAGGTTGTTCCGTCTTCCTGAGCAGGGAGACGTCGTCGCGCTGTTTCTGACGATGGCCCTTGTGCTGGGTGCATTGGGCACGTTGGTGCACCGTTCGACGAAGCGTCCCCGTTGGGCTCATCCTCTGGCGGCTTTGCTGGTCCTCTTGGCGTTGGCGGCAGAGACCAGCTTGATGGTGCGATTCGATGCCTCGCTTCGCACGGTGAACCTCTTGTTGATGACTGTCGGCGTGGGGTTCTTGTTCCTCGAGCTGGGCTGGCTGATCGGCGTTTTGGCTGCGATTCAGCTTTCCTGGTTGACGGTCGTGTGGCGCGCCGAGTTTGCCGAAGCGTGGTGGCAGTACCGCTTCAGCTTCATCACGGCCACGGTGCTGTGCTTGCTCATGCACGCTATCCGTCGGCGAACGCTGCTGCGCCTGTTTCGACTTGACCAACTTCACCAGGCGCAGCGTTTGCAGCTCCAAAAACTGCTGGCCACCTTGGAAGCCGAGATCGACGTGCGTTCGCGGCAGCAACGAGTCATCGAGAACGCCCTGGCTACGCATGAGCACGAACGTCGCGTGACGGCCTACGAGTTGCACGACGGACTGGTGCAATACGTCACCGCCGCCAAGATGCACCTCGAAGCGTACCAGAACCGGGCAGCCAGCAGCGAACAGCCCAACCGGCGCGACTTGGAGGTCGCCGAAGCGCATCTCCAACAGGCGATTGACGAGGCGCGGCGGATGATTCGTGGCCTGCGCCCGCCGGCGCTTGAACAAGCCGGACTCATCGATGCGCTAGCGCTGCTGATCGACGAGCAGAACGCGCGTGCAGCGGCCGACGTGAGCATCGCCTTCGAGCACGAGGGCGATTGGCAGCGGCTCGGTCCGCTGGTGGAGTTGGCGCTCTACCGAATCGCGCAAGAAGCGCTCACCAATGCCCTCCGGCACAGCGATTCCAAGGAAATACGCGTTCATCTGGCGATACACCCGGATGAAGTTCAGCTTCTCGTGCAGGATCAGGGCCGTGGCTTCGATGTCAGCCGGGCTCGCTCCCAGCGTTTCGGTCTCGACGGGATTCGCGAGCGAGCGAGGCTGATTGGCGGCGACGTGGCGATCGACTCAAAACCGGGCAGCGGTACGGAAATCCGCGTTCGACTACCGCTCGATGCTGCGCTGTTTGAACTATCAACTAGAGGCAACACAGGGTCGCAATTCAATGCATCCGGAGCAGCCACCACGCAGCAGGCGATAGTCCCCGAATGGCAAATCTGAGCGGCCGCTTACCGCGCTAGTCGGCAATGCAATACAGGGCCTCGAACGTCCGTAAGAACAGCTCACCGTCGGAGACGGCGGGCGTGGCATTGCTCGGCTCGCCCAATGAGTTGGTGGCCAGGATTTCAAGCTTAGCGGGATTCACGGCCATCACTATTGTGTCGCCACGCTGGTTGGTGACGTAGAAGCGATCGCCGACCTTGATCAGCGAGCCCCACAGGCGGCCGCCCGGCAAGCGGCTGCGCCACAGTTGCTCGCCCGATTCGACCTCGATGCATTCCATGATCCCCGGTTCGTTGGCCATGAAGATGTGCGGACCAACGACGACGCCCGAGCCGATGCGCTGGGGATTACGCTTGTCATTCAGCCACAGCCGGTTCGATTCGGTCACGTTGCCAGTGCCGCCGAGGCGGAAGCCGATCGCGGGCCCGTGATACCCACCCATCGCTACAGCGACGCCATCGCCCAACAACACGCTGGTGTAAACCAAGTCGCCCAGGCCGTCGCACCGCCAGAGAATCTCGCCGGTTGACAGGTCATACGCCTGCACGTGATGGGGCATGCTGACCAAGATCTGAGGGTTGCCATCGATCCGGGCCAGCACAGGAGTGCTCCAGGATCCGATCCACGCCGGCGCTTCACCCTCGGAGACGTCGTCTTCGAGCCCGGTTGCACCGCCCGGCTCGTCGGTTTGCCAGAGCGGCGAGCCGGTATTGATGTCGACTGCCAGCACGAACGACCTCGGGCCCGGTCCGCAGTTCAGTACCACGGTATCGCCGACGATGATGGGCGAACTCCCGTTACCCCAGATATGGCGAAAGGAGCCCAAGTCGCGCGACCACAGTTCGCGACCTTCGTAGTCGTAGCAGAACAGCCCCGCCGAGCCCTGCCACACAACCACGCGCTCGCCGTCGGCGGCCGGTGTGGAGCTACAGGGCGGGTTGGTTTCGTGGGTTGGTTCGTCGCCGCTGAACTCGGCAGTCGCCTGCCAGAGTTGCTCGCCCGACTCGCGATCGAAGCAGAGCAGGTGACGCTGGCGACCTTCGTCGGTGGCGACGGTCACGAAGACGCGACCTGCCGAGACGACCGGCGAGCTGTTCCCCGGCGCCGGCAGTTCGGCCCGCCAGCGGATGTTAGTCTCCGCATCCCACTGGAGCGGGGCAGTCGTTTCGGTGGAGACTCCGGTCCCCAGCGGACCACGGAACTGGGGCCAATCAGCAGCCACCGCCGCGCTCGAACTGAGCAGACCAACCAAGCAGACTGTCATCCAGCGGCAATACAGCTTCATGCGTTGGAGACTCCAACTGAGGCGTGGGGCCGAATGGGCAAGCGTTCATTTAACGCCATCTGCCCATCCTCGACAAACGCGGCCCCACGTCCGGGAAGAAAGAACCGTGCAGTTACGCGCGCAAAAAGAGGCGGCGCCGCCGAAGATCATCCAATGAACTCCGACGGCGCCTCGTGCAGGGCACGCTTCTAGATGGTTGTCCGGTCGCAGCGGCGTCTAGATCACGCCTGCATTGCGGCCGGCGATTTCGATCGCGCGAATCGCTTCGTCGAGTTGCTCGCGCGTGTGGTTGGCGGTGAGACTCAGCCGCAACCGCTCGCTGCCGTGCGGCACGACCGGGAAGGGGACCGAGTTGACGCAGATGTTGTTGCGGTGCAGTTCCAGGGTCATCTGACGCAGCCCGTGCATCGTTCCCACGATCACCGGAATGATCGGGCTGGGCTCGTCCGGAACATGGAAGCCGAGCCGCTTGAGTTCGCCGTGCAGATAGCGGCAGTTTTCCCAGAGTTTCTCGCGGCGCTGGGGCTCATCGCGGATGACGTCCAGAGCCGCACTGGCGGCCGCCACGACCATCGGCGAGGGTGCCGTCGAGAACATCACCGAGCGGGCAAAGTAGCGGATATAAGTGATCAGGTCGCGTTTGCCAGCCACGAATCCGCCACAGGCGCCAATCGCTTTGCTCAGTGTGCCCACGTGCAGGTCGATCTGGCCTTCGAGACCAAAGTAGCCAGCCGCGCCGCCGCCGGGCAGCACGCCGGTCGAATGTGCCTCGTCGACCAACAGCAGCGCGTCGTGCTTGCGGCAGACCGGCAGGATCTCGTCCAGTTGAGCAATGTCGCCGTCCATGCTGTAGATGCCTTCGACCACGACGAGCTTCGTGCCGTAGTCGCTGCATCGCGACAGGACGCGATCGAGATGCGCGGCGTCGTTGTGCTTGAAAACCTTCATCGAAGCGCCGGAGAGCTTCGCACCGTCGACCATGCTGGCGTGGGCCAGGCGGTCGAGGATCACCACATCCTGCTTGCCGGCGACTGCTGAGATGACACCCACGTTGGCGCTATAGCCGGTGGCAAACACGCAGGCTTCTTCGGTCTGCTTGAGATCGGCCAGCTTCGCTTCGAGCTCTTGGGTGACCGGAAACGTACCCACCAACAGCGGCGAGCTGCCGGAGCCGACGCCATACTGTAGCGCGGCTTCGCGGGCTGCTTCAATCACCCGGGGGTGCGTCGACAGGCCGAGATAGTTGTTCGAGGCCAGCACGATCATGTGCCGGCGGCCTTCCTCGAAGGGATAGTCGACTTCGGCTTCAGCGTCCGACGGACCCAGCAACGTGCGACCGTAGAGGTTGTGGCCGCGTGCGGCGAAGTGCTGCAATCCGGCGGTGAAGAAGGATGCCGTCTCGCGGAAGCCCTGACCGTTTTCACGGGCCTTGAGCACGTCGATGAGGGATGTTTCGTTGTCGATCTCTTCAGCCGGCGAAGAGACGCGAACCGGATCGGGTGTGGCAACCGCAGCAGATGTCATTCCCTGGCTGGCGGTGATCATGTCTGACTCCTTGGCGCCCTGCACGTGGCATGTTCGAGATTGCGTTGATGTCGCGACCCTCATGGCCGCCAAGAGTCGCTGCGCCGTTTGTGGCCATTTGTTACGCAGCGCAAGAGGGTGCTCAGATCGCTGGCTTGGCGGCCCCTGAGAGACATGCCGCGCAAGTCACTATATGACATTGACTTAGGGTGCGATAGCCCCCCGGTCCGAGAGAAAGGCCCTTGTCACGTAACGCATCGCGGCGGCCATACGCTCCTTATTCCCAAGGGAATGGCAGGGCATTTACAGACTGGAACTCGCGCAGGGGACTAAAGATGACCATCGCGACTGAGGACATTTCTGGAGAGTGGTCGGCGGCAGTGCTGACCGATGATCAGATTCACCACTCCAACTTTGCATGCCGCAGCCGCAACGATTCGCGCACCCAGCTTGGTGAGCGCGTCGCGGTCGACGAGGTGACGACCCGCAAAGAGCGGCGCGAGTTCGTCGACTTGCCGTGGAGCATCTACCGCGACGACCCGAACTGGGTGCCACCGCTGAAGCGGGAAGTGCACGCCTTCATCGATCGTCGTCGTCACCCCTTCTATCTTCACGGCGACGCCGCTCAGTTCATCGCCCGCCGGTCCGGCGAAGTCGTGGGGCGGATCATGGTGAGCGACGACCCCTACTACAACGCCCAACACGGAACAAATCTCGGCTGCTTCGGCATGTTTGAGAGCATTGACGATACCAATGTGGCACGACGGCTACTCGATCGTGCTGCCGACTGGCTTCGCGCGCGGGGACGCACCGAAGTGATGGGGCCGATCGACTATTCGACGAACTATCCCAGCGGGCTATTGATCGACGGCTTCGATACGCCACCGCGGATCATGATGAACCACCATCCGGCCTACTATCAGGCGCTGCTCGAAGGATGGGGTCTGGACAAAGAAAAAGATCTCTACGCCTGGTGGTTCGAGGACCCGCACGACATCATCTCCGCCTGGCACAAGCGAGCCGCGCGGATTGCCGCCCGTTACGGCGTGACCGTGCGCCCGGCGCGGTTCGATCAATTTGATCAGGAAATCGATGTCTTTAAGCGACTCTACAACGACACCTGGGAAGACCACTGGGGCATGGTGCGTATGTCCGACGCGGAGTTCGAGCATCTCGCGCACAGTCTCAAGCAGATCGGCATCCCGGAACTGATGCTCGTGGCCGAAGTCAACGGCGATCCCGTCGGCGTCTCGATTTCGCTGCCCGACATCAACGAGGCGCTCGCGCCGCTCAATGGCAAGCTCACCAACTGCGGGATCCCCATCGGGCTGATCAAGCTATTGCGCAACTTGCGCAAGATTCGTTCTGCCCGCATGGCAGTGCTGGGCGTGCTGGAAGGATTCCGCCGCCGCGGCGTGAGTGAATTGCTCATCCTCCAGACGCTCGACCATGGCAAGAACGTCCTCAAATACACGGGCGCCGAGCTGAGCTGGACGCTTGAAGACAACGACATGGTCAACCGCACCATCGAGCGCGTGGGCGCTGAGCGGTACAAGACCTACCGCGTGTTCGGTCGGTCGCTCGACTAAGCTGCGCTCAAGTCCGCCAGCCCAGCCATAACACGCACGGCCCGCTGACGGGATGTCGGCGGCGTGCTGTCCAAATTTCACGGATGGGCTCCGCGTCAACAAAGTCTGCGCAGGCAACGGCAAACTTTTACATGTCGTAGACGATGACCGCGATTCGGCGTACTGTTGGCGCTGGCTTCTGCCGCCAACGACATCGCCCCTGCGGGAATCGGAAACGACATGGATCTGCATCGGACGGCCGCGGCAATCTTTGCCTCTCTGCTCTCACTACATGCCCCAGGGGGTTTGGCGGCCGATCGACCGCACATCGTGTTGATGATGGCCGACGACCTGGGCTGGGGCGACGTGGGCTACAACGGTGGTCGAATTGAGACGCCGAACATCGATCGGCTGGCGGCACGCGGCGTGCGGATGAACCAGTTCTACGTCCAGCCGGTCTGTTCGCCGACGCGGGCGGCTCTGCTCACCGGTCGCTACCCGATGCGGCTGGGCCTGCAGTGCGGCGTGGTGCGACCCTGGGCTCAGTATGGCCTGCCTCTAGATGAACGCACGCTGCCCGACGCACTACGAGAGGAAGGCTATCGCACGGCGATCGTCGGCAAGTGGCACCTGGGGCACTTCCAGCCTGGATACCTGCCCACCCAGCGCGGATTCTATTTTCAATACGGCCACTACAACGGTGCGCTGGATTACTTCACGCACCAGCGTGAGGGCGGCCACGACTGGCATCGCAACGATCGGGCGAGCTACGACGAGGGCTACACGACGGATCTGCTGGGCGAGGCAGCCGCCAAGATCATTGCCGACCACGACCCTTCGATACCGCTGTTCCTCTACGTGCCCTTCAACGCACCGCACACGCCCTTGCAAGCGCCGGACGAGTATGTCGAGCGTTACGCACACATCGATAACGAACGACAGCGAATCTACGCCGCGATGGTCGCGTGCATGGATGACGCGGTGGGTCGGATTGTCAAAGCCCTCCAAACGTACGACTATCCGCCGGAGCAGACGCTCGTGTTCTTTTGCTCAGACAATGGCGGCGTCGAACGGCTGGCCTCCAACGGCCCTCTGCGGGCCGGCAAGGGGACACTCTATGAAGGCGGTGTACGTGTCCCTGCGGTTGCGACGTGGCCCGGCAAGATCGAAGCGGGCACCGTGGTCGACGAACCCCTGCACGTCGTGGATCTCTTCCCGACTCTGCTGAACCTAACCGGGGCGACGCTCGAACAAGACCAGCGCCTGGATGGCACAGACGCTTGGTCCACCATCGCCGAAGGCGCGCATTCGCCGCATGAATTCATCCTGCACAACGTCACGCCCTTTCATGGAGCACTTCGCCTGGGCGACTGGAAGCTGATCCACAACGGCCACGTCCGAGCCAACGCCACGACCGGAGGCGAACAGGAATCGTGGGAGCTATTCAACCTGCGAGACGATGCTGCGGAACAACACGACGTCCGCGATCAATATCCCAACGAATTTGCACGACTCCGGTCCGTGCTGAA
>CALKYM010000127.1 GCA_938003525.1 uncultured Planctomycetales bacterium | reverse complement strand
CTATGGCTTGGGCGGCGTCCGATGCCGAAATTGAGTTGGCGTAGTTCGAATGCAAACAAGTCGTTCTCCGACGCCAGCGGAAACCGATCGGGATTCGATTCCAGTTCGATCAGCGCGTCGACGAAGCGAGCGTACCAGCGATCTGCTTGCTCGCGGGACCGGTTGGTTGCCCACCAGTCGTGAGCCGCATCGAGCTCACGTTGCGCTTGCGCGGCTAGAATGACCTCGTGGGTCATGCGTCCGGCCGAATGCCTTTGCGCTGGCGAAGGTCGCGATCGAAATCGCGAAGTGGTTGGGTTCGGCCGGCCTGCCAATCGTCGATGCCCTCTTGGATCGCAGCGACCTCTTCTTGCTGTCGTTCCAAGGCTGTCAGGGCGTCGCGAATGACCTCATCCTCATTCACATAGTTGCCGGACTTCAGATGAAACCCTATGCGTTGTTCGAGATCAGGCGGAAATGGATAACTCATGCCGTTTACCCTTCATTTGACGGTATGAGGCCAAGGTAGCACGTAGTATCCTGGCGGGTCAAACCAGGCGATATCTTGGATGGGCGCCCAGGTACTTCCCGATGCGGTCCGAATTTTCTACAGCGCGCGCGATGAGTTCCAGCGCCTGCTCGATCCGCTCAGATGGCTCAGCGCAACTGAATCTCAGGTAGCCGTGGCCTTCTTTACCGAAGCACTCGCCGCCCAGACAGGCGACGCCCTGCTTGTCGTCGGCGCCTTCGAGCAAGTACATGGCCAGTCCGTGTGACGTGATGCGGTGGCGGTTGCAGATCTCGGTCACGTTAGGGAAGACATAGAAAGTGCCGGCCGGCGGGCGGCAGCGGATGCCGGGGATGCGGTCCAAACCGGCGGCCAGCGCCGCAACTTTCTCGCCGAACGCGCGCATGTTGCGGTCGCGCTCTTCGGAGTCGCCTGTCAAAGCGGCAGCAGCGGCGAACTGTGCCAGGGGCGGCACGCAGGAGAGCGCCGTGTTGATCAGCGTGCCGAACGTCTGGCAGATCGACGGCGACGAGACTGCATAGCCCACGCGCCAGCCGCTCATGCTGTACGACTTGCTGAACGTGTAGGCCGAGACGCATTGCTCGAGCATGTCCGGCTGTGCGAGTAGCGTGTGGTGACGCCCGCGCCACACCATGTGCTCGTACGGCTCGTCGCTGAAGACAACGACATCGCGACCTCGAATGATATCGGCGATGGCGCGGAGATCGTCTTCGGTGGCCACGCCTCCGGTTGGATTGTGAGGGCTGTTGAGGAAGATCGCCTTGGGTCGCGGGTCTTGCTCCAAGAACTTTGCGACCTGTTGCGGATTGGGGCGGAACTCCTCTTCTTCCAGCAGCGGCACTACGTACATTCGTGCACCGCGGCGGGCGATATTGGGTGGATAGGTCGGAAAGTACGGCCCGAACACGAGCACGCCGTCGCCCGGTTCGAGAAACGCTTCACAGAAGAGCTGTTGAAATGTCTTCGCGCCCGGGCCGACGACGATGTGTTCAGCCGTCGTCGTCAGATCGAAGCGATCGTCGACCGCGCGTGATGCTACCTCTCGGAGTTCCGGCAGGCCGGAAGATGCGCAATAATGAGTTTGCCCGGAACGAATCGCTTCGATTCCGGCAGCGACGGCGTGGGTTGTACTCGGGAACGGGCTATCGCCGATCTCGAGCTCGATCACGTCTTTGCCGGCGGCCTGCAATTGCCTGGCGGCGCTGAGGACCGTGAAGGCGTTCTCGGGCTGTACCTCGCGTGCGAATTTGCTGAGGGTCACGCTCATGCCCGGCGCCCGGCAAAGCTCGCGTCCACGCTCATTTCATGGCAATCGTGCGGGCCAATGGTCGCAACACCTGGTCGATGACGTAGTTGTCGACCAGTTCGTGGCAGACTTTGGCCAGTCGCTCGAAGGCGGCTGCGAACGTGAGATCAGGCCCGAGACTGCCGTATTGGCGCGCCGTAAGGTAGACGCTCAATTGCTCCTCGGGGTACTCGCCCGTGCGAACCTGATAGGCGTTGGTGCGCGTTTCGACGCTCACGCGACACTGCGTGCGGCACTCTTCGTCGAGCGACAAGGTCAGCGATGGCTCGTAGCTGATGACCGCCGTGCCGGGCACGTCGCTGAAGCGTTCGAATGCGGGCCCCAGTCCAAGCGCTTCGGCAACCAGCGCATTGTGGTTGCCGCGATAGGTGAAGTCGAAGCCGTACAGCAAATCCAGGGCTTCGCAATCCAGCGGACTGCATGTGAGCATGTAGGGTGCGAGTTCGAGCACCAGCGCGTGCTGTTCGAGTGCGTCATCGGCCGATTCTGGATTGACATAGCCCGAGCAGACGCGGCGCTGTTCGATGGTGGCCCAGCGATACTGCCCGCGATCCTTCTCTTCTTCCAGAACGAAGTCGCCCTTATCGCGGCAATAGAAGTTCCGCATGCTGGGATACTTCTTCTGCAGCCGCTCGAAATAGTGCAGCACGGCCTCGCGACTGCTGGGGAGCTCCATCTCCGTGCTGAGATTCATGTTGATATAGAAGTCGTCGCATACCGCGCTGTATCCAGTCATCAACGAGTCCCTTGGGAGGCAGACCTGCCGAATGCTCGTGGCATGAGGGCGCGTGCGATGCCTTGCGCGTGCTGCTTGTCACCTTCTCGGCTCAGTATAAAATGGCCGCGTTCGCGGTGTCAAAGCCGCCTGGTTGCCCGCAATTCGTGCACAGTTTGGCGAAGAATCGATCGATGTCCCGCGTGGTAGCGTGCGAACCGAGTCGCTTGATCTTCGATGTCTTCGAGACGCAGCTGGGTTGGCTAGCGTTGGCGGCAAGCACGGCAGGACTGCTGGACTTGACGTTCGGGCACGATACGCCGCATCAAGCGCTCGCGGCCGTGAACGCGCACGAACATGATGACGCCAGGCATGGCGTTTGGGACCGCGCAGTCAAACGCCGGCTGATTGCTTTCGCGCGTGGCCGGCACGCAGACTTCAGCGCTGTTCCCGTCGATCTGAGTTCGTTCAGCGACTTCCAGCGCCGCGTTTTTGCCGGATG
>CALKYM010000126.1 GCA_938003525.1 uncultured Planctomycetales bacterium | reverse complement strand
AACTTACGCCTTCTATAGCCAAGACTACTTGTCGGGAGCTGCCAACTCCGCGCAAGCTCTCCTCCAACTCGTCGGCGTGCCCAGGAAGGTGGCGAAGCGTTTCATTTCCGAGACGGCCTGTTTCGTGGGGGAAACTCAAGTCGTGATGGCGGCAGCACCTATCAGCGTTGCGTCCAGTACGATACAGGTCGACACGTCGACGTGCTTGTGGGCCGGTGCCGTAAGCGCCGCGTTGGGAGGCGCCCAGTTGGCCCAGATCGCAAGGCATCAGCGGATGTCGAAGAAGAGAACTGTGCAGAACTCAGCAGACTTGCTGTTCGGCCGGGTTGAAGATGATGATTTGTTGGTGTTCGACGACCTCACATTCGATCGATTCCACGACGCGCAAGACGACGATGACGACGACAACTGGCTGAAGTCGCTATTCGACGACAACGATAACCTGGCTAGCGAACATCCCGAAACGCCGACGGATCTCTCTTCCGTGCTGGCCGCCGAGTCGGCAATCGCGACACCGGTGACATGTCGCGTCGTGGCGGCGAAAACTTGGCCAGCCGCCCACAGGCAAGCGATAAAGTGTTCAATGCAGCGTAAACCCGGACGTCATGCACCTGCTCCCAAGAGTGACGAGCGAAAGCTGGCTCTTGCACGACCAGTCGTTCGCAAACTCGCTGCAAAGGATGACGCCGTGCAACCTCTCGCATCTCGATCGTACATGAATGCGAGACGTCCGGCTCGTTGGGCGGGCGCGTTCTTCGTGTTCGCGGCGCTGTTCTTCTCGCTGGCGTTCTTCGGTCCCGGCGATCGCTCGACTGGACTCCCGGCAGATGCGCTGTATCTCACGAAGGATATTCAGGCGGTTGAGTTGGGCGAGCGGACGCTGGGCATCAACCCGCTGGGGGCGGAGTCCGATACGTTCGACATCTCGGATCCTGGCGAGTGGCGGAAGGTCGTGCTCGCCGTCACCAAGCTCGACGGGAACCGGCTCGACGCTATGACCCGGATTCTCTCATCCAAGCCGGTCTAAGAACACGGGGAAAGGCCAAACGGTCGCCTGTTCGGAGCCTGGGTCGAATAGCACCTCGTCGGCCAGTTGCGCGCAGCCACAAGGTGTCCGGCGTCGTCGCAGCGATCGAGGCGGTCGGTTCCGCGGTGCGCTACCTGCGATCTGTTCACCAAAACCGAATGCCGCAACTATTCCGTTACTGCGGTTACCGCTACATCAGGAGCAGCGTGCTCTTGGCCAATGCGCCAGCAACTCATCAAGCAATCAGGTTGAAGCCGAACTCATCGCGTCACAAATAGGACACCGATTCGCGCAAAGCTCAGCCTCATCGGATCGGCGATTCTCGGGAGCACTTCTGGTCCAAGAGTTTGCTCGTGGCAATCCAGGATGTTTTGGCGCCAAAAGGGTGTCTACTTTGCGAACGCCAGCCGAATAGTATACTAATGTATACTATTCGGCTGGTCAAGCAATCCGGAGGCAGTCAGGGCAGTGCGAGCGATGCGGACTTCTGCGCACAAACTTGTGGCACAACGTACGACCTTCGGGCCGCGCTACGAGCGAGCGACAAAGCATCGGACGCTTGATCGTTTGCAGGAGCTGCTGCGGCGGGTTGAGGGTTCTGGTCAGCGACCGGCGCGGGATTGCATTAGCTCCGGATGTCCGCCGCTCGATCGACTGCTGCCGCAGCATGGTCTGTTGCGGGGTTCGCTAGCGGAGTGGCTCGCCGATGGCCCGGGATGCGGGGCTGGCACTTTGGCAGTGCTGACGGCGCGCGAAGCTTGCCGGGAAGGCGGAGTGCTGGTCGTCGTCGATGCGAAGGGGACGTTCTATCCACCCTGCGCCGTAGCTTGGGGCATGCCACTATCCAGCACGTTCGTCGTGCGCCCCCCAACTCACCAAGACGAACTGTGGGCCATCGATCAGGCTTTGCGCTGCGAACATGTAGCCGCCGTTCTCGCTTGGCCGAGACGAATCGACGATCACACGTTTCGGCGTTGGCAACTGGCGGCCGAAGCGAGCGGCTGCCTGGGATTGCTTGTTCGTCCGTCCGTTGTCCGCCGTGAACCTTCGTGGGCCGACGTGCGGCTTTTCGTTTCCCCCGTAGCTGCGCAGCAAGGTCGGCGGCTGCACGTGCAACTGTTGCGGTGTCGAGGACGTTTTGGCGAAGGAGCGATCGAACTGGAGATCAATGAACGAACTGGCGAGATCGATGAAGCGCATGCTGGCCGTCTGGCTCCCCAACTGGCCCGTTCAGCGGCTGGTGAGCATTCGGCCTGAACTGAAAAGCCAAGCCGTCATTTTGCACAACGCAGCCCAGCGCGGCCGCGAAGTGACGATGTGTTCGCATCAGGCCCGCAAGCTAGGTGTACGCGAAGGCATGCCCGTCGCGGAAGCAACATCGCTGATACGAGACAGACAGCGCACTCGTAGAGATCGCGGGATGCCGCTCTATCTGCAACCTCACGATCCGCAGGCAGACCGTCGGGCATTGGAGAAGCTGGCCCAACGGTGTCATCAATACAGCCCATCGGTTGGTCTTGAAGACTGCGAGTGGCCGGAAACCCTGTTGCTAGATGTGACAGGCGTCGCGTCGCTGTTCGGCAGCGAACGAGCGCTGGTCGAGCAGATTGTCAGAGACTTGCAGCGGCGTGGTTTCACGGCGCATCCAGCACTGGCAGACACGATTGGTGCCGCCTGGGCCATGGCTCACTATGGCTGTCGAAATCCGGACACGATGGGAGCCAGCATCGTGAATCATCGAGATCACCCAACGGCAATCGCTGCGCTGCCGCTGGTCGCGCTGCGATTGCCAGATGTGATGGTGGAGACTCTCTCACGGTTGGGGATTGAGCGGGTCGGAGAGTTGTTGTCGATTGCCCGCGTGGAATTGGAGGCCCGCTTCGATTCCGTCTTGCTGAGGCGGCTCGATCAGGCACTTGGCACAGCGACAGAAGCCATTCGTTGTGTCCGGCCCCCGCAGGAGTTTTCGGCCGAGTGGTTATTCCAGTCGCCCGTCGAAGAGCGCGAGGTGATCGATCAGGTTATCGAGCAGCTTGTCGATCAGTTATCTCAACGATTGTCGGAACGTAGTGCAGGCGCGCTGCGAATGACGCTCCGGCTAGACTGCCATCCCGCCCCGTCCGCCGACTTGGAAGTTGGGTTGTTCCACGCCACGGCCAATTCACGTCATCTATGGGAACTGATCCATCTCAAGATGGAGCGGCTGAGGCTCCTCGGGCCGGTTAGTGGTGTGCACGCGCGCGTCGCTGAGCATGCTCCACTCAAGTGGCGGCAACAGGAACTTTTTGCCGAGAGGCGCCGGCAGAATGATTCACCACAGGTCGCCTCGCTGGTGGAACGATTGACGAGCCGTTTGGGCCGCAAGTCGGTGACCCGTTGTGTGCTCGCCCGTGACGCGCAGCCTGAGATGGGCTACCGCGCAGAGCCGCTCATCGACCGTTCGATCAAGGAGCCAAAGTCACGCGGAATGGGCACGTCGTCGTGTCCACTCGATCGACCATTGCACCTACTGAAGCGTCCTGCGCGGATTGCCGTGATAGCCGTTGCCCTCGAGGGGCCTCCGATTCGTTTTCGTTATGGCGCATGTGATCACGACGTCGCGCGGCATTGGGGACCCGAGCGAATTGAAACCGGCTGGTGGCGGTGCCGCGGCGTACAGCGGGACTACTACCGCGTGGAAACCAAGACCGGCCACCGTTTCTGGTTGTTCCGCGAGATTCGCGAAGACAACTGGTTCCTGCAAGGCATCTTCGATTGAGTCATGCCCGCATCATCGATCTATCGCAAGCGACAGCCACAACGTGTCATCGACACGCCGCGCGATCGAGTATTGCACACGTCGCATAGCGACACGCCGTATGCCGAACTGCACTGCAAAACCAACTTCTCGTTTCTGGAAGGCGCATCGCATCCCGACGAGTTGGCCATCCAGGCACAAGCCCTGGGATACTCGGCACTGGCCATCACCGACCGCAACAGTCTGGCGGGAGTCGTACGCGCACATGCTGCTGCCAAAGAAGCAGGGCTCAAATTGCTGATCGGCGCCGAGATCATGTTGACAGACGGCCCGCCCGTCGTCCTCCTATCACCCGATCGAGCGGCCTATGGACAATTGTGCCGATTGATTACCACCGGGCGCCGCCGCGCTCCCAAAGGGGAGTGTGAGCTCGTCTTCGACGACCTGATCGATCACGGCGAAGGGTTACTTGCGTTGGTGATCCCGGGCTACGGCGATGAACTATGCGACGAAGCAGTTTTGCACGACTATCGCCAGCTCTTCGGTGACCGCTGTTATTTGCTGGCTGAATTGCACCTAGGAACGGATGACGAGCGTCGACTCGATGGCCTGGTCCAACTCGCGAAACGCTCGCGTATTCCACTCGTGGCAGCCGGTGACGTGCACTATCACGTACCACAGCGGATGGTATTGCAGCACGTACTGACCGCCATTCGACACGGCACCACCGTTGCCGAACTCGGCGAACGAGCCATGTCCAATGCCGAGCGGCATCTGCGACCGCGAGAAGACATCAACTCGATCTTTTTCCGCGCTCCCGATGCCGTGCGGCGGGCCGTGGAGATCGCCAACCGCTGCACGTTCTCGCTCGACGAGCTGCGCTACGAATATCCTGAAGAACTCGCGCCGCCGGGCGAAACGCCCGTGCAGTACCTTCGCCGGCTCACGTGGCAGGGAGCTCGCAAGCGGTATTCTGAGAGAATACCCGAGAAAGTTCGCCATCAGCTCGAACATGAACTGCAACTCGTAGAAGAACTGCGCTACGAAGCGTTCTTTCTCACGGTTCACGACCTCGTCGAGTTCGCCAAGTCGCGGAACATCCTTTGCCAGGGTCGCGGTTCGGCGGCCAATTCTTCGATCTGTTACTGCCTGGGTGTAACGGCAGTCGACCCACAGGAGACGGAGCTGCTTTTCGAACGCTTCGTCAGCCGCGAGCGGAACGAAGCGCCCGATATCGACGTCGATTTCGAGCACGAGCGCCGCGAAGAAGTCTTGCAGTATGTTTACGAAAAGTACGGCCGCGAACGGGCCGGCATGACGGCAGTCGTGATTACGTACCGGCCGCGTTCGGCCATTCGCGACGTGGGCAAAGCCCTGGGGCTGTCGCTCGATCGAGTCGACGCGCTGGCTAAGAACATTGACTTTCGCAGCGAGCATGAGCTTTTTGCCCAACGCAGCCAGCAAACGGGCATTGACCCTGATTCGCGGCTGGGCCGCCAACTCATCAGCCTTGTCAACGAATTGCTCGGTTTCCCGCGTCATCTTTCCCAGCATGTGGGCGGCATGGTCATCACACAAGGCTCGCTGTGCGAG
>CALKYM010000125.1 GCA_938003525.1 uncultured Planctomycetales bacterium | reverse complement strand
CTAGTGCTCCGTCAACACGTGATTGTCGGGTGCGAGTTAACCGGCGGAGCACTACCTTGTTGTCTGTGCCAAAGCACTTGCGTCTTTGGCGACCGTTACGCGTCGCCCGACTGAATCGGCCAGACGCTCCACTAGAGTGTCAGGACTCCACCGGGTTCGAGGACGACCGGTTCGGCTTTCGTCTTGTCGCGTACATGTTCGGCCCAGCGGGCCGCGTCCTGTTCGATGAGCGGCCAGGTGTTGTAGTGTGCCGGCGCCACGCGTCCGGGATTCAGCAGCTTGATGGCCTCGATGCTGTCTTCGGGGCCCATCGTGAAGTTGTCGCCGATGGGAAGTACGGCCAGCGCGATGCCGGCCTGACCGATGCGGCGCATGTCGTCGAACAGCGCGGTATCACAGGCGAAGTAGACGTTACCCTCGGGCAGCGAGATCAGAAAGCCGGCCGGATCGCCCCCGTAACTGCCGTCGGGCATGCTCGAGCTGTGATGGGCGATCGTCATCGTTACGCGACCGAACGGATGCTCGAAACTGCCGCCGATGTTTTGGGCGTGCGTCTTTTCGACCTTTTCGTTGGCCGCCAGCCACTGGCAGACCTCGAAGATGCCGATCACCGTGGCGCCCGTCCGTCGCGCGATCTTGCCGGCATCGGCCACGTGATCGAAGTGGCCGTGTGAAACGAGAATGAAATCGGCGTCGACGTCGTCTGATTTGATGGGCGCGGTCGGCGAATCGTCGAGGAAGGGGTCGAGCAGCACCCTATGCTCGGCGGTCTTCAGCGACCAGCAGCCGTGTCCCAGCCAGGTGAGTTGCGTCGCCACGGTTTGCGGCTCCTGAGATGTCGCGGATGGGTAGTGCACTGCGCGATACGGGCTCGCACAGCGATAGGGCTCAGTTGTCTTCGAGATGCGCTTTCATGTGCCGTTTGTAGGCCTCGACACCCGGCTGCCCGTAAGGATTGATGCCGATCAGCCGACCCTCGACGACTGTAGTCAGCATGAACATCTGGAACAACTGCCCCAGCGCGTGTTCGTCGAGTTGCGGCAGCACGAGATCGGCCGTCGGCCGGTTGTCCTCTCGATACGCCTGATTGGTACCGAGGATGGCGGCTTGCAGCACATCGGGCAGCGTTTTCTGTGCGTGTTGGTTGAGATCGTCCTGGTCCAGTTCGGAATGGCCGACAGCCAGGCGACTGCGGCGTGGCGTTTGGACGATCAGGTTCGTGATTAACTTGTCGCGGCGGCCCTCCTGATGTTGCTGACCCCGCGAGTGCAGGTCGCGGGTATTGACTCCAGTGAGCGGCGTCGCGCCGTGCTCTTCCTTGCCCAGGCTTTCGGCCAGCAATTGGTCGTACCAGAAACCGACCGACTCCATGCCGATGCCCCAGGTCGAGAGCACGCGGATATGGCAGTTCCGTTGCGCCTCGAGCAGATGGGCGACCGCCACGTAGTCGAGCACGGGATTGTCGCCGGGTGGCGACCGGCGGAAACGTTCGTTCATCGCCGCTGCGCCCTCCAGCAGCGCGACGACGTTGAGGCCCAACGTGGTGGCCGGGAGTAGGCCGACGGCTGAGAGAATGGAAAAGCGGCCACCGACGCCGTCGGGCACGTGAAAAACATCGGGGCAACCCAACGCGGCCGCGAGATCGAACAACTTGCCGCTGGTGCCGGTCACCGGGACGACCAGCTCGGCGAGCTTGGCTGCATCGCGTCCGCAGCTTTGCCGCAATGCCGCCAGGAATTGCCGAAAGGCGATGGCCGTTTCCAGTGTGCCGCCGCTCTTGCTGATAACCTGAATGGCCCAGGCGTCGTCGATGCCGGTAAACGTCTGCTCGCGGCCGAGTACATCGAGCAAGCCCTGCGTGGCGTCGTTGTCGACATTGTGGCCGGCGAAATAGATGCGCGGCCGGCCGCCGCGTTCAGCCCGCGACAGTTCGTTGTGATAGGGATGGCAGCAGGCCTCGACCAGCGCGCGGGCGCCCATGTACGAGCCGCCGATTCCGAGCACGACGAGTCGATCGACGGTTTCCGCCAGGCGTCGGCCACAGGCGATGATGCGCCCCAACTCGCTCGTGTCGCGCAGTTCGCGATACTCGGCCAGGATGCGCTCGGGCAGGCCGAAGAACCCGGCGTCGAGCGGCTGTTTTGCTTCGGGCACGGGGCCGCCGCTTTGCCAGAGTTCGGCGTCGGCGAGCACCTCGTCGCGGGCAGCTTCCAATCGGGGTGCGAGCTCGGCGACGGCTTGCCGGTCCAGTCCGTGTTGCGGAAGAAACACGGCGGCGGGGTTGTACTGTAGTGGGGCAGTCGAGTTCATCGGGGCGGCCGGCTCTGACGTAGTGCGAAGACGCGTTGCGCTCTGGGCGAAAACAAGGCACGATAGCGGCGAATGTGCCCCGCAAGATAGCGAACCGACTGCCAAGCGGCCAGTACGCGCGCGACGTTGCGGAGGCACGCGCTGCGGGCACTCGACGATTCGCGCGTACCCGGCGACAATCGAGCTGCGGCCGAGGTCGCGCACGAGTCGTCACGCAGAGCCCAAGGACTGCACATGGAAATGCACGAGCTGACGCGCGCATTGAAGATCGAGAACGAAGCGAAGATCGTGCTGCTGGTGGCGGACGGGCTGGGTGGCTTGCCTAAAGAGCCCGGCGGCCCGACGGAGCTCGAAGCGGCGCGGACGCCGAATCTCGATGCGTTGGCCAAAAAGGGAGTGTTGGGCGGGAGCATTCCCGTCAAGCCGGGCATCACGCCGGGCAGCGGGCCCGGGCATCTGGGACTATTCGGCTACGATCCGCTGGCCTACACCATCGGTCGCGGCGCGTTGGAAGCGACCGGGATCGGTTTTGCGCTGGAAGAGGGCGACGTGGCCGTCCGCTGCAACTTTTGCACGCTCGACGACGCGGGGCAGATCACCGATCGCCGCGCGGGGCGGATTGCCACGGAGGAAAGCACGCGACTCGTCGAGCGGCTGAAAGGGATCACGGTGGCCGACGCGCAGGTGTTCGTCGAACCCGTGCGCGAACATCGCTTCGTGGTCGTGTTTCGCGGCCGCGGCTTGGGCGATCGAGTGCGCGACACC
This sequence comes from uncultured Planctomycetales bacterium, assembly GCA_938003525.1. Taxonomy (GTDB): domain Bacteria; phylum Planctomycetota; class Planctomycetia; order Pirellulales; family JAEUIK01; genus CALKYM01. The sequence goes on along the minus strand of CALKYM010000125.1, from coordinate 35,414 downwards.
GATCCGCAGGCGACCGGAGTTGCGCCACTGGATGCCGAAGGAGCCGACGATGCCAGTCAGAAGACCGCGCGCGTCGCGCGCGAGTTTGTGGCGGCCGCGCAGGAGTTGTTAGCGGGCGAGAAGCAAGCCAATGGGCTGACGATGCGGGGCTTTGCGGCGCGGCCGGATTTGCCGAGTTTTCAGGAAGTGTATGGACTGCGGGCCGCGGCGATCGCGGTCTACCCAATGTACAAGGGATTGGCGCGGCTGGTGGGCATGGAAATCGTGGGTGACGCGCGGACGCTGGATGAGCAGTGCGCGGTGATGGAGGAGTGCTGGGGTGACTACGACTTCTTCTTCGTTCACTTCAAGTACACCGACAGCACGGGGGAAGACGGCAACTTCGACGCCAAGGTCGAGCGGATCGAGCAACTCGACGCGGCGATGCCGCAGGTGGAGAAACTCGCGCCCGACGTGCTGATCGTGACGGGTGATCACAGCACGCCGAGCATGTTGCGAAGCCACAGTTGGCATCCTGTGCCGACGCTGCTGGTTGCCCCGATGTGTCGCACCGATGCTTGTGAAGCGTTCGGCGAACAGCAGTGCCTGGGCGGCGGCCTGGGACAATTCGAGGCGAAGTACCTGATGCCCTTGGCGCTGGCGAACGCTGGCCGGCTGGGAAAATACGGCGCCTGATTGACGTCGCAAGTTTACTGCGGGCCGCGCACCAGGCGGGCATCGAGCCAGTCGACGTGATCGTCGACGTCCCCCCACTCGCCGAAGTCGACGATCAGGCTGAGCAGCTTGCCGCCGGCAACGTCGACGTCGACCGATTGTGGCGCATCGCCATACCGCAAGGGCTGCGCGTGACGCTCTTCCCGGTCGACGAACACACGGCAGACGACGTTGGCGGAGTTGCCGGCTGCGTCGTCGATGGCGACTTGTGCGGCAAAGCGCTGATCGCGCGGATCGAGGCGGTAGGTGATTCGCGCTGCGCTGTGGAGGCTGATGCCTTTGAGATAGAGATGTCCGCCGGCGCGGAGCAGGCCGCCAGACACGCTGCGGTCGGCCGTGGAGGGCCACAACAGGTCGAGATACGGCACATGCCGATAGTCGAGCGGTTCGAGATCGGAAAGATAGACGACCTGCTCGCCGGCCGCCTGCAGGAAGACGATTTTCGTGCGCGATGCCTGGCACTGGGCGTCGCCACTGATCGCGAAGTGCGCCTGGTCGGAATCGATAGCAAGGCTACTGACGCGCAAGCGGGAGCCATCGTCCAGACCGAGCCACAGTGGCGAGTCTTCGCGATCGGTCTGGGCCACGAGGCTGGGATCGAGCAGCAGCGTCTTGACGCGAGCCGGCGCGATCTCGATCTCTCCCACGTCGGCGTTGATCGCCAGGTAGGCCGGGTCGTCACTGCCCCGCGGGTCGCTGCGCATGCCGGTGAGCATGCCCGAGAGCTGGTCGTCGTTGTCGAGTAGCAAGCGGTCTTGTTGCCCGCTGGCGTCGATGATGGCCAGCCACTGCGCGTCGCGATGCGCTTGGTCGAGCGACGGCTGAAAGAGGATGCCGCGCACTTGTTCGGCCGCCACTTCGACTGTTCCTAGCGAGGGCGAGGTGAAGGTGAATCGCTCGTCGGCAAACTCGACGCTCTCAGCGACCAGCAGGCCACCATCGGCCAGCGCGACAACGGGCTTGTTGCGCGGCTGGGCGGGGTGCGACCAGCGGATGAGCTGGTCTGTGTGGAGTTCGGTTCTTTCTTCACCGGCACGGAAGCGCAGGTTGCCGGACGCGTCTGCGGCGACGAGCTCGACGGATTCAGCCATTTGACCGACTGCAATCAGCTCGCCGCGGGGCGCATCGGCTGCGACGAGCAGCCGGGCGGCCGTGAGCAATCCGAAAACGCTGAGCAGTGGCAGCCGCATGAGTGGTGGAACGCGTTAGCGCTGGAAGATGGGAAGGTAGTTGTTGGGCATCTGCAGGACGATGCAGGCCATGGCAGTACCGTATTCCTGGCAGATGGAATCCATCCACGAACCGTCGCCCCGTTGCAGCGAGAGCAGTTCGTCGCGAATGGCGGTATACCAGTCGCGCCACCGCTCGCCACCGGTATGCCACATGGCTTGCACGGCGTAGTAATGACCGTAGAAGTAGTGGCTTTCGCGATGGAAGCTCGACCCGCGCGGCAGGTGCTCTTCGAGGTACTTCAGACCACGGTCGATCTCGGGGCCTTCGTAGATGCCGGAGCTGTAGAGCGCTACCATGCCGGCCGCCGACCGCGGAAAGGCGCTTTGCCCTCCCTGGATCATGTACATGAAACCGCCGTCGGGGTTTTGACTGCGTTTCACGTAGTCGATACAGCGTTCGATCGTCTCGTGGGGCACGTGAATGCCCGCGTTACGCGCGGCGCGAAGCGCCATCACCTGGCACACGGTCACCGAAATGTCGGCGTCGTAGGGCCGCGGGTAGTAGCGCCAGCCGCCTTCGTCGTTTTGCGTCTTGACGATCAGTTCGACGGCGGCAGAAAGCCGGTCGCGCAGCTCGCGGTGGCGGCTCATGCCGTAGGCTTCGGACAGAAAGAGCGTGGCGAAGCCGTGCCCGTACATCGGGCCGTGGGTGCTGGTATCGGGCGCGGCGATGAAACCGCTCTCGGGCTGCGTGTTGTCGAGCAAGTAGCTGACGCAGCGATTGACGTGCGCGCCGTACCGACCGCGGCCCGGCGTGCTGCCCGAGGACATGAACGCCATGCCGGCCAGCGCGACGACTGCCACGTTGCGGCTATAGCCGCCCGAATCGAAGGTGCCGTCGTCGTTTTGGTGCTTGGCGAGAAAGTCGAGCCCCTGGTTGACGGCTTCGAGCGCGGGTCGCGTGAGCAGTTCGACGCCTGACTGTTCGGTATCGGGTTCTTGTGTCCACGCGTAGCCCGGCAGTGCCAGAGCGCCCATCGCGCAGGCCGAACGTCGCAAGAATTTGCGGCGACTGGATACGTTCATCGTCGGCACCTGTGCAGGCGACGCATGACGCGATTAGCGACCGGCCGACTCGGCGGCCAACTTGCGGAAATACTCTTCGATCAGTCGGGCGTACTTCGGCAGGAATACGTCGACGGCATTTTGGATCATCTGCTCGCGCTCGCGCTGGGGCAGATGTCCCCACACTTGACCAACAAGATCATGGACGTCCGCAGCATCGACCTCTCCCGGCGTGCCCTGTTCGACGCGCTCGGTGCTCTGTTCGCCGGCCTGCTGCGCCGGTTGACCGCCGGAGCCATCGGCCTGGCCCTGGCTCTGCTCTGGCTGTTGGGGGTTGGTGCGGTCGCCCGTCTCCTGCGGTTGATTGTTGTTGCTGGGTGAAGACGACTGGCTGGCGCGACGCCGGGCCTGGCGTAGCAGTTCATCGATGTCGGCAACGATCTGCTCTTGCAAGCGGCGCGTCCCGACGTCGACGGTTGCATCGGCCAGGCGCTGTTCGACACGGCGCATGCGGCGTCCGATTCGCGAGAGAGGATCCTCGTCGCCAACGGCGCCAAGATCCTCGCCGGCCTCGTCATCGTCCGTTCCGCTCGGGTCGGTATCGGACGGGGCGCGCTCATCTTCACCGGGAAGACTCGCATCGGGGGGTTGCATGTCCAACTCTTCGAACAGGGCGTCATCGAGTCCTTCGATGAGTTGCTCATCGACGCTGGGGGCGGCTGCCGGCTGCCGGTCGGAGTCGTCCTGCGCACGCGCGAGCGGCACGAACGCCACGGCAAGCGCGAACAATAGCATCGCCGCGATGGATGGCTGTCTCATCGTCTCAGCTCCGCCGGCGACGGGTCGCCTGCCGGTTGATCGAATACGTCCGGGAGATTGTCGAGATCGTCTTCGGGCGCGACGGCTTCGGGCTGTGAAAGGTCCCAGGCGAGATCGGCGAGGATGCCCTGCTCTTCGCGCAGGTCCGCGAGTTGCGATTGCATCTCGGGGGTCCACTCTCCCTGGCGATGCTGCTGTGCGGCCAGCCGCTGCGTGCGCTGATTCACGTCTTCCTGCATCATCTTCAGCATCTTGAGTTGGGCGACAGCCGGAATGCCATCGGCGGGTGGTTGGCCTTGGGCTTCCCCTTGTTGTTCGCCTCCCTGGCCGCCTTCGCTTTCCTCGCCCGATTCCGGCTCGAGCGAGGCGAGCAACTGTTCCAATCGGGTGAGAGCCTGCCGCTCGGTTTGCTGCGTGTCTGCGCCGGTCTGCTCGGCGGTGAGTTGTTCGGCCGCGCGTTCCATCTCTCGTCCGGCGCGCGACAGCGCCAACCGAAACACAGCGGCGGCCGAAAGCTTCTGCTCGAGGTTGTGCGCTTCGCGCGACAAGCCTGCCTGCATGCGGGCCAGATTGCGGAGGCTGATGGTTTGCGCGCGGCTGAGGTGTCCCTGCGAACGTCGCAGTTCGTCGAGGCGGATCGTTTCGTCGACGACATTGCCCTGTTGATCGCGGAGGGCCGACAGTGCGTCGGCCATTTGGGCGAGTTGTTCGAAGGCGAGATCCATCTCGGCTTGTCGGCGGCGCCGGGCGAGTTGCTGTTGGGCTTCTTCGAGATCGCGGGCGGCGTTGTCGGCCGCATCGGCGGCCTGTTGGCCATCGCCTGAGTTGCCGGCTGCGCCGGATTCTCCCATCTGCCGCGCGGCGCCGCGCAGCGTGCGTCCGGCTTGTTCGGCTTGCAGCCGTTCCACGCGACGGGCCAGCGCGGCGACTTGCTCCTGGAGGGCTTGCTCTTCGGCGGCCAAACGCATCAGTTCGCGACGCTGCTCTTGGGGATCTTCGATTTCCGCCGCTGCGGCCATCTTCCGCCGTAGTCCTTGCTGTTGTTGTTGCAAATCGGCTAAGTCCGATTCGGCCTGGCGGAGTTTTTCGACCAGCCGGCTCAGTTCGCGTTCCGGCCGATTGGAAAGGACGTTGATGAGCTCTTCGACGTCTTCGGCAAGTTGGCGTTGCGCTGCTGGCGCTTGCCCGATTTGATTGCGGGCGACTTGTCCTGCCACTTCGCGCATGCGGCCGCTGAGGGCCAGCCGCCCGGCTTCGTGCAGAGCGTCGGCCAGGCTATTGGCTGCATCGCCTTGTTCGGCGGCGATCTGGTCGCGCATATTGGCCATGCCCGAGAGGATGCGGTCGACGCGCCTTGCCAACTCGTGCTGCTGTGCGGACAGCTTGTCGAGATCGGCCTGTGCCTGAGCGTCGGGTTCGCGCGCGGCGCGCGAAAGCAGGCGTTGTGCTTGTTGGGCGGTGGCGTCGGCAAGTTGTTGCTGCTCGTCCTGGATTTGGGTCAGCTCGCGGGCGAAGCGGCGGTAGTGATCCCAGCGCGCCAGTTCGTCGATGAGATTCTCGAGCGACTCGACGACCTCATTTTGCTGTTGTCCGGTTGTGGCCAGCAGCGAAGAGACTTCATCGGGAGCTTGGTCGCCGGCATCCAGCGCGGACTGGGCCTGTTTGAGCGCTTCGGTCAATTCGCGGCGAATGGCGGGCAGCGGCTCGCGTGCCATCTGCTCGACCTGGGACAAGAGCCAACCGAGTTGCCGCTGGAGATCGGGGCTGCTGATGTGGTTGTGTTCGAGTTCGGCGAGTAGCTGACGGAGTTGCGCCGCCGCACCGTCGGACTCATCGGCCAACATCCGCTCGACCTGACGTTGTGCCAGTTCGCCTACCTGCATCTGGTCGACATGTTGCTGCTCGAGTGTGCCCACCTGGTCGAGCTGAATCTCGATCTCCGCGATGCGTGCCCGGGCCTGACGCTGGTGATCGAGCGCCTGGGCAAGCTGGCCCAAGACGTGGCCCTGCCGTGCGGCGATGCGATCGCGGAACTCTTCGGCCGTGATGATGGTGATGCGGCGCGGGGCGCTTTCGCCAGTCTGCGGCAGGTAGTCGGCCGCAGATACGTGAAACGCCAATTGCGTGCCCGGCGTCAGTTCTAGTGGCGCGAGCGCCCACACATGGTCGAGGGCACGCCGGTCGCCGGCGGAGGTGAAGTCCTGCGGTGCCGGGTGCGGAGCGATCGAAAGAGGTCCGGCGAAGAGCACCGTCTTGACGATGCCATGTTCCGAACGATCCGATCGCAAGACGCAAAGTTCGATCTTGGCGATGGCCAGATCGTCGCGGGCGACGATGGAAAGAGGTACATCGGCTTGGCCCGTGACGTAGAGGTTCGTCGCGGGCTGCTCGATGTTGACCGAAGGCGGCGAGTCTTCGATGGCGCGGAGCTCGTACCGCGCCTGGTCGCCGCCGACGTAGCCATCCTGATCTTCGAGGACAATCGAAAACGAGGTCGAAGCATCGACGATCAACAGTGGCTGATCACGGGCGGGCAACTCGAAGCCCAGCGAGTCTTCGTCGATCTGGCCGATGAGCTTTTGTCCTGACTCGAAGTGCAGTTGGGCACTGGCAAGAGGCTTGGTGCTTTTGCCCAGCAAAACGACGTTCGTATCGCGCAGCGCGCGAATCGGTCCGCGAACGGTTTGCGGCTGCCAACCGGTGTAGGCCGGGAATTCGAGCCGCGCGGCGAGCGACTGCACGGCGGGCGCGACCACGACGTCCAGCCGCGTCCACGACATCGAATCGTCGTCGCCACCCACGGCGCGATAGACCAGCGGGCGAGTCAGCGAGTCGAAGTGATAGGTCGCGCTGGACTCGCGCGCCTGCATGCGGACACGCTCGAGGGGGCCTTCATCGCCGGGCGTCAGGTAACGCCACTCCAAGAAGACCTCGGGCGGCAACTCGGCGTCGCGCGCATCGATGACTTCCAGCTCCAGCGGAGCGCCTTGAAAGACTTGGGTCACGGACTCGCGGAATTCCAGGTGCGTGCGTTGCGGCCAGGCCGTGTCGCTCCAGGGATTGAACAGCCGGGCTGCCGCGATGCGCGCGCCCATCGGGTCCAAGAGCACCAGCGCAGCAACCACCGCGATCGCGCCGAACAATCCGTAAGCGGCGCGGCGCATCGGCCGCGTATTGACCACGCCTGCGGTCGGGAGCTGCTGCGCGGCGTCGGTCGTCGCCGCCACGACCGCGCGACGCAACGCGGGCGATCCACCGTAGGCGGTGGTTTCGGGTTGGCTGAGGAATTCGACGGCCGCCGCCAGGCGATCGCGCAGCTCGGGATGGCGCCGTTCGATGTGTAGCGCGACATCGACGTCCGTCATCCGGGCACGCAAGGCGGGAACGAAATAGCGAACGATCGCCCAGACGGCGACGGCGGCGACGGCGAGCGTGGCCAGAATTCGCAGCCCCTGATCATCCAGATGCAGCGTGTAGTCGCCAAGCGCCGCGACGACCAAGCCGGCCAGCGCGACGAGCGCGCAACGCGCCGCGGCGGCGCTCAATTGCATTCGCCGCGCACGCCGGCGAATGCTGCGAACCGTCTGTTGAATGGGCTGAGTCACGAGGCTATCCGACGCGCGGAGTCAGATCGTGTTCTGTTGACCTAATTATAACATTCCCTTGCGTTTGCGCAGCACCCACTCGGTCGTGATCAGGCCGACGAACAGCAGCACCAGCGGCCAGCGGTTCCAAAGATCGATGCGCGGCAGCGACTCGACGGGGATTTGCCGGCCGCGCGGCAAGTCCTTCGCTAGGCGACGGACCGTGTCTAACGTGTAGTGATGTCCGCCCGTCAGTTCGCTGGCATGGCGCAGCGCGTTGCTATCAACTTGGACCCGCTCGAATTCGCCCGGCGGCGCGACGACTTCAAAATCGGTGCTGGGGGGACGACCATCGCTTCCCGGGGCGGCGACCCAGGCATGGTAGCTGCCTTCGGGAAGCTGTGATAACGTTCCTTCGAAGACGCCGCGCCCGGCGGTGCCCCGCGTCATTGTCAGCCGGCGGTTCTGCGCGCCGTGGCTCTCGACGACGATCTGCACACCGTCGTCGGCGGCGGGTGCGGTGCGATCATCGACGAACTGCACGCGGAACCGCACGCTATCGCCGGTTTGATACTCGCGGCGGTCGGTCGAAAGTTCGGCCGCGCGGTCTGCTCCCAGCAACTTGGTCCGACTCAGGTAGCGAACGGCCTGGACCCAGTAGCGCGCGAAATAGACGTCGCCCAGCAGTCGCCGCCAGCGCCAGGTGTCATCGCTGTTGTGGAAGAGAACCTTGCCGGCGCCCACGTACTGCAAGCAGATGACCGGCATCGGGCGGCCATCGTTCATGAGCTGCGTGGGATGTTCGGCCAGCACACGCGCGGCGGGCTTCAGTCCGGCGGCATCGTACAGCCAATAGAGCCCCGGCAGTTGTTGCCAGATTGTGGCCGAGTCTGCTGAAGAGTCACCCAATTGAAGGTGCGGAGCGCCGGTTCCCAGCGGCGTGAGACGTGGCGTGAAGGCGTCGCTGATGGTCTCCGGCGGCGTGCTTTGCGCACGGCTCAGCTCCACGGGGATGAGTGTTTCCAACGACGTGCCGCCGTACTCCGAGGGCATGTACTGGGGGCCAGCGATCAAGATCATGCCGCCGCCCTTGCCGCTTTCGCTGACAAACTCCACGAGGTATTCGAGAACCGTCGCGCTTAAGAAGGCGGGATTGACATCGCCGAAGATGATCACGTCGTAAGCGAACAGCTCATCGCGCCGCACGGGAAAGACGCGCAGGGCCGTTTCGTCCAGCTCCGAGTATTCGGGGTCGGCCTCTTGCAAGAACGTGTCGAGCTCGATCGTGCTGTCGCGCTCGAGCATGTTCTTCAGATAGCGGAACTCGTAGCTGGGGTAGGCCTGCGCCAACAAGACACGGATCTGCTCGCGGCGTACGCTGACCATGCGGCTCTGGGAGTTGTTGTCGGCCTCGACTTCGTCATCGCGAGGCTCCACTTCGAGGACGAAACGGAAGTCGCCCACTTCGCGGGGGCGATAGGGCAACCGCACGCGCTGGGCTTCGCCATCGTTGCCGACCGTGACCGTGGTCTCCGCCAGTGGCGCCATGTCGTCGTCGGCGCGGAGAGCAATCTGTACCTGTTCGCCCCGGTAGCCGGTCGCGGTGAGTTTGAACTCGAAGTTGACGACGTCGTCGACGAAGACCACTTCGTCGACCAACAGATCGTGCAGGCGCAGATCGTGCAGCGGCTCGTCATTGCCCAAGGCCACCGCGAACAGCGGGACTCCTTTGCGCTGTGCGTAGGCGGCGGCTTCGGCGAGCGGCTCGCCGGCCGTGTTGATGCCGTCGGTCAAGACCACCAGCGCGGCGGGAGGCGTTCCCCGCAGGTCGTTGAGCACCTGGCGGAGCCCTTCACCCAGTCGCGTGCTCGCGCCGTCGGCCGCGAGTTGCTCGATGGCGGTGAGTATCTCTGCTTGCGATCCCGTGATGGCCCGCGCCGCATCGGAAAGCGCGTAGACCCGCAGGCGGCGTCCTTTTTCGATACGTGCCACCAGCGCTGCATCGTCGCCGAGCAGAATGCTCTTGGCGAGATTGAGCCGGGAGCCTTCTGCGAGTTCCGCTTCTTCAAGTCGATCGGCCACCAGGGCCGCGAGCTGTTCATCGTCGTATTGGTCGACCAGACTCATGCTGGCCGAGTCGTCGACGACCACGACGACGTACGGCAGGCCCGTCCGCTGCAGCGACAGGGCCAATTCAGCCAGCATGCACAACACGACCGCGACCAGCGCCAAGCGGATGCCCGCCAACGTGAGCCGATAGGCTCGGCCGGTGCTGCCCGCCTCGCGGAGATAGATGGCAACCAGCGCCACGGCAACGGCGGCGATGAACAAGACGGTGATCCAGGGCGCCCAACCCCAGGCGTGTTCGAGACCCCAGACGGTGCCTTCGCCAGTCTCGGCGGGCTCAATGCCGAACCAACGTTCGAGCCAAACTGGAAGCGTGCGGCTCATGCGCTGCGGCGTCCCAGGTACCAGGCCACGACCGGCTCGGCCAGCAACAGGCTGAGCACGACGTACAGCAAACCACGGTGTAAGCGTCCCCGCCGCGGCGCGTCGACCACCGGCTGATCTTCGAGGTTCTGCCAGGTGGTCAGGTGTTGAAACGCAACGCCCTGCCACAGATCGGCCCGCAGTTCCTGCACGTCGAGCGGCGACAGGTCGCTTTCGGCGGTGTCGACATTCACGGCGTAGTGGCGTGGCGCCGAGTCAGTCGATGCGGACGCCACGCTGTAGATGCCGCTGGTCAGCGTGTCGTCGAAACGAAATCGCTCGACGCCTTGCGACGACGACGGGCTGAGCTGTGCCGTCTTGTCACTGGGTGTGCGAATCTCGAGCGTGTCTCCTGCGGAATCGCGGGAGAGTTCGTCGCTGATGGCTCCGCCGACCGTAAGATTGCGGCCATCCTGCTGGCCTTGCACGGCCACGGCGAGCAACTCTTGCACGAGCGGCACGAAGCTGGGCCACAGCGGCATGGCCGTCCACGACGTGTCGGCTGAAGTGGCCACCAGCAAACAGCGACCACGATCGCGTCGGGCTTCCACAATGAAGGGATCGCCGCTGCCAAAGGCCACGGCCACTTCGGACGTCGAATCGTCGTCGAGTTCCAGCCGCACGTAGCGTCTGACGGGCGTGGTCAACAAACCGGCGCGCTCTTGTCCCCGAAACGCGGCCACGATGGGATGGCGGTATTCGAGCGGGTCGATTTGATACTGGCTCTCGGAAACCACTTCGGCGAGTCGAGCGGGCAGGATACCCGCGCCGTCCTCTTCAGCGCCGAGGAAGCGATTGTAGTTGTCGGTTTGCACGCGGTCGCCGAGAAACACGACGAGGCCGCCGCCCGCGTCTAGATAACGAGACAACACCTCGGCTTCGGCGGCGGTGACGCGGCTCACATTGGAAAGGAAGATGCAATCGAACTCGGACAGATCACTTTCCAATAGCGCCGTCTCGGGGACGACCACTGGTGCTATGGGGTGCGATGAGAAACGGTCTTCAGCCGGCGCGAGCGCGACGGCCAGATAGCCGGCCGCTCCGGCGAGCGGGTCTCCCGCGGGGTGTCCGTCGATGCACAGCACACGAATCGTCTCCCTGACGGGCAACACGCGCCAACGATGGTTGTCGACGTCCAGCAAGTCGCCCGCTAAGCGACATTCGACCGTGTGGTCGCCGGGCGTTTCGAAGCGATAGTCGAGCACGACGCCTGCCGATTGTCCGGGCTCGAGATCGAGGAATTTTTCGTTGACGCTCACGCCGTCAACGAGAAACTCAACGCGCTTGCGAGTCTGGGCCTGTCGCCCATAGTTGCGAATTTGGGCTTCGAGCCGAACGGCCTGTTGCATCGTGACGAGGTTGCCGCCGGTGGTGAACTGTTCGATGGCGAGGTTGTCGGCCTGGGTTTGTCCCACGTCCAACAGCACGATGCCGGCCCGTTCACTGATGGCCTGCGCTTGCCCGCGAACGCTGGCCATTTGCTCGGCCGACATATCTTGAGGAAGCCAGGTTGCGCGTCCGAGGTCGGTGAGAAAGTAGACCTCTGTGCGTTGGAGGCGGGGGTGTTCGCGGCGGGCCAGTTCGATGGTGGTTGCCACGCGCTCGAGCGTTCCGGCGACGTCTCCGCCGGTATGCGGAAGCGACAGTCCATCCAGTTCATTGAAAAAGTCTTCGGGATCCAAGGCTGGGGTGCCGACGACGATTCGTGCCGGCTGACTCATCATCAGCAGCGAGAATCCGTCTCCCCGCGGACTGCCGTCGACGATCTCTTCGATCAATTCCTTGGCGCGTTCGAAGCGATTGCGGTCAGTGGGACGATAGGCCATCGAGAACGATCCGTCGATGACGAACAGCTTGTGCGTGTGCGCGCTGCTGGGTGCCAACATGCCCGTTTGTTCGAAGAACGGCTCGGCAACGGCGCAGGCGAGCAGCACCAGCAGCAGCGTTCGCATGGCCAACAGCAGCCATTGTTCAAGCTGCAGTCGTCGGGCGTTCTTGCGCAAGGCCGCCAGCAGAAACTCGATGGCGGCCCAATCCGTGTCGCGCTGTTGGCGACGATTCCAGAGGTGAATCACCAGCGGCACGGCGGCAGCGGCGAGCCAACCGAGCATGGCCCAGTGCACAAAGCCGAACGCCAGTAGTGCCGAAGGACTCGCCATCTTGTTGCAAACGCCGGTTGCCGCGTGCTGTGACTAGAGTGCGAAACTGTCGTGGCTGGTTTATATCCGTGCCATGCGTGCCGAGAGGCAGCTTGTGAGCACGACGTCGAGGTTTTGACGTGTGCAAATCTGGTGGTAGTCGATGCGGTGTTCGCGGCATGCCTGCCGCAATTGGCGGAGATAGTGATTCAGCTCGGTAAGGTACGCCCTGCGAATGGACCGCGGATCGGTGACGACGTCTTCCAGGCCTTCGAGCCCGCGAAATCGCGTGGTCCGCCGAAAGGGGAACTCTAGCTCCGCTTCGTCCAGCACGTGCAGCAGAATCACGTCATGGCGGCGGTGCCGCAGGTGTTTCAGTCCGGCCACCATCGAGGGCACGTCGTCGAAGAAGTCGCTGAGGATCACGACCACGCCGCGTTTCTTCAGCCGCTCGGCCAGCTCGTGAAAGATCTTGCCGGTGGCGGTCTTCTGCTCACCTGTGCTCTCTTCCATCACGTGCAGCAGTTGTTTCAGGTGCGATGGATTGCTGCTGGCGCGGACGAACTGGCGGACCTCTGAATCAAACGTCGCCAGACCGACGCTGTCTTGCTGTTGCAGCGTCAAGTAACTCAATGCGGCCGCCGCGCACTGGGCGTACTCCAGCTTCGACAGCGGCGACTCGGGACCGCGATAGGCCATGCTCTCGCTGGTATCGAGCAGCATATAGGCGACGAGGTTAGTTTCCTCTTCGTACTGCTTGAGGTAGTACTTGTCGGTCTTGCCGAAGACCTTCCAGTCGACGTATCGCAGGTCGTCCCCGGGAACGTACTCGCGATGCTCGGCGAACTCGATCGAGAAGCCGTGGTACGGGCTGCGGTGCAGTCCCGAGACGTAGCCTTCGACGATCGACCGCGCGCGGAGCTCCAGGCCCTGCAGCTTAGCGAGCGTCTGCGGATCCAAAAACTTCTGAAACTTCGCCACCGTGTTCCGACTCGAACTGTTCGCGAGGAATGATTTCGATGAGCTGTCGAACGATGTCGTCGGGCCGAATGCCTTCGGCTTCGGCGTTGAAGTTCGTGAGGATGCGATGCCGCAGAACCGGCACAGCCACCGCGCGCACGTCTTCGGTCGTGGCGTGATAGCGCCCCTGTAGGACGGCCCGCGCTTTGGCACCCAGGATCAGGTATTGGCTGGCGCGCGGTCCCGCTCCCCAGGAGACGTATTCGCGGACGAACTCGGGGACTTCGCCCTTTTCGCGACGCGTGAGTCGCGTGAAACGCAGCGCGTAGCGGAGTACGTGGTCGGCGACGGGCACCCGGGTGATGATTTTCTGCAAGGCCACGATCTGGTCGGCGTCGAGCGTGGCATCGATCTTGGTTTCGACATCGCTGGTGGTGCGCTTCACGATTTCGAGTTCTTCGTCTTCTTCAGGATAGTCGACGTAGATGTTGAACATGAAGCGGTCGAGCTGCGCTTCGGGAAGCGGGTAGGTGCCTTCTTGCTCGATCGGGTTTTGGGTGGCCAGCACGAAGAAGGGTTCGGCCAGTTTATGGCGGTCACCGCCGACGGTGACCTGGTGTTCTTGCATGGCTTCGAGCAGCGCCGCCTGCGTCTTGGGCGGCGTGCGATTGACCTCGTCGGCCAAAATCACGTTGCCGAAGATCGGGCCTTCGAGAAAGCGAAATTCGCGGACGCCCGAGCTGCGGTCTTCTTGAATCACCTCGGTGCCGGTAATGTCGGCCGGCATCAAGTCGGGCGTGAACTGGATGCGGCTGAACTTCAGCGACAGCGCGTCGGCCAACGTACGAATCATGAGGGTCTTGGCCAGCCCCGGGACTCCAACCAACAGGCAATGGCCGCGGGCGAACATGGCGATCAACAGTTCGTCGATGACGTTCTGCTGGCCGACGATCACCTTGCTCAACTCGGTCGTGATCCGGCGGACCGCGTCGCTGAGTTGTCCGACCAGTTGCAGATCTTCGTCGCTGGGCGTCATCACACTCGCTCTCAAGATGGGTGGTCCACTTGCGTCGTCGTCGTTGCTGTCGCGTTGACTCGTTTAACGGGAAGCCCGACTCAAGTCACGAAGGGTCAGCGACTCGCCGCGCTGCGGCGCCGATGTTCCTCGTAAGGCGACCAGCTTCTTGGCTCCGGCAATGAACAATTGATCGTCGACGACCAGCAGGTTGCCTCCGGTCACGTCCGAGCCGTCCATCGCCCGGCGATGGTCGGCCAGGGGAATCTCATTGATCCACTGGGCAGTGACCTGGTCGAAAATCTCAATCGCCTCGCGGGTCGGCCAGAGTACGTTGTTGCCAGCCAGCACGCCCCGCCCGTAGCCGCGAGGGTCGTCCCCATCGGGCCAGCGCGCGAAGAGCTTGCCGTCGTCTGCCATGCGGAACCAATACAGCCGGTCTCCGCTGGCAATCAGATGCCCCCCACCGACGCCCAGCAAATGAATCACGTCCGGCGCCAAACGGTTTTCCCACAGGAAGCGGCCGCTCGTAGCGTCGAGACAGAACACGGCGTCGCTGTCCGAAGGCGCCACGACTAGCTTGCCTCCATGATAGATGGCTGGCGTCAAGTCGCGGTAGAAATGGGCGGCCTGCTGCGAAAGTCCGCGTCCGGCGCGTTCGTACTGGTGGACCCAACGCAATCGGCCGTCGCTCGCTGCCAGCGCCGCCACGGCGCCGAGATTGGTATTGAAGTAGACGGTGTCGCCGTGCAGCGTGAGCAGATGGTGGGTCACCTCACTCACTTGGTTGCGTCCCGGGGTATCCGCCCCGCAAACGAACTGCCGCCAACGCAATCGGCCCGTGCGCGCGTCGTAGCATTCTACGTGCGCCCGGGGATGTTGGAGATCGTTGTGCCGCACAGCGACAAACAAATCGTTTCCGCGCACCAGCGGGCTGCCCTCGAAGGCCCACAACGGGTCCTGAGGTTTGATTTCCCACACGGCGCGGCCTTGCCCTCGCAAGTCGAGGCAAAGTAAATACCCGCGCGGGCTTTGCATGGTGGGATCGCCCGAGGGCGATGTCACGACCGATCCCATGCGGACGTAGAGGCGATCGTGGGCGACGGTCATGGTGAACCGCGGCGCTCCGAGCCGGTTGGCCGGAATGTTGGCAGCCGCAACCGCTCGTTCGTCGCGGCGCGCCGCAGCGCCGTTTTCCAAGTCCCAGTTCCAGGCGAGCTGACCAGTGCGCCGATTGAGGGCCAGAACCTCGGAGTGATTGTTCACCAGCAGCACGTCGCGGTAGACGACGGGGTGGTAACTGAGCAGCAGACTGTCTTCGGCGACGCGCGACTGTCGATACCCAGCCATTTGCGCCACGCCCGAAGTGGGGGCGCGAAACTCCGTCAGGCTCTGTTCCCAACTCCAGACAAACCCCTGCGCAGCGGGCGGCCCGACGCCTGCGCGGGTGGCGGTGCCGGCGAATGTGTTCCATGCGAGTTGCGGTGGCGCGGGCGTCCAACTGCGACCTGATTCGATCAGCGCGGCCAGCGTCTGGGCATAGTTGCCTTCCACACCCGCCAGTCTCCCGCTTGCATCCGGGTGACCTCCGGCCGAGGGTGGTTCATCCGGAGCAGGTTGACGAACGAACTTCTCCAGGTCGCGCGCGGCTCGGTCGAGTTCTCCTGCGAGAACCCAGCTCAGCACGATCCGCGCGCCGACGGCGGCCAGCTCGACGTCGCTATCCGGATAGGCCAATCGCGCGGCTTGTGTTTCCGGCAAACCCGGCGGAGTCGGGACGAGCATTTCGAGGTAGGACCGCGCCAGTCCGTGGTCGCCCGCTTCCAGGGCAAGCTCGCTGAGTGCGAACACGGCCTGGTCGGTGAAGCTGCTGGCGAAGTGCTCGTCGACGAGTCTGCTCAGCAGTTGCCGGTCGCGGCGGGCTACGCCTTCGCGATACCAGACTTCGGCCAATGGGTCGACCTGACTGCGGTACAACGCGAGTGCCTCGGCGGGCAGTTGCGAGATGAGAACGTGGCAGTACGTGCGGGCATCGACCCAATGTCCCGGGGAAAACTCGATCAGACGATCACCGTGGTGATCCATCACTTCACGGAGCGTCTCGACCACCTCGCTCCACTGACCGGCGTCGCGGAACGCCTTAGCGCGTTCCAGATGGGCTCGCGTTGCCGAATCGATTTCCGGCAGGTAGATGGCCGAGGAGAGGCGCGAGCCGGAAAGTGCCATCCGCTGCGCTGGCAACAGGTTGCTCAAGGCGGTGCCAACCAGGGCGGTGAACACCCAGGCGGCGATCAAGGCCTGCCGTCGACCAGCGACGCGCATACTTCATCCCTTCCTTCAGCGGCAGCTTCCGACCGCACGATCGGGAGTTTGCTTCCGTCCTCAATCTGCGAGCCGTCCCACCCGAACGACACCGTCCTGGTGCGCCTCGGTCTCGATCGTCAACAGCGAATGGGGGCGGGCTCCCGCTGCAAGGGGGTATTGGCAGCCTTGGGCAGGGTAGGAATTCGACTACCTGTCAGTATACGAGAACGCGGCAAATCCGGGAAGAAATGACAAGCTTTCTGCCTGGTGCCACGCTATCTCGGCATCAGTCGGCGCGGAGCGGCATCAGGACAGTCAGTTGCCAGAGATGCCGGAATCATGAAGCGCGGCACGGCGCGGCAGCGACACCTAGTGCTCCGGCAACACGTGATTGTCGGGTGCGAGCCAACCGGCGGAGCACTACCTTGTTGTCTGCGCCAAAGCACTTGCGTCTTTGGCGACCGTTACGCGTCGCCCGACTGAATCGGGCAGACGCTCCACTAATTGGGCAGCGCACCTGAGGCGATGTCGCGCGGCGGCGCGTTTTCCCGCGCAACGTCACTCGTCGGTGTCGAGCTTGTCGCGGTGTCGGCAGATGGAAACATAGATCGAGCCGCCGAGTGTGCCCAGGATGGCCAGCGGCGTCGAGAGCATGAGCACGATGCTCCAGTAAAAGCCCCGCACCATGTCACCGCCAGAATCCTGCGCGCTGGCGATCGCTTGTTTGCAACTAGGGCAGGCCAACACTTCCTGCGGTCCGGTAGCGATGGCTGTCAGCGCCACGGCCAAAATGTAGAGCAAGAGGCGTGCTCTGCGAGTCGATCGAGTTGTGCCGATGCGGGCCGCGTTCATCACTTATAGGGCTCGACGATCACATTGGCTATCTACAGAAAGCTGGAGCGGGCGTGCTGCAGCAACTGCTTCGGTGCGGCGCAGTATATGACCAACTGCCTGTGGCGGATAGACGTGATAAAGCAGGACGTAAATCACCACACCGGTCACCGACACGTAGAGCCAGATGGGAAACGTCCACCGCGCCAGGCGTCGATGCTGCGCGCGACGATCGCGCAGGCCGAGATAGATGGTCCGCAAGGCCAAGAACGGGACGAGCGCGGCAAGCACAACGTGCGTGAGCAGGATGCCGAGGTAGACTTCGCGAATCGGCGAGGGACCCTGAAACTTCATCCCGCTGGTGCCTGTCTCTGCACGCAACTGGGCATGGTAAACCAGGTAGCAGGCCAGAAAAGCGGTCGACACTGCCAGCGTGCCGATCATCACGTTGCGGTGCGCGCGCTCACGCCGCCGTTTGATGAGAACCAGTCCGAGGATCAACAGCAGCGTCGCCGCCGCGTTAAGCCCGGCGTTGATGTGCGGTAGGTCGTGCCAGTCGAAGGCAAACAGCATTGGTTTCTAGAGCGGGTTGAGAGAGCGCGTGCAGAGAGGCGGAACAACTCAACGGACGGCACCTCACGGCGCCGCATCTTCGGACTCGGCGACCGGAGGCGGCGGCAAGTCCGAGTCCTCGAACGCCGAGGCGGGTGGCGGTGGAAGATCCGAATCGTCGGCGGTTGTATCGGGTGGCGGCACCGCTTCGCCTGGATCGGGGACCAACAACAGTTCGCGAGCACGTTCGGCAAGCTGGTCGGTGCTTTCAGCGTCCAGCCCGTTGTAGAAGCCCGCGATCTGACTTTGGCGGTCGACGAGTACCAGCTTCTCGGAGTGCATCAGCTTTTCCAGCGGCAGGCGAAAGACGGTGTGGGCTACGCTTTCGATCTCTGCGATCGTGCCGGTCAGCAGCGACCAGTGTCGCAGATCGATTTTGTGTTCGCGGGCGTAGCGCGTCAGCCGCTCGGGCGTGTCGTTGTCGGGATCGACAGTGATGCTCAGAAAACGGACGCCCAGGTGGCCGAACTGATGCTCCAGCCGCTCGACCGCCTGGATCATCTTGGGGCATTCGACAGGGCACGCGGTGAAGAAGAAGTGCGCCACGTACACTGCACCTGCGAGTTCAGCGCTATCCATTGGCTCGCCGTCCTGCTTGATCAGCCGAAACGGCGCGACTTCAAGCCCGGTCGAGTCAAGGGCCGGGATGCTGGGGCGACCGTCGTTGTCTTCATCGGTGGCCGCAGCGAGCGGCCCGCCAGACGGCTGATCGAGCTTTTCGTCCTTACACCCGAATAGGAATGTAACGCTGCAAATCATGACCAGAGTCGCCAGCACCCTTGGTATGAGGAGGTCGTTCATCGCAAATCTCCCGCCGTACGGCGCGCGGAGACGAGCCAGGCCAGCCAAAAGGTTGTCGCCGCGAAGGTAATGGTCACTGCCACGCTGGTTGTCATGCTTGGTGTTCCTGGCGGTAGCAGATTGGCGGTCTCGTTCCAATACAACAGTCGCCGCAGTGCCGCCACACCGTAGGTGAGCGGATTGAGGCGGACGACCCAGCCCAGCCAGCCTTCGCTGGCCGGGAAGAACGCCCCGGAGAGCAGCCACATCGGCAAGAGAAACAGGCTCATGATGGCGTGGAACCCCTGCGTGGAATCCATCCGCCAGGCGATGATGAATCCGGTCCCGGTGAGCGCCAGCCCGATCACGCAAAGCAGAGCGAGCATGGCGAAAAGCCCGGGAATCGAAAACGAGAATCCCAGGCTGAGGCCCAACAATAGAAACAGTAGACCCTGGGCCACGGCGATCAAGGTCCCGCCGATGAGCTTGCCGGCCACCATCGCGAGCCGCGGGATGGGCGCGACGAGCACCGATTGCAGGAATCCTTCGCGGCGGTCTTCAATGATCGAGATCGTCGTGAACACGGCGGTGAACAGGACGATCAATACCACCGTGCCGGGGAAGAAGTACTCGCGGTAGCTGACATCGGCGTCTTCGACTCCCGGCATTTGAAACGATGGTCCCAATCCCGCGCCGAACAGTATCCAGAACACGGCCGGCTGGCCGATCGCGCCGATGATGCGATTGGGCTGCCGCACGAAGCGCACCAGCTCCCGCCGGGCGAGCGTGGCCGTCGCCAACAGAGTGCGCATCGCAATTGAAGTTGATGCGGCGGCCGATGTACTGGGTTGCTCGATGACGCTCACGGGGAAGCCTCCGCTTGCGGGGCGTCGAAGCGGTGGCCGGTGCGCTGGATGAATACGTCTTCGAGCGTTGCCCGGCCCCAGCTCAGGCCGCGGAGATCGTCGCCGCAGGCTTGAGCGACTTCCGACAAGCGATGACGCCCGTCGTCGGTGAGCAGGCGGAGCCCGGAATCGATTCGCTGGGGCTCCATGCTTAACTGGCTGCGGAGCCGCTCGGCGACGCGGGCTTGATCGGCGGTGTGGATGGTGATTGCGTCGCTGCCGATCTCCGCGCGCAAGTCGTGGGGGGCACCGAAGGCGACGAGCGATCCTTGGTTCAGAATCGCAATACGGTCCGCGTCGTCGGCCTCGTCGAGCAGGTGCGTCGTCCAGATGA
This sequence comes from uncultured Planctomycetales bacterium, assembly GCA_938003525.1. GTDB lineage: Bacteria > Planctomycetota > Planctomycetia > Pirellulales > JAEUIK01 > CALKYM01. Next base: position 15,691 of record CALKYM010000125.1, on the reverse strand, counting down.
TGGTTGTGTCCGATTCATCGCGCAGGTGCTTGAGATACTTCCACAGATCGGCGCGCGCCGCCGGGTCGAGACCGGTGCTCGGTTCGTCGAGCAGCAGGATTTGCGGCAGATGCAAGATGCCCTTGGCCAGCTCGACGCGACGCCGCAAACCGCCCGAGAGCGTGGCGACCCGATCGCGGCGTCGATCGCCAACGCCGAATTTGTCCAGCATCAGTTCGACACGCTCGCGCAGCATCGCTCCGAAAAGCCCGTACAGATGCCCCTGATGGATGAGGTTCTCGGCGACCGAGAGCTTGTCGTCGAGACTGGGCGATTGAAACACGACACCGATCGCTTGTCGCACCACGTCGGTATCTCGACGCACGTCGTGACCGCAAATCTGCACACTGCCCTGCTCGGGCGCGATGAGCGTTGAGAGCACGCGAAACAACGTTGATTTGCCACTGCCGTTCGGACCGAGCAGGGCGAACATCTCGCCGGGGCGGATCAACAACGCGAGATCGCTCAGCGCGCGGCGGGTGCCGTAGTGGTGGGTGAGCCCTTCGATTTCGACAGCGGCGACTTGCGACATCGGGTTACACGGGGCGCAGCTCAGGCGATTGGGCGGTTCAATGGCCGAGGTCTGCTTCGAACGGCCAACCGAGCGAGTGGATTGACGCCTTGCACGTTCAGTTGTCGGACGGAGCTTGATCGGATGCGTTCTCTTGTCCGCGCTCGATCGTCGTTTCGCGGGTGTTGTTGGCGGGCTCCGCTCGGTCGGCGGCGGATCGCAAGCGAAAGCCAACGTCGGGGACGAGGGAAGCTGCCAGGATGATGGCCATCACGCAGGCGGGCAAAGTCAAGATGTATTTCCATCCCGCCTCGTGCTTGAGATGCATGAAGAACAACAACACCAACAGCGCCTTCGCACAGGCGACGGCCATCATGAACGTCCGCGTGAAACCGGGTTGATCGCGCCAAGGCCACCACTCGGAGGTCGTGAGGAACGACATGCCGGTCAACAGGCAGAGGCCGACGAACACCGCGATGTAGTTGCCCACACCTCCGGTCGCAGTCACGTGTTGGGCGTTATCGCCACTGGAATCTTCAGTCGCCATGGACAGCGCGGCCTCACCAGGGATCAGAACAAGTACAAGAGCGGAAACAAGAAGATCCAGACGATGTCGACAAAGTGCCAATAGAGGCCGACATTCTCCAGGAGTCCGGCCCGCGCGGTACCTAATCGCAAAGGCAGCACGCAAACAAACACCAACAGCCCGGCTGCCACGTGCAAGGCGTGCAGTCCGGTGAGCAGGAAGTAGGTGCTGGTCCACATGTGACCGCCCGGGATGACGATCGGCAATCGCCAGTCAGCGGCCTCGGGCACCTCACTGAACTCGGCAGCTTGCAACGCCAAGGCGCTCGGATCGGCGTCCGGATTGTTAGCCTGTTCAAGCAGCGCTGTTGCGGCGGCCAACGCCGCGGCGTCGGCATTTGTGTCGGCGGTCACGCTTCTCAGTGCTGCGCGTAGCCCCGAGGCGTACTCGAGATCGGCCTGATCGTAGATGGTGCGTCGCGCTCGATCGACGTGCAGCCCGTGATGGAACTTCACTTGATACTCGTAGGCCTTGATGCCGAGAAAAGCAGCCCCCAACAACAGCGTCACGAAGAGGTAGGCCTTCGCGCGGCCCCCGCTGTCGGCCCGGGCGGATTCGAGCGCGAGCACGATCGTTACGCTGGAACAGATCAAGATGAACGTGTTCAGCGCGCCGATGGGTTCGCTGAGATGCACATCGGTCGGCGTAGGCCAGGCAGCCGCGCCGAAACGCAAGACGATATAGGTGCCGATCAACGCGGCGAAGAACATCACTTCCGTCGAGAGAAAGAGCCACAGCATCAACTTGCCGTTGCGAATCGGCACAGCCGGCTGATACCGCAGTTGAATCGACTCGGCAGAGGCCGTGGAGTCCATGATGCAGCGGAGTTGGGACGGGGCGAGGTGTAGGAGGGTCAGGGTGAGCGCTCGGCGCGAGCGCGACCTTCTCTCAGGCGCGGAGGTAGGTCGCCAGGAGCAGAGCAGTCATGAGCACGGGCAGATGGACGAGCGAGACGCGCAGCAGACGCCGGGCCGATTGCTCGTGCAGCTTTTGCCAGAATGCCACGGACGCTCCGGCGTACAACAGGCCAAGTACCAGCGCGGCCCCGGCGAACAGCGCGGTCGAGAGTCCGCCGCCAGCCACAACGCCGTCGAGGCAGAGTGACAAGCTGACCGGCACGAGCGTGAGCGCGGCGAAAACCGCTTGGATGCCGGCGCGGCGGCCCGAGGGGTCGACCACCGGCAGCATGCGCATGCCGGCCGCTTCGTACTGCCGACGATAAATCCAGGCGATGGCCATGAAGTGCGGGAACTGCCAGAGATAGACGACCGTCACGAGTGCCCAGGCGGCCAACGTGAACCGCTCGCCCGTCGCCGACCAACCCAATAGCACGGGCAGCGCGCCGGCGACGGCGCCGACGACTGTATTGAACGCGGTGCGCGACTTGAGAGGCGTATAGATCGCGACATACAGCACCCAGGTGGCCGCGCCCAGCAGCAACGTCGTTAACCCGACCATCCATCCCAGTTGAATCAGGCCGAGCAACAAGGTCACCCCGGCGAAGGCGATCACTTCGGCATCGCTGAGCCGCCCAGCGGGAAGCGGGCGATTGGCCGTGCGCTGCATCCGCGCATCGGCGGCGCGTTCGAGCCATTGGTTGCCCGCGCTGGCGCTTGCCGCCACCAGTGCGGTGCCACAGAGCGTGTGCAAGAGCACGAACAGGTCGGGATGACCGGCCGACGCCACAAGCGCGCCGACTGCGACGGTGACCAAGACCAAGGTGGCAATGCGGGGCTTTGCCAGCTCTGCGAAATCCATGACACGTTTCCAGGGCGAGGTACGCTCGGATGTGCAGGCCAGGCTCGAACTACTCAACGGGCTGTCTCCAATGTGAACGATGGCTGCGCGGCCGTAGCAGGGATTGTCTGTAGATCTCGAAAACTTCGCAATGTGCCCACGGTGGCGACTGCCAGAATCAGCGAGCCGGTGGCCACGTGAGCCGTGGTGGTCAGCGATTGCAGCAGGCTATCGACTTGAATGGTGAACTGAGCCGCCCAGGGCCAGCGATCGAACCAGACCGGCCAGCCATAGTTCACCAGCCAGGTCAGGCAACCGAGCGCGACCTGCACGGTGACCAACAAAGCCAGCAGGCTGATCGGCCGTCGCAAAGCGCGGGCGTCGGCGTGATGACGACGTGCGCGAAGGGCCAGAACAAGCGGCATGAGCAGCAAGGCCCCTGCGCCAATGATGTGCAGGCCCACGGCCAGCGCGAAATCGCGATGGTCGACGCTCAGCGGTAGGTGTCGCACGTGGGCGCCAAGCACCAGTTGCAGGTACGCCAGGCCGAGCGTGGTCGCCATCAGGACGCGCGTGGCAACGGTTCCCGCTTGCCTCACTGCCACAGCTCGTTGCCACCGCCTGCCCGTCAATTCCCACAGCGCCACGCAATAGGCGAAGAACAAGGGGCCTACGCAGCCGTGAATCTTGGCGAGCTGTCGGGCGTCGAACACGACGCGCAGGCCGCCCAACACGCCCTGCGCGATGACGCCGGCGAGCGCGGCGACGGCCAGCCAGCGCAACCAGCGCGGCGCGTCCTTCACCCAGGCCGCGACCACGAGCAGGATGGCCAACAGCCCGGCCAACATGGCCAACAGGCGATGCCCATGTTCGACGAACAGGTCGAACGGTCCGGAGACCCACTTGTGCCAGGGATAGAGAAACGGGTTGTAGCCGTAGGTCGTGGGCCAGTCGGGCACCGCCATGCCGGCGGTGTACGTGGTCACCAGGCCGCCGACCCAGATTAGCGGGAACGTGACCAACACCAGCGCGGCCAGCAGCCGGTGGGGCGTTCGCAGCGGGGCGTGGGTGTTGGGCAAGGTGGTCACGTTTGGCGATGTTGAATCAATGGGCCGCGGCCGTTGCCGGTTCGGCGTCGGGCGGCTGGTTTTGTGGATAGAAGTCGGCCGTCACTTCCGGCGAGCTGTACTCATACGGGCCGCGGTAGGCGACCGGCTGAAAATCGAAATTGCCGTGCGGCGGTGGGCTGGGAGCCGTCCATTCCAGCGTGTTGGCGCGCCACGGATTGCGGTCGGCGCGTCGCCCCCAGATCAGGCTGCCAAACAGATTGGCCGCGAAGATCAATTGCGTGAAGCCCATTCCCAGTGCGCAAATTGTCATGAAGACGTTCAGCGGCTCGAAACGCGCAAACTCGGCATAGGCTGTTGCGGCGGCGACCCGTCGCGGGTAACCGCCCATGCCAATGATGTGCATCGTGAAGAACGTGCCGTTGAAGAACAGGAACGTGAGCAGGAAGTGCACCTTGCCCCAGAACTCGTTCATCTGCCGGCCGAACATCTTCGGGAACCAGTGATAGGTGCCCGCGAACACGGCAAACGTCGAACCGCCGAAGAGCACGTAGTGCAAATGCCCGACGATGAAGTAGGTGTCGTGAATGACGATGTCGACGGTGGTGGCCGCCATGAAGATGCCCGACAGACCGCCGATGATAAACATCGAGACAAACGCCAGCGCATTGAGCATGGCGCTGGTGAACTCGATGCGCCCGCCCCACAGCGTTCCCAGCCAGTTGAAGACTTTGACCGCGCTGGGCAGCGCGATGAGGATCGTGGCCGCCATGAACGTAGTGCCCATCGCGGGGTTCATGCCCGACATGAACATGTGATGACCCCAGACGATAAACCCCAGCCCCGCAATCGCGATGATGGCGGCCACCATCGGCCGATAGCCGAACAAGGGTTTACGCGCGTAACAGGAGATGATGTCGGAGACCATGCCCATGGCGGGCAGAATCATGATGTAGACGGCCGGGTGCGAATAGAACCAGAACAGATGCTGCCACAGCAGCGGTTGGCCACCGGCCTCGCTGAGGTAAAAGCCCGTGCCCAGGAGTCGATCCGTCAATTGCATGACGCTGGCGGCGGTGAGCACCGGCAGGGCGAAGGCTTGCAGGATGGCGGTGATGAACAGTCCCCAGATCGTCATGGGCAGCCGCAGCATGGTCATGCCGGGAGCCCGCATCTGGATGATCGTGGTCAGGTAGTTCAGTGAGCCGAGCATCGACGCGATGCCGATGAACACCACGCCCAGCAACCACAACGTTTGTCCGGGTCCGCTGCCGGGCGCGGCATCGTGCAAGACGGAGAGCGGCGGATAAGATGTCCAGCCCGCCGAAGCGGCTCCTCCCGCGACGAAGAAACTGGCCGTCATACAAGCGAAGGCCGGCCACATGAACCAGTAGCTGAACATGTTCAGCGTGGGGAAGGCCATGTCCTCGGCGCCGATCATCAGCGGGATGAGAAAGTTGCCGAATGCGCCCGCCAGAATCGGGATGATGACGAAGAAGATCATGATCGTGGCGTGCATCGTCACGAGCATGGTGTAGAACTCGGGCGAGATCTGTCCGCCTTCAGCGGCGAAGAGCATGCGGCCGACGATCGGCATCTCGCTCCACGGCCAGGCCAGTTGCCAGCGGACGGCCAGGGCCAGCGCGCCGCCTACGAAAAACCAAATCAGCGTGGAGAAGTAGAACTGCAGGCCGATGACTTTATGGTCAGTCGAGAAGATGTAGCGACGCAGGAACCCGCGGTGATGCGAGTTGGCGTCGACGAGCGGCGCGCCGGGAGATGGACTCGCTGCCACGGTCATCGCGCCGCCCTTCTGTAAACCACTTCGGCGACGCTGGGGTGCCTCTGGCTCGTGTTGGCGGCTGTGGGCTGTTGCTCTTCGAACCCATCTTCGTTCTGTTCGGCTTCCAGGCGAGTCAGAAAGGCCTCGTAGTCGGCGCGGCTTTCGACGATCAGCCGTCCGGCCATCTTGTAGTGGCCCCAACCGCAGAGTTCGGCACAGACGAGATCAAAGACGCCCGTTTCAGTCGCGCGGAACCATACCGGGATACGCATCCCCGGCACTGCGTCCTGCTTGATCCGCAGGTTGGGCAGATAGAACGAGTGCAAGACGTCTTCGCTCACGAGAGAGACCAGAATGTCCTCGTCCACCGGCACGTGCAGATCGCCGGGCGAGAACAGATCGTCGGCATCGCCCAACTCGCCGTTCGGTCCCGGGTATCGCATGACCCATTCGAATTGGCGTCCGTTGACTTCGACGGTGGGCGGCAAGTCGGGCTGGCGAATCTTGGCTTCGGCCCAGTCTTCGAGTTGGTAGACGGTGATGAACACCAGCAACAGACCGACCACGGCGGCGAGCCCCAGTTCGATCCGCATGTTTCCGCGCGAGAATCGAGCGCGGGGAGACTTCGCCCCGTCGAACCGCCACAGAGATACGGCCAGTACGATCTCAGTCGCCAGGAACACGGCGCCGGTGAGCCACAGAATCACCATGAACAGATGATCGATCTGCCCGCCGTGCGCCGAGACGTTTTGAGGGAACCAGTAGCCCCAGCTCGCCGCGGCGACGAAGACAGCGACGCCGAGTACGGGCACGGAGAGGAACACCAAGCTCCAGAACTTGCCCACGGCTTAGCCCCCTGCCCCGCCTGGGGACCCGGCCTTCGGCGACTCAGCCGGGCGTTCCGCACTGGCTATCTCGGGGTGTTCCTCATTGGGCAGCGACAAGACGTAGTCGACGAGGTTCCAGATCTGCGCAGAGCTAAGATTCTTGCTGCCTTCAGGCATGGCGTCGCTGCGCGCCGGCTGACCGTAGGGAGGTCCCGCGGCAGGCATCGGCGTGCCCTTCACTCCGGCGTAGATGCGTCGATAGATGTCGAGTGGTCGGCGTCCGCCGCGATAGACTCCGTGCCGCAGATTGCGGGGCCGCAGTTCCTGCAGCGGCAGCGACCAGCGCGCGGCGACGTCTTCGCGATCGAGATTCAACTTCTTGTTGTTCCACATGTCGTAGTTGCGCTCGGTGCCGTCGCCCAGGCCCGTGGGACCGTGGCACTTCGCGCAGCCACGTTCGCCTTGGAAGAGTTCGCGCCCGGCCGCAATCGACGCGGCGCGATCGCTGGGTCGTGGCTCTTCAGGTACGACGACGAACTGCGGCAGGGTCGACGACTGCCAGAGGCCCACGACGGGTTCGAGCACCTCTTCCAACAGGATGTCTTCGTCGAGCTCCTCTTCATCGTCGATCACCAGCGGAAAGATGAGCTGCTCGCTTTCACCCCGCATGGAGAGATATTTGACGTACTCGATCAGCGCGTCGAGGTCCTCTTCAGGCAACAACGCGAAGGAGGGCATGGCCGTACCAGGGATGCCACGAACCATTGTCCGCCGCAGGTCTTCGTCGGTCGGCTTGCCGCCCTGGTGCGTCGACGTGAACTTGAACACGCCTGGGCGAAAGTCGCGCGGATACGGATTGAGGAACAGCGCCGTCGGGCCGGCGCCATCGCCGGTCACGCCGTGGCAATGCGCGCAGTGCTCGCGGTATAACCCGCGGGGATTGCCGTGTTCGTCGCTAGACACCGGACCGGCCGCGCGGCGCAAGAGGGCAATGTCCAACTCCGTCTCTTCAAACACGAACGGTTCGTCCGGCGTGCCGAACAGCGCCGTGGTGGCGTCGACGATCTGCTGGAGCTTTTCGTCCGAGTAGCGGAGCGTGCCGCTCGAGTCGGCCTCCGTCCGATCGAGTCCTTCCAGGTTGAGGCGAAACGGCGGTGGCTCGTAACGGGAACAACTGCCCGACGCGACGAAAAGAGCGGCGAGAATCAGCGCCGATGAGAATCGGCGCAGCCGGCCGCGACGATGACGCGTCGTCTGCGATGGCGAGATCGTCGTCATGCCAATACCACGCCGCGCTCAAGCGCCGCCGAGACAGATGTTCCACCCGGAGTGCGCGTTGCGGCGGGAGCGAACAACCAAGAGCAGCGGCTGGGGCGGTGCGAGCGCCCGTCGATCTGGGAGGAAGGAGCCCAGAGAACCGCTGAAACTACTCAAATCAGATGCTGGCAGGCACTATTCGTCAACGTGACAAAATGTCGCACCACTTTACGTCACAAGGGTTTACGACACTGCAGCGCCGTTCGACAGGGTGCAATGTCCGACAGTGCGGAGCGTAGCTGGTCAGCGGCAACCAACTCCCGTCTCAGCGGTCCGCTGTATTCGCACCACCAGAGTCGGGTTCGGCTGGCGGCACGGTGCGGTCGCCGCGTAGCCGTTGTACTTCTTCCTCGTTGGGCCGAGGACCGAGCGGTTCGCGCGGTGCGCAGCCGGCGGGCAGCATCCATGCCGCGAGCAAGCCGGGCAGCAGGCACCGTCGCAGTGCGGTCCAGTCCATGCCGGTGGCGATCCGTTTCACGTAGCCCTGCTGCCATCCTGCGCCGTTGGCGATCGCGCTCGCCGCCACACTACTTCTTCTCGAGCAATGCGGGCGGAACTTGGATCACGCCGAGATCGGTGGTGGGGTCGCTGAGCGTGAGCGTGAAGCGGCCTTTGTCCCACTGGGAGACTGCGAGGTAGCCCGATCGCTCTTGCCAGGCTTGAAACTCGATCTCCTCGCCCAGCGGGAGCCCTTCGATCTCGAACGTCCCATCTTCGGCGGAGACGGCGAAGTAGGGGGTGGCCGAGGGAAGGATGTAACCCATCATCCAGGGGTGCACGTTGCATTGCACCGGGACCGGGACTCGCTGACCTCGGCCGAACTTGTGTTCGATCGTCTGTCCTGGCGCGAGCAGTGGGTTGATGGGCAGATCGCCCAGCGGCTGGATGTTCGTGTTGTGGGCCTTGGGATCTGAGTTGAGCAGGAGAATCGGATGTTCGATGTAGACCGCGCTCACGTGCGGCACGAACTGGCAGCGGACGTTGTCGATGGTGAGCGGCTCTTCGGGCGGCGCTTGCAGGTCGGGGTTGATTGTGACGTCCTTCGAGCGGACGTAGACCAGCACGTTGGCCAAGCCGCCTTCTTCACCAACGACGAGCGACTCATCGACCAGTGCCGGCGGTTTGCCGCAGAGATCCTTGTCGGTGGTGACATTGAGTTCTTCGGGCTGCGGAGCCTGACCGTCGTAGACGAACTGGCCGCGGAGCGTGCCCCATTCAGCGGCAGCTGCCGGCGCGAGGCTGCCCAGCACGACGAGAACGGCTGCGATGAGCGAGACGGCTGGATCGATATGCTTCTTCATCTGTGCAACTTCTCCTCTCGATGGTCCGCGCCGCGAAGGGCTCCGGTTGCTTGTTGACGGGCTGTACCGGGCGAACAGCGGGGCATGACGCTGTGCGTTCGTGCGGTGCTGCGCCGGGCGAACGAGTTCGGTGGGTCGCCCGCTGCTGGTTGGCCCCTTCTCGGGCTGGCCAGAGCGGAGCGCAACTCGCCCAGGTAGGTTCGTTTCCTGTTCAGCCGGTCAGTATAAACGCCCCGAACCGCCGCCGCCACGCAGGCGGTGAACGGAGTCTTCTGGGCAGTTGCCAGCAGATCGGAGCGACCAGCGACCTACCGTCGGTTCGGTCGAGCACGGCGGTAGAATGCTGGCATGGCCGGAATGTCCAACCGATTCAGGTTTGACAAGGCGGCTGCGTGTCGCGCTGCTGCCCACCACACAATGCACTTCCTTGTTGGACGTGGTTCCCAAGCAGATTCCACGGGTAGCGGGACAAACCAGTGTTCGCCACCATCGAACGTGTCATCCGCCGCGATCCGGCACGCCGTGGGCTGGCGTCGTTGCGCGTCGGTGGCGAGTGGCTCTGCGCGGGGCAGTTCGAGTTGGCAGCAGAGAGCCTGGCGCGGCGAGCGCGGCGTGTGGCGATTGTCACCGGCTTCCCGGTTGTCACTGACAGTGTGACGATCGAAACCGACGGTCCGCCGGGAGCGGTCTATCTGGCTCAGGCGCTGTTGGCCGTCGGCATCGACGTTGTGCTGGTTTCCGATCCGCTGGGTGTGCCGGTGCTGCGCTGCGCGGCAGGCGAACGCAACTTGGACGTGTCCGTCGCTGAGTTTCCTTTTGAGTGGGCTGAGTCGCTTGAAATACCGCGAGCGATGAAGGGTGCGACCACGTGTGCGCACAGCGATAGCTGGACCACCGAATTTCTCGATACCGAGACGCAGCGGGGGCTGACGCACCTCGTCGCCATCGAGCGACCGGGACCGTCGCAATCGCAAGGTGAGTGCCTCAATCTGCGCGGCGAATCGATCGACGGCTACGTCGGCAAGACGCATCGCTTGTTTGAACAGATCGCCGAGCACGGTCTGGAGATTGTGACAGTGGGCATTTGCGACGGTGGCAACGAGATCGGCTGTGGGGCGATTCCCTGGGAGTCTCTGCCGCCCGTCGAAACCACCGCCATCCGCCGCCAGACTGCCTGCCGCGTGGCGACCGACCATTTGATTCTTGCCGGAGTGAGCAATTGGGGCGCGTATGGTTTGGCAGTGGCTTTGCTGCACCGGCGAAAGCACATCGACGCCATGCGCTCATGGGACGTGGAGAACGAGCGGCAGTTGATCGAGCACCTGGTGGCCGAGACCGGCATTGTCGATGGCATCACCGGGCTCGCGGAAGCGACGGTCGACGGGCTTCCGTTGGAAACGTATTTGCAGGGGCTGGCGGGCGTGCGCCGCGCGGTGGGGCTCGATCCGTGATGGCGAGAGCCGGGGGGTCAAGAGCCGGCGGGGGTCAGGCACGTTTTCAGCGGATGCGTTTCATGGCGGGGCGACGCTGTCTGGGCTGAAAGATGAGCCAGCCCCCGACCTGCGAACGGTCGCACCACATCCTTGTCCGGCCGGCGCGCACTGCGCTAGAATCGTGGGCGTCGTCGCCCGCCGCGGTGGCTGCTGCTCGATCGAACCGCCTGGAGTCGCCACGAGGTTTCTCGGATGAACGTACTGGTTGTCGGTAACGGAGGCCGCGAGCACGCGCTGGCGTGGAAGATCCGGCAGAGTCCGCTGGTCGAAAAGGTCTTCGTCGCGCCGGGCAACGCCGGCACGGCGCTCGATGCCGAGAACGTCGACATCGCCGCGACCGACGTGCCGCGTTTGATCAAGTTCGCCCAGCACAACTCGGTACGCCTGACCGTCGTTGGGCCCGAGGTGCCGCTGGTCGACGGCATCGTCGATGCGTTTCTCGAAGCGAAGCTCCGCATCTTCGGACCCACGCGGCTGGCGGCCGAACTCGAAGGCAGCAAGGTGTTCTGCAAAAACCTGCTGCGTCACGCCGACGTGCCCACGGGCGACTACCGCGTGTTTCGCGACGCAGAGAGCGCCATCACGTATCTCAAAGACCGCGAGGACATGCCACTGGTGGTTAAGGCCGATGGCTTGGCGGCCGGCAAAGGCGTGATCGTCTGTTCGGATCGAACGGAAGCCATCGAAGCGGTGAATCGCATCGGGCGGCAGCGCGAGTTTGGCGAGGCCGGCGATCACATCTTGATCGAAGAGCGGCTCGACGGGGAAGAGGTCAGCGTGTTGGCCATCACCGACGGGCGGACCATCGTCACGCTGGCTCCGGCACAAGATCACAAGCGCGCCGGCGACGGCGACAGCGGGCCGAATACCGGCGGGATGGGGGCCTATTCGCCGACGCCGCTGATCGACGATGCGATGTTGCGCGCCATTGAAGAAAACGTGCTGGTGCCCACAGTACACGCCATGAAGCGGTCGCGGCGGCCGTTTCGCGGCGTGTTGTACGCCGGGCTGATGCTCACCCAGCAAGGGCCCAAGGTGCTGGAATACAACGTGCGGTTCGGCGATCCCGAGTGCCAGCCACTGATGTTGCGGCTCGAAAGCGACCTAGTCGAGTTGATCGACGCGGCCGTCGACGGTCGACTCGACGAAGTCGAGCCGCCACGCTGGGATCCGCGTCCGGCCGTGTGTGTGGTGATGGCCTCGGAGGGATATCCCGGCAGCTACGAGCGCGGACAGGTGATCCGCGGCTTGCCGGAAGCGGCCGAACTGGCGGACGTCAAGGTGTTCCACGCCGGCACGTCGAGCAGCAACGGTGAAATCTGCACGGATGGCGGGCGTGTGCTGGGCGTGACGGCGCTAGGGCAGAGCATCTCGGCCGCCAAGCTCAACGCCTACACGGCGGTGAAGTCCATTCGCTGGCCGGGCGCCTGGTGTCGCAAAGACATCTCCGACAAGGCGCTGACAGGCTGAGCGTCGCACTACCGTTCCTCATCGAACACGTCTTCGGCGTAGCCGGGTGGGAAGATATCGTCGTCGGCAGAATCTTTCGCCCGATCGGGCGCGCGAGGCTCTTGCGGTTCCGGCTGTTTTGGTGGGCTGGCCGCCATGTCGGCCGCGATATCGTCGTCGGCGAAGACCTTCAGCCAGTGCTCCACCTCGGTCTCGGTAAGTGGCGGCGAGGGTTTCCGCTCGTGCCGGGCATCCTGCGACGCCGCATGCCGGCGTGCGTACAGCTCGCGCAACCAGGCGTCGCTATCGACGGCGCGCGCCCGGCGTTTTCGCGCTGCGCGATGCAGCCTGTGGTCGCTGGAAACGACGGTCAGCCGTCGCGGAGCGCTGCTGGCGGCGATCAACTCCTCGATCAGGGCGTCTGCGTCTTTGTGACCGCGCGCGAAGCGGACGTCCAGCCCGCGGTGCCTTTGCCGGCGCGCTCCGACGATCGAAGGATCGGAGGCGTCGAACACCACGATCGTACGGCGAATCTCCGTTGCATCGAGCGATTCGACGAGCAGATTCAAGAGTGCCCGCCGCGCACGTTCTAGGCTGCCCGGGCCGACACCGCGTCCCAGGATTCCACCGGCATGGATCAGGTTGTAGCCATCGATGATCAGTGACATGCGGTCGGGGAGCGCGAGTGCGATCGACCTGTCCGTTGCGAGTTCCGAATCGGAACGAGCGGCACAAGGGCCTCGTGGCGGCCTGTGCACGTTAGCGCCATCCTATTCGTGCAACTCATTCGTGGCCATCGCAACGCCGTTCCCCCGAGCGCGGGAACTGCCGGTTTTCACGGTCAGGGCAGCGCGCGATCCACCGGTTTCGCCGGAGTCGAAAGTGCGGCGATGGCCTACTCTTGCATAGCCCGGCGGCCGTGCGAGCGCCGCCGCCTGGAACACATCGAGTCGCCATCTCATGCAGCAGACTTCGCGCATCAACGCTTTCCATTGGCACAGTCGCGGTCCGGTCCGCGCCGCGATCGACGGTTCACCCGTTCTCAGCGGCCTGCTGCTGGCACTCGCTTTCCCACCTTTCGACTACGCGTGGCTGGCCTGGTGGGCCTTGCTGCCGCTGGCGCTGGCGATGGCGCGGCCGAGCTGTTCGCAAACAACCTGGGGTGCCGTCTACGTCGCGGGGCTGTTGGCGCACCTGCCGTTCTTGTACTGGCTCACGACGTGTACCGAGCGTCTCGTTTCGAGCGCCGCGTTGTGGTCGCTTTGGCTGGGCTCGGGAGCGTTGGGCGGTGGGCTCGTCACGCTGACGTTTGCCGTTGGCCGCAGATTGCTGGCGAAACGCCGGTGGCCGGTGTGTCTGGTGTTGCCGGTCGTGTGGACGACCTGGGAGTTCGCCCGTCACCACATTGGCATGTTGATCGACACGGTCGGCTTCCCTTGGCTCAAGCTGGGTAACGCTGTTTCCGCTCAACTCATCTGGTTGCAGTCGGCCGACCTAACTGGCGAGTTGGGGCTGACGTTCTTGGCCGCGCTATTTAGCGGCTGGTGCGTCGATGTGGTGAATCGCTGGCGGCAACGGCCGGACTCCAGCGGCGGCTACCGAGTTCTGGGTGGTGCCGTCGTCGCCGCTCCCCTCGCGCTGGGGTTTCTGTTGCTGTATGGGTGTTGGCGGCTGGCGCAGCCGGCTGCGGCGAACGGCCCGAGTGTTTGTTTGATGAGCGAAGTTGAACTGCCGCCGCTGGTCGATCGAGAGCGGATCGCGACGAGCCATACCAATTACCTTTTAGAAGATGATTCCGAACTGCCGGCGAACGACGGCATGAGGATGCCCGATCTGCTGGTGTGGCCGGAGGCCGCCTACCATCACACTGTGGTGACGGCGGACTCGCCGAATGTCAGCGTGGCAGCATCCTCGCGCGGTGGCGCGGCAGTACGCCTGGTTTCGAGATCAACGAACCCGGAAGTCGACGGGCTGGCGCTGCTGCAAGAGACAGCGCGTGATTTGACCACCGCGATCGTCATGGGGTGTCATCGTCATGACGCGGCCACACCGGCAGCACCGCCCTACCGGTCACTGGCGGTCGTCGACAGTGAGGGCAAGTACGTCGGTGCGGCCGACAAGCGATACCTCGTGCCGTGGGTCGAATTTGTACCTGCGACTTGGGTACCGGTGACCAGTCCCGAGCAGGTCTTCCGGCGGGGCCGCAAAGCGCCGCTGTTCAGCATCCGAGGCGGCAGCCCGCAACGCGCTTTCCGCTTTGGCTGCGCCGTGTGCTACGACGCCTGCTTTGAGATTCCGTCGCCGGGCGCTCGGCCCGACTTCTATGTGCACTGTGGTACGGAGCCCGTGCAGGTCGGTCCGATGATGCACGCGGCGATGTTGCGCATGGCGCGCTTACGAGCCGTGGAAGCACGTCGAGCCGTTGTGCGCAACGCGACACACGGCGCCTCGGGGATGATCGATGGCTGCGGTCAGCTCGTCGCGACGGCTCCGTCCGAGTTTGATCGCCCCGTCGCGCTGGGCAGCGTGCCGCTGGACGATCGGGTGAGCCTATACGCCTGCGGCGGCGATTGGCTGCCGTGGCTGTGCATGGCGGTGTTGGTCGGCGGTTGCCTCAGAGCACCGCGAGCATGTCCCGCAGACCTGCCCGTGGAGTTGGTGCCTGAGCCAGCCCGACTCGCTAACGATGCCGCTTAGTGGCCGACGCCCTTGCCGGTGCCGGTGTGTCCGAGCACGCGCTTCGTCGTCGGGTGAAGCGCATATGGTTTGCCGCTGACCGGGCAAACGGGGATTCCCGAGGGGAAGTACTCGGCTACGTCGAGATCGGCGATCGAACTTGGCAGGCTTCCTTTCTCGACGAAGTACCGCTCAACAACGCTGTTGATCTCTGCCTTGTTCGTGAAGCAGGCGTTCTGTTCGGCCGTCTCCTTGCCCTGCGTGATGCGCGGCACGATCAGAACCGCGATCAGGCCCAGAATCGTGACAACTGCGAGCAACTCCAACAGGGAGAACGCTTTGCTGGGCTCGCAACAACTTCTCAGTCGTCGTACGGACATGGGGCACTTCGCAGCACAGAAACGACGGACGCAGTTCACCTCGCACAGCGGTTGTTGGAAGCATACGGCGCCGGAGTCGCCACACCGGTCGACACGACCAGAATCTTTCCTGCCACCTGACCGCTAAGCCGCATAACCCCCCTCTCCCGAGCCAAGTGTTTGCGGAGGGCGATCAGCGGGTATCCCCCAGGAGAGCCGGCGGTCGCGGCGATGAGATTGATGGACCGCCGATTTCTGGCACCCGATGAGCTACGCGGCGCCGTTGGCGGTGTATTTGACCCGGCCGCCAACTACCACGGTGTCGGCGCGGCCGCGCAGTTTCCAGTTGGCGAACGCGGTGTTGACGCTCTTGGAATGCAGACGCCGCGGTTCGACGGTCCACTCGTGCGCCGGATCGATGACCGTGACATCGGCCACAGCGCCGGGCGCGAGCGTGCCGCGATCGATGCCGAGAATCCGCGCGGGATTGACGGTCAGCTTGGCCAGTGCCGTGGGCCAATCGAGATGGCCGGGTTCGATGAGCTG
>CALKYM010000124.1 GCA_938003525.1 uncultured Planctomycetales bacterium | reverse complement strand
GACGCGCGACGCGCTCGAGTAGAAATCGTCCTCGCGCGACACGGCCTGCCGCCGCTGGAAGGTGACGGCGAAACCGCCGTCTCGCTCCTGGGCGAAGAGCTGATCGAAACACTCCTGGCGACGGACGACGAGCAAACGCACACCCGGCTCGTCGCGCAACACGCACCCCACCTCATCTCACCGCGTGATTGTGAAGCTGCGCGCGGCCGCGCCGCGTATCTACCCCAAAGCCGCGCGCAGCACGTCGCTGAAGATACCCGCACAGGAGGACTCCACGACTTCGTCCGAGCCATCAGCCACCGCCGGAGGCGGTCGTTTGTGCAACCGACGAACCGACGCAGCACGACGCCGTGAGCATCCATCGGGTGCCACTGCTGGTTCGCCCAGCGGTGTCCTTGAACCCGCGGCTGGGGCTCCAACTAAGCAACACAAGAGACGAGCACTGCTCGCAAGAGGCGTGATTGTCAGAGAGCACTGCTGGGCAAGCCAGCAGTGGCACCCCCCGCGTCGGGACTGACGGCATCCGTTGTTCGGGAAGTTCCGGTTCCATTTCAGCGAACAAACACATTACTAGGAGATACGTTTCATGACAGACAACATGCGTTGGCGGTACGGCGACACGAAACCGGTCGTGATCCCGGTCGACTCGGCGACGGTGATCGAAATCGGCGATCTGGTGTATCTCAACACCGACGACGCCCTACCTGCATCGACAATCAATGACATTGGCGGCGCGGGTCCGGCCGATCTAGCTGCCGCGCAGGAACAACTGCACGACGCACTGCTGGGCGTGGCCATGCAGCGCTCACCCTCGGGCACCAGCGATTCGATTCGCGTGGCGACCGCCGGCGTCTTCGAGTTCGACGCGGCCAGCGCCACCTTCGAAGTCGGCGATCTGCTCGGAGCCGACGACAACTCGGGCGGCACGGCGCTTGAGAACCAGAAGTTGATCGCGGTGGCCACCGAGAACCTGGCGGTCGGGCGGGTTGCACGTCGAGTGGGCGCCGCCGACACCCGCGTGCTCGTCGAAGTTGTCGGCACGGTCTCCCACGGCGGACCGCAAGCGCCCGCCTAGGCGCGATCCGGGGGAGTCGCTTCCCGACTTCCACGTCTTGCATCGCTCACAAGAAACAACTGCTGAGTCGCACTCGGCAGACAATCAACAGGAGTATTGTCAGTGACTATCCGCTACCGCGAACTGAAGCGGCGCTACGATCTGGATGGACCGCAGCGCACCATCGATCATCTCTCCGAGGCGCTGGCCAAACGCGAGCTGCGACCCGACGACTTCAGCCTGCGCGACTTGGCCGAAGCATTGGTGCCCGACGGACACGAGTGGGTCCGCGCGCTCGATCCCGGCAGCGATTGCGGCGTACGGCTCTTGGAAGCCGGCGAAGGCGTCGACGCGACGGCCTTCCTGAACATCACCGGGCAGGTGATTTACTCGAAGCTGCTGGAAGCCTACGAGCACGAAGCGTTTGTCGTCTCGCGGCTCGTCGAGACGATTCCCACCAAGTTCGATGGTGAGAAGATTCCGGGCATTGGCCGCATTGGCGATCAGGCCGAAGAGGTGCATCCCGGCATGCCCTATCCGAGCGTCGGTTTTGGCGAGGACTACATCGAGACGCCCGCGACGACCAAGCGCGGCTTCATCGTGCCGGTCACCCGTGAAGCGATCTTCTTCGATCGCACGCACCTGGTGCTCTCGCGGGCTGCCGAAGTGGGCCAGATGCTGGGGCTCAACAAAGAGAAGCGGCTGTTGGATCTCGTGATCGGCGCGACGAACAACTACAAGTGGCGCGGCACGAGCTACGACACGTATCAGAGTTCGGGGCCCTGGGTGAACACGCTCTCGGGCAACGAACTGGTCGACTGGACCGACGTCGACGCGGCCGAGCAGCTCTTTGCCGACATCCTCGATCCGAATACGGGCGAACCGGTGCTGGTGCAAGCCAACACGGTGTTGGTGATGCCCGCCTATCGCCACGCCGCGCATCGTGTCTTCAACGCGGCGGAGATCACCTACGAACCCTCGGGCGATGCTACGGCCACGACCGCCGCCAATCCGCTGGGCAACTATCGCGTCTTCGAGAGTCGTTTGGCCTATCGGCGAGTCGTCGCCTCGGGCGAAACGGCGGCCGACGCCAAGAAGTGGTGGTTCCTGGGCGATTTCCGCCGGGCTTTTGCCTACATGGAGAACTGGCCGATCACCGTCACGCAGTCGCCGACCGGCAGCGAAGCCGACTTCGCCAGCGACATCGTCGTGCGATTCAAGGCCAGCGAACGCGGCGCGGCGGCGGTGATCGACCCGCGCTACATCGTCAAGTCGACGGGCTAATCGCGCAGCAGCCTATTGCTCAACTGATGAAAGGAGCTCGATGGTATGACCCGACTGGGCGATGACGTGGCCGGCGGCTTTGCCGTCGGTCAGACGAGCGTCGGTACGACCGCGGTAACTCTGGTCGGCACGCCGACGAAAGCAACCCGTGGCGTGCAGCTCAAGGCTGCCACTGGCAACACGGCCGATGTCTACGTCGGCCCTGACAGCAGCGTGACCAGCACGACCGGCTTTGCGCTGGCCGCCGGTGAAGGACTGCTGGTGAAGATCGACGACGCGGTCAAGGTGTACCTCATCTCCACTGCCGAGGGGCAAAGCGTGGAATACATGGTGGTCTGATGATCCGAACCGCGACATTCTGGCAACCCGCATGCTCCAGGCGTTTCAGCAGTGCGACCTGGTTCGCGCGGCCCGCAAATGCCTGGAGCCCGCTGGACCTGGCCAACCTCCAGCTCTGGTTGCCCACGCATCTACTGCGGGCGCTGTGGCGTACGCCGACCAACCAGACCGAGGAAGCAAACGCCTCGGCCGACGGCCAGACGATTACGCAGCTCGATGATCAGGGACCGTACGCGCATCGCGTCGTTGCGGCGGTGGGGCGCGAGCCTGTCCTCGGATCGGACGTCGATCGCCACAGTTACCTGGCGCTGACGCCCGACGACTTTCTCACGCTCGACAACAGCAATGGCGCGTTGCGCTGGCTGCACAACGGCAGCGCGTTCACCGTGTTGGTCTGGTTCCGCGTGGCGAGCGGCGCTTCGAGCAACGGCGTGATTCTCGACAGCGCGCACTCGACGAGCGCCGGCACGACGGGCTTCTCTCTCCGCTGGAACAGCTCGGGCACGGTATTTAGCGCCGTGCACCGTGCCGCATCCGGACATGCCATCTCGCACACCAGCACGGCCACTATCGGCAACGCCGATGGCTGGACGCTGGTGGGCATCACGTTCGATGGCGCGAGCACGGCTACGATGAGGCTCTTCACGCAAGGCGGCACAGTGGTGAAGGCCACCGAGAGCATGAGCGTCACAGGCGGCTTTGATTCGGGCGACGCCACTGACAATCTCGATATCGGCGTCCGCTCCGACACGCACACGCTTGGATTCGAAGGCAACCTGGCCGATGTTGTGCTGCTATCCGGCGTGATCGGCGATGCCGAACTCGACTTGCTACGCGCGTGGAATCCTGCGCGGACGACGACCTCGCCGGGTCGAGTGCTCGGCAGCTACGCCACCTTGGGCGCGGCCGCAGTCTCGGGACTGGCCGAGTGGCACGACTTCGGCGACCGCAGCACGCAGTGGCAAGATGCGGTGGGCGGCACGGCGGTCACTTTGGATGACGACCCGATCGGCGTCGTGCAAAACAAACTGCCGGTTCCCAGCAGCGTCGAGTTGAATCGCGACTTCGCCTACGACGGCACGGCGTCGGCGCGGCCGCTGTCGAAAGACGCCGTCAACAACGGCAGCGCCAGGCCGGCAGCGCAGTTCGACGGCGGCTCGGCCGCCGATGACAATTTGTCGATTCCCAGTCAGCCATCCGGAGCTGCCAGCACCTGGATCTACGTGGTTCGTAACCTGGACGCGAATTTTGGTAGCCACTACTCGCGGGCCAGCGGCAATCAGTATCTCGTCAAGACCGGCAGCAACTACGAAGGCGGCGGCACCAACGAAATGCGCGTCGTCGTACACACGTCGGGGGCACTGGCTCCGAACGACGAGTCGCCGCACTACGGCAAGGAAGGCGGCATCGGCGAAGAGATGCCCGGCGGCGGCGAGGTGTGGGAAATCGTCACAGTTCGCCGCGATGGCAAAACCTGGGACCTGCGCTGGAACGGATTGCCTGCGGCCCAGACCTTCCAGAACGACGGCGGTTTCGCCATGAGCCAGCTCGGACCGGCCGTGAACGCCGACTTCGAACTCGACGGATACATCGGCTGCCGCCTGCGCTACACGCACGCTTTGAGCGATGCGCAGGCCGCGCTCGTCGAAGCGGGACTGGCCGCCGAGTGGGGTATCACGCTGCCGTCCTGATTGGCAACCCACGCACGAACAACCGCAGGATTCTCATGCCCGACGATCAACAACAACTCCTAACGATCAAGAGCCAGACGCTCGCGCGCGTCGCCGAGATCACCGCAGCGCCGAAACCCAGCTACCGCATCGACGGACAGCAGGTGGCCTGGGGCGATTATCTCGCTCAACTCCGCGCGACGGTCGCCTGGTGCGACGAGAAGCTGGCCGGCCACGATCCATTCGAGGTCGACTCGCAGGCAATCACATGATGATCGATCCCAGCCAAGATCTAACAACCGTCGCCGACGGGCTCGAAGCCGTGACGGTCTGGTCGCACGATCTCGGTGACAGTTATGCAGTACCAGCGGCGCTGCGCCGCGCGGTCTGCGCACACGACCCGCTGTCAACCGGCGGCCTTCACCGCGCGATCGACACGGTCTGGCACGCGCCGGGCGATGGTGAGCTGGCGGGCGTGAACATCAAGCCCGGCTGGTTCGTGTTTCACGGCGCGACGATCTGGCGCGTTTTGGAGGCGTCGTCCGAAACGCTGGCCGTCCGCTGGCGGCTGGTGTGCCGAATCCTGGAAATCGACACGTCGCAGACGGTCACGATCCAGCAAGCGCAGTTCTCACAAACCGTTTCGGGCGCGCCGGCCGCCGTGTGGAGCGACTTCGCCCCCGATGTGATCGGCCGCCTGGTACCGGAATCCAGCGCTGCCGATCACGAAAAGCGCAGCCGCCGCGAGCGCGTACGAGCGCGACTCTACACGTTGACACCCTACCTGTTGGACACGAATTACCGCGTGTTCGATGGCGCGAACTATTGGAACGTGACCGGCTACGAGCAACCCGAGCGGATCGACCAGTTGCCACTGTTGCGGCTCGAGAGAGACGCCTGGCCACTGGCGTGACCGATCAATGGACGAAGTGCGAACTCACAACGAAACACAGCAATGACACTCGAACAGGCCCTCCGCACGCACTGGCAAACCAGCGCCGAACTCTCGGCCTCGATCCCGCTGGGGCGATTGTGGGTCGATGAAGACAACGGCGGCGCACTGCCTTTCGCCGTGGTCTCACTGGTCCACGTCGCGCCGCAGAGCGCCTCGTGTGATGACCGACATGATCTGGCGACGGTGCGGCTGACGGTGATCGACGACGACTTCGAGCGCGGCGCGCAGATTGCCACTCGGGCCCGCGATCATTTCGATCGTGTCGAACTCGCGCTGGGCGCCAGCGGCACCACGGTGCAACACACGCGGGCAAAGAAATCTGAACGTCACCGCGATCCCGATGGGACGTGGCGTTTCGAGCTCGATATCGAACTACTCCTGCACAAGGCGACCGCATCTCATGGCTGATACGCTGACCTCGGCGCTTGCCACCAACCTCTCCTGGATACTCACCGAAGGTGGCCCGCTCTCCACGGTGCAGGACAGCGCGCAACTGAACTTTGAAAGTGCGACGGCCGACGGCGTCGGCGCCGGACAGGCAGATGTACTGTGGCACGATCGCCGCACTCTGGCGGCAGGAGCGCACGATGATCTCGATCTGGCAGGCGGGCTCACCCGCAGCCTCTTTGGCGGCAGCGTGACGATCGCGTTTGCCAAAGCGAAGGCCATCGTCGTGAAGAGCCTCGCGACCGCCTCGGGTGACGTGCTGCGAGTTGGACCCGGCGCCGCCTCGAATTCGTTCACGGCACCGTTTGGCGGCGTGGCGGGCGCGCTGGTCGAAGTCGGACCGGGCAGCTTGCTGGTGCTCTGCGAGTTGCTCGACGGCTGGACCGTGACGCCGGGCACCGCCGACATTCTGCGGATCACCAACACCAGCGGGACGAATAGCGTCGACTACGACATTGC
>CALKYM010000123.1 GCA_938003525.1 uncultured Planctomycetales bacterium | reverse complement strand
CAGTTGGCCAATCGCTACGACACGTCGCTCATCTACATCCACAACGTCACCGGCTTCATGGTCGGCCGCGAGTACGAGCAGCAGGGGATCATTAAGCACGGCGCCATGATGATCAACGCCGTCTCGAACAGCGCAGTCCCGCAGATCAGCCTGCAGATCGGTGCTTCCTACGGTGCCGGTAACTACGGCATGTGCGGCCGGGCCTACAGCCCGCGATTCGTCTTCACCTGGCCCAACGCCAAGACGGCCGTGATGGGGCCGCAGCAACTGGCCGGAGTGATGTCGCTGGTCACCCGCGCAGCGGCGGAGGCCCGCGGCGAAAAGTTCGACGAGGAAGCCGACGCCATGAAGCGGCAATTCGTCGAAGCTCAGATCGAGAGCGAATCGCTGGCCACTTTCACCAGCGCGCGATTGTACGACGACGCGATCATCGATCCGCGCGACAGTCGCACGGTGCTGGGCATGGCCCTCTCGGCGGCGCACTCGGCCGAGGTGCGCGGCACGAAGAACTTCGGCGTGTTTCGGATGTGAGCATGGAAAAGATCTTGATCGCCAACCGCGGCGAGATCGCCCGGCGCATCATCCGCACTTGCCGAGAGATGGGACGGTCGACTGTGGCCGTCTTCTCCGAGCCGGACCGCGACAGCCTGTTCGTTGCCGATGCCGACGAAGCCGCGGCACTGGGAGGTCGCACGCCGGCCGAGTCGTATCTCCGCGCGGACGCCATCGTCGAGGCTGCCCGCCGCACCGGCGCAGATGCGGTACATCCCGGCTACGGCTTTCTCGCAGAGAACGCCGAGTTCGCCGCGGCGTGCAACGAAGCGGGACTCTGCTTCATCGGCCCGTCGCCCGAGGCCATTGCCACGATGGGCTCGAAGATTGAAGCCAAGCGGCGAATGCAGGAAGCCGATGTGCCCGTGTTGCCGAGCTTCACGGTCGCAGACGAGCCGGTCGACACGCTAGTCGGCGAAGCCGAAAAGATGGGCTGGCCCGTGCTCGTCAAAGCATCGGCCGGCGGTGGCGGGCGCGGCATGCGCATCGTCGGCAGTGCCGATGAACTGGCCGGCGCGCTCGATGCCGCGCGGCAGGAAGCCCAGTCGGCGTTTGGCGACGGCACGGTGTTTCTCGAACCGTATGTCGAAGCGCCGCGACACGTCGAGATTCAGATCTTCGGTGACGCACACGGAAAGGTCGTGCACCTCTTCGAACGTGAATGTTCGATCCAGCGGCGGCACCAGAAGATCGTCGAAGAGGCACCTTCGCCAGCACTCGACGAAGAATTGCGGGCCGCGATGGGTGATGCCGCCGTCAAGGCCGGACAGGCCATCGGCTATACCAACGCGGGCACCGTTGAGTTCCTGCTCACGCCCAAGCGGAAGTTCTACTTCCTGGAAGTCAACACGCGTCTGCAAGTCGAACACCCCGTGACCGAGTGCATCACGGGCTTGGACCTCGTGCGATTGCAGCTCGAAATCGCGCAAGGTGCCGCGCTGCCCGCGGAGCTCGACAACCTTTCGATCAACGGCCACGCGATCGAAGTGCGGCTCTACGCCGAAGACCCCACGCACGACTATCGCCCCGCGACGGGCACCCTGCATCGTTTCGCGTTCGAGTGCGCGGCCGGCATTCGCGTCGAGACCGGAGTGTCCGACGGTGCGGAGGTTTCGCCGTACTACGATCCGATGCTGGCCAAGGTCATCGCACACGCTCCGACGCGCGGCGAAGCGGCAGCCCGACTTGCTGCGGCGCTCGCGCGGGCCGAGATCCACGGTCCGCGCACCAACCGCGAACTGCTGGTGCGCATTCTGCGGCACGAAGAATACCTGGCGGGAAACACGGACACGCACTTTCTCGATCGTTTCCCGGCCGCTGAGCTGGGACGTTCTCTTGCAGACGACGATGCGCTCAAGTTGCACGCTGCCGCAGCGGCCCTTGCGGGACAAGCGGCACGTCGGGCGAAAACCAAGTCGCTACACACGATTCCATCGGGCTGGCGCAACAATCCCTCGCAGTTGCAACAGATCTCCTTTCACGTTGCGGGCGACGACCGGGAAGTCCGCGTTGGTTATGCGTTGCGCCGCCGCGATGTGCAAATCGAAGTCGACGACGAACCTCTCGTTTCGCCGCGACTGGGACGTTGCACGGCCGACGAAGTCGAACTGGAAACCGGCAGCGTCCTGCGGCGCTATCGCATTCAACGCGTCGGCGCGCGACACTTCGTCGATGGTGCCGGCAGTTCGAGCGAGCTTGTCGAAGTCGACCGCTATCCGGCGCCCGTCGATCAGTCGGCCGGCGGTTCGCTGGTCGCGCCACTGCCCGGTCTCATTACAGAAATCCGCGTCTCCGTCGGCGACGAGGTCGAGTCGGGGCAGGTGCTGGCCGTCATCGAATCGATGAAGATGCTGCACGACGTGAATGCGCCCATTGCCGGTCGCGTGGCCGAGATTCGCGTGGCGGCCGAAAGTCACGTCGAGGCCGGCGGCGTCATCGCCGTCATCGAACAACTCGAACCTGCTGCCAACTAGTGCTCCATCAACACGTAATTTTCGGGTGCGAGTTGTCCGGCGGAGCACTACCATGTTGTCTGCGCCAAAGCACTTGCGTCTTTGGCGAACGTTTCGCGTCGCCCGAATGAATCGGGCTGACGCTCCACTAGACGCCGCCGCTTTCCACGCTTCTCGAACACAACGGGGACGCCTGCGATGCCCGATTCGAACGAGCCGCTCCGCATCGCCAATTGCTCAGGCTTCTACGGCGATCGTCTCAGCGCTGCCCGCGAAATGGTCGAAGGCGGGCCGATCGACTTTCTCACTGGCGACTATCTGGCCGAGCTGACGATGCTCATCCTTTGGAAGTCGCGCCAGAAAGACGAGAACAAGGGATTCGCTTCTACGTTCTTGCGGCAGATGGAAGACGTGCTCGGGGGGGCGCTGGAGCGTAAGATCCGCGTCGTCGCCAACGCCGGCGGTTTGAATCCAGCCGGACTGGCCAACCAACTCCGCGCGCTGTGCGACAAGCTCGGACTCACGGCGAACGTCGCCCACATCGAAGGCGATGACCTCTTGCCGCGGCTCGACGAATTGCAAAAGGCTGGCCACCCGCTCAACCATCTCGATACCGGCCGCCCGCTGTCCGAACTGGCCGCCATGCCGCTGAGTGCGAATGCCTATCTCGGAGCGTGGGGCATTGTCGAAGCACTGAACACCGGCGCGGACATCGTCATCTGCCCGCGCGTGACCGATGCATCTCTCGTGGTGGGTCCCGCCGCCTGGCACTTTGGCTGGCAGCGCGATGATTGGGATCGGTTAGCCAGCGCCGTCGCAGTGGGCCACGTGCTTGAATGCGGTGCACAAGCCACCGGCGGCAACTACGCCTTCTTCCAAGAAGTTCCCGGGCTCGAACATCCCGGCTTCCCACTGGCCGAGATGCACGCCGATGGCAGCGCGGTGATCACCAAACACGCCGACACCGGCGGGCTGGTTTCCGAGGGCACCGTGACCGCGCAGTTGCTCTATGAGATTGACGCGCCACGCTACGCGAATGCCGATGTGGTGGCCCGCTTCGATACGATTCGCCTGGAGCAGCAGGGGAATGATCGCGTGCTGCTCAGCGGCGTGCGTGGCGAGCCCGCACCCGAGCAGATCAAGGTCTGCATCAACTACCTCGGCGGCTTTCGCAACGCGATGACGTTCGTGCTCACCGGGTTGGACATCGAGGAGAAAGCCGCGCTGGCCGAGCGCACGCTGCGGCAAGCGCTGGGGGGCGGCGATCTCGCAGGCCTGGAATTCGAACTGGTCCGCAGCGACAAGTCCGATGCGGCGACGAACAACGAGGCCTGCGCGGTGCTACGCGTCACGGCGAAGAGCGCCGATCCGCAAAGCATCGGCCGCAAGTTTTCGGGCGCCGTCGTCGAGATGGCCCTGGCCAGCTATCCGGGCTTCTTCTGCACCACGCCGCCGACGGACGCCACGCCGTATGGCGTCTACTGGCCCGCGCTCGTCCCCGCCGACGTCGTCGAACAGGCCGTCGTGCTGGCCGACGGGAAGCGGATTCCGGTCGCAGGCAATCCAGCGGGCAAGGTCGATTCGATCCCCGCTCCCGCCTCACCCGACGTCGATATTCCTGCCGGTGACAGGAAGCGGCTGCCACTGGGCACGATCATTGGAGCGCGCTCCGGCGACAAGGGCGGCAATGCGAACGTCGGCTTGTGGGCCCGCAGCGATGCAGGGTATGCGTGGCTCGCATCGTCTCTCTCGCTCGACCGCTTTCGCGAACTGCTGCCCGAGGCAGACAAGCTGGAAGTCCGCCGCTTCGAATACCCCAATCTGCGGGCGCTCAACTTTGTCGTCGTGGGTCTACTGGGCGAAGGCGTCTCGTCCTCGACCCGCTTCGATCCCCAAGCCAAAGGGCTCGGCGAATACATCCGCTCCCGCGAGGTCGACATTCCCGTCGCTCTGCTGAGCGAC
>CALKYM010000122.1 GCA_938003525.1 uncultured Planctomycetales bacterium | reverse complement strand
GCTGACGTGCGGGGAAGCTGACGTGCCGATTGATCCGGTGTCGCAGCGATCCGTCTAAGCTCAGCAGTCGCCCCACCTCTGCAAAGTCGCGTGGTCTGTTCGCGCTGTCGGTTGCATCGACCGCCCGCATCAGGGAATTGTAGTTCGCCGCGGAAATGGTTTCCACCGACGGCAGTTCGGCGCACCGAAGAGCGTAGTCAAACGGATGAGGCTTGGCGGCTTGCGAAGGGCTGGGTTTGTGACAAATCTCGAGCCGTCCTGGTTTTACAATGCAGAATACCCATCGCATGTTGTTATTGCACGTGGCAGCACTCAGTTCTCCGAAGATTCGCACGAGGTTCACGTGCCGTCCTCGCGGCAAATTTGCCTGACTTGCGCAACGGTACTGGACCGATCGGGAAGCGAACAAGTGTTGCAAAAGGTCACCGAGGTCTTCGGCTTGGCCCGCGGGACCGAATCGTATTGAATGCGGTTCAACGCACCGTCGCTCGGCGGTGCAAGCCTCGAGCATCAAGTCTCGACATCGCTAACGACGAAGTCTTTCAGCGTTGCGGATCGACTCCGACGCTCGCCCTCCAGGCAGAAGCGGACCAGAGCTTCCGACGCGAGGGCCACCGCCAACAGCACCAGGTTTCGCGCCAGCGGATACTCGCAAACGTCGCCCGCCACATCGCGCGGGACGCGATAGGCTTCGTCCCAGATGACCTCGCAGTAGTCGGCGTACAGGCCGACGTGCAGGCAATCGAACTTCGACTCGCGACAGTGTTGCTGAACCAGAGAGCGGGACGCGGAGTTGTCGAACGTGTCGACCACGATATTGGCGCCCTTGAAGAGCGCGCGGACGTTGCGCTCCGCGAGCTCTTTGGCGACGGCGTCCATCTCGATCTCGACAGCGCGGAAGAGTCGATGGCGCAAGACCTCGACCTTCCAGGCGCCGACGTCGGCGGCCCCGTACAGCTGCGTGCCGACGTTGTGCTCTTCCACACGATCGCGATCGATTACACGAATCTTGCGAAAGCCCTGCCGAGCGAGATTATCGACCAGATGCGAACCGAGCGCCCCGGCCCCGCACACGACGATCTGCAACTCGGCCAGTTTGGCCAGCGCGGCACCGCCGCGATAGATTTTCTCGTGCAGGAATTTGCTCGCCATTACTCTTCCTCATCCATGCCGTCGTCGCCGACGGCATACAATTCATCGTTTTGCTCGCCCTCGCGGAGCACGCCAATCAGGCTGGCGAGATCGAACTTCGCATCTTCGCCATTGAGGCAGATTCCCGCCACCTGAACGGTGAGGTCCTCCTTGGCCACGGTCGAAGTAAACGACCGCTCGCCTACCCGAAAACTGACACGAAAACTGTCAGAACGTTCGAGGTAGTCGACCAATTGCGCGCCGGCGTGCGAGAGACTCGCCCGCAAGCGTCGACGCACCGGATCGGCCTCCACCGGCTCTTCGCCCGGTCGCAGCCGCCGACTACGGCGTCGGTGGGGCGGACTTCGGGGCGACCGGCCCGATTCGTCCGCAGCCTCTTCTTCGCCAACCGATTCCCAATAGTTCAGCTCATAGACGGCCCGTTCCTCACCGGTCAGGCCCGGTCGTTCCAGTTCATCAGGGGCGATGTCGTGGTTCAGGGCCGTGCGGAGATAGGCCGCGGCCGCCGGATCGTGCCGCATCTCGAGTTCGTCGAACCAGAAGTGCGAACCGTCATAGCGCGCTCTTACGCAATCGAATACCTGGATCTCTTCGGCCAAGCGAAGTGGTGCCATGCCTTCGATGCGAATGCGCGAATCGCCCCCGCTCGCCGCCGCCGCCAGCCAGGTGTTCCCCTGCCGTCGACAAACGATCAGTCGGACGGCCGGAAACAAGTCGAGGTAGGTACGTCGTTCGCTCAGCGAGGCGCGACGTACGAGCCGGGCGTGGGTATGCGACGTCGGCTGAAAGATCCCCCAGCCTGCGAAGTTGTCCGGCTCGATCTGGATCTTGCAGGCCACTCTCCCGATGCGCACGCGGACCGAACCACCGCGCATGGCCGGAGCAAGAAACTCCCGCCGAAGGAAGTTCTCCTCCTCGGCTGCGAAGCGGTTGAGGAGATCCTCCACGTTCGGATTGCCGGAGGGATTCTTTCGTCTCGCCATCATGACCACCCTCACACGAGACCGATCCGCGCAAAAAAATGCCCGCGCAAGTTTCGAGAGCGCTAAAACGTCTCTATAGAGGGTTTGCGAGCTCTCGCGGTCGGGCGCGGACTCTCTCAATATAGTCCCCGCGGCCACGCCGTTTCAAGCAACGAGTCTTCTCTTGCACAAGGAAAGAAGGAGTCGACACCTTTGCAGGTGCCGTCTCCTGAGATCGTCATGATAGGGTTCGATCAGGCACTCTTGCGCTCGGGCAAGGGGTAGTCCATAATCTCCATCATCAACTCCATCTTCGAAGGTCGCGACAACATCGGCACCAGGTTTGGGAGCGAGTAGTAGTCCCCTTCGAAGTTAAACACGTCGACCTGAATGCCGGCATCGCGACACGAACGCTCGACATAGCTGCTTCCGCCCGGCGTGCGTACGATGACGACCGACGGAGCCGCCTGCAGCGCTTGCGAGTACTCTCGCAGCGCCGAGATGAAGGTCGGCGGCGTGTTCTGCTCTTCGTCGGTGATGATGATCACCTGTTCGACGAATTGCTTCTTGCGCTCCAGGTTCTTGAGCGCCACGCCACACGACGTCGCTCCGCCCGCCGAAATGCCTTTGAACGCGCGTTCCCAGTCGGCCAGGTCGGTTCTCTTCGACGTGATCTCGTAAGCCATCGTGTCGAAAGCGTACGTGTAGAGTTCGCTCTCGCAGATCGCCGAGATCATGGCACCGATTCGCTTGCCGAGATCGATCGCCAGGTACATCGAAGCCGACTTGTCGACCAGCAAGGCTGTGGGGCGGGCAATCCGTCCCTTGGCCTTGATCTGCGTGTCGGCAACGTTTTCCAGGGCCTGACGCATCTGGTCCGACACGCCGACCGCTTCGATCGCCTTTTCGGCCTTCAGCGCGCTGACGCGGTCGGCCGTCTTGGCGTCGGCCAGCTTGGCCTCGACCAGCGACCGGATCTCGGGCACGTCGAGCGCGCCGCGTCGCTTCAGCGCACCCAGGCTGTTGATCAGTTCCTGAGCGCTCATCTGCTCGATCAGCGCGACGAGAACCGTCGGCGTCATCTGGCGAATGACCGTCGACGCCACGCGATACGGAATCTTGTGCTGCACGATCGCCTTGGCCTGTTCGGCCGGACTCTCGGCGGCCGCCAGTTCACGCAGGGCATACAGACGGCTATCGACCGGCGGATCGTCTTCGAACAATATCTTCTGCGCCCGCTCGTCCGGTCGGACGTGCAGCAGCGCGTAGAGCCGCTTCATCGCCTTGCGGGCCGACAGCACACTGCCGTCGAACCACTCGGGATCGGCCTCCCGCTCGCGCAGGTATCGCGTCACTTCGGTCTTCATCGCCCGCGGAATGTTGCGGAACAGACCGAATTCGTCCGTCACCTTGTCGGTTTCGACAACGGCTTCCATCTCCGCATCCGGCGCGCTTCCAAAGACGCGCTGCGCCAGGGTGCGCCGGGCCCGCTTCGATGCCTGGGCCAGGGCCCGCTGCTTCTCATCGCGGCGCGCGGGGCGGGTCTTCTTCCGTCCGGAGATGAAGTCGACCACCCGTACGACCTGATAAGGCGGCAGCGCCCGCAGCATGGCCAGACCAACGTCGCGATGGCCGGCAAAGTCGGAGAGCACGAGGCAGATGATGAACATCTCCTTGTGATCGCGAACGTCGCCGTGGTCGGCGTACCAGGCTGCCAGCCGCACATAGAAGCGCGGGTCCTTGGCAATCAGATCCTGGTGGACAGGCCAGATCTTCTGCAGCTCGCGGTGCGGAGTCGTCAGCAGCGCGTTGAGAATCTCGACACGAATGTCCTCTTCTCGCGTGCTCATAACCCGCTGCCCTCCCCAACAAGTAATCAAGCGTTTGCAAGTTCAGAATACAGATGGCGGCCGCTCTTCGACAGCCACACGTGAATCGAGTCGTTGGTCGGCTTTCCCCGTCGGGCAAACACCCGTGTAGTGTACGTGAGGTCCGTACGAGTCGCAAAAGCGTCGTTACAACCCCGTCGGATCCTGCTTGCCCCAGAGGCGGCGGGGGGTAGGATTCGAACCTACACACGGCCTTGGGCCGTGCTTTCCGGTTTGTATGCTCTCAACGTTGGGTACGGACCCGCGGTTCGATCGTTGATCGCCTGGCCTCACTTCCACTTGGAGTGTTTCAAAATATGCCCGTACAAGTCGCAGAAGCGCGAAAACGAAGCGCTCTACCAATTGAGCTACAGGGCTGAAGATAACGAGCAGCCCCGGCAGGACTCGAACCTGCAACCTCTCGATCTGGAGTCGAATGTTTGTAGGCTTGTGCCGTTGGGTACGGGCGTATGTTGTGGTTATGGCTCGCTCGTGGTGACCGAAACAAGTTGTCCAAAGCAGTCCGTGTAAGTCGCAGAAGCGAGCAACGAAAATTCCGCCATTTAGCCACTGCGGCTAATGAGGGACTCGAACCCCCACGGGCAATTGCCCACTAGAACTTGTCTAGCGCGTCTGCCAATTGTTTGTAAGCTTGTGCCGTTGGACACGGACCTCGGGCCAATCAGGGTTCGGCTTCAGCCGTCGCCGGCGCGCCCGACCTGGTGCGTGGCATAGCGACGGCCGACTGCCGAGTTCTGCGGCCCCGTTGCGGTCGCCGGCGCCCACGACGGCTCGGTATGCGAGCCCGCCGTGGCACGTCGACCGCCTGATTCTCCTTAACCGAAGACTGCCTCGGGGCGGACCGTAAGGTTGCCCCGTTCGTGCCGGTCAACGGTGTAGTCGCGGAACTTGACCTCTGGCACGTTCAGGTAGCCGGCCAGCGCCCGCTTGACTTCCTCATTGCTCGACAGGTGTCCCACATCGAGGTCGGCGAGCGGGATGTCGAAGCTCCGTCCGTCGAACCGGATGTGCAGAACGGCTGCTTCGTTGAGTTGTGCGATCATGTTGTCCTCCCTGTTCGTCGGCAGTGACGGGCATCGGGCGTGTTGACGATGCAATGTCTTACACGCGGTGCGGTGTCCGCAGTGTTGTGTTCCAGGAGTATATAGACGTCCAAGCCCGTCAAAAGGTTCAACCGTGCTTGGAAACTTTTTTGGCCGTGTTTCGATGGGCGTTTGCAGAGACGTCGGTGGGAGTCGAACCCACTTTCAGCTGTTTTGCAGACAGCCGCCTGACCGTTTGGCATCGACGTCTTGTTAGGCTTGAGGCGGGAGGCTGTCGTCCGGAGGAAAATCGGAGTCCTATCGTCTAACGCCTCAAGCTTCCGGCCTCATGGAAGTATCCTCGCCAGGAATCGAACCTGGTCCTCGACCTTCGCACGGTCGCGTGCTGGTCCGGCACACTCCGAGGATTCTATTTCAGTACCCAGTCGAGGAATCGAACCTCGTCCGACAGTTTCGAAGACTGTCATGCATCCATCACACCCACCAGGCATATATATGGGGCCGACGACTGGATTCGCACCAGCATGATCCGCCCTGTTTCCAAGTAGACGGGGCAAGACCGGCGCCTTTCTAACATCGAGCCACGTCGGCAATCTTGGCTGTAGTCCTGAGACTACAGGATTGTTTGACTTCACTTGGCTAGTTATTCACGTCGAAGCAGGAGTGCAAGGAATCGAACCCTGCTCGGCGGTTTTGGAGGCCGCTTGCTTCCCAGAAGCACACTCCTGGATTTAAGCTGTAGACTTGAGGCCTTAGGCTTTAGGTATCACAATGATCTTATGCGTGATCATTGAAAGTTGCGGGCATTTGAGTTAGCGGACAAGCTTGTAATGTCGGTCTACAAAGTCACAAGGTCCTTTCCGAAGGAGGAGCAGTTTGGATTGGTATCTCAGCTACGCAGAGCGGCGGTGTCCACTGCATCCAATATTGTTGAAGGTTGTGCTCGCTCCTCAGAAGCCGATTACATTCGATTCATCGATATGGCGTATGGATCGGTTCGAGAGGTTGAATATCAATTGACGCTTGCATCCCGTCTCGGCTATGTGCCACCGGAAGTCGCATCGAACGTTTCGGCGCAGGCGGAGGAGGCGTCAAGGGTGCTTGCTGGATTGATCCGCTCACTACGGTCCACGTAATCACTTTCCTCCTCCGGCCTCCGGTCTACAGCCTCTGGTCTCGTAAAGGGTATCCGAAGGGAGTCGAACCCTCACTTCCTGCTTCACAGGCAGGCGTGCCAAACCCGTACACCACGGACACCGTTTTAGGCTGTAGGCTTGAGGCCTCAGACCGGGGGAAGTGCATGATTCTCCAGCCTAAAGCCTGTAGCCTCCAGCCTATCGAGCGGAAGGTGTGAGATTCGAACTCACATGACCCTCTTCGAGTCGCGCGGTTTAGCAAACCGGCCCGGCAAACCGTATCCGGCTACCTTCCGTTATCTCTCGCCAGTGGACCCACTGGGGATTGAACCCACCCTGTTTCCAATCCGACGGGGCTGCCATGCCATAGCGGTGTCTTCCCATTGGACGATGAGCCCTTCTGTTTCTACAATTCCCGCGATTCAGGAGTTTGCAATGATTCGTATTGCTCCCTATTCTCTGTGGCTCGGAAACGCCAGTGACGGCGCCGACGCCGCGAAGGTTTGCGACACCGGGATTCGCGCGGTTGTTCAACTGGCGATTGAAGAACCGACGCCGGCGTTGCCACGCGAATTACTGTTCTTCCGAGTTCCTCTCCACGACGGTTCGGATAACGATCCGGAAAATCTGTGGAATGCGGTCAATCTAGTTGTTGGTCTTCTGAAGTCGACAATCCCATTGTTAGTGTGCTGTAGTGCTGGGGCGAGTCGCTCACCGGCGATCGTCGCTTGTGCTATGTCGATTGTCGAAAACAAACCTCCATCAACCTGTTTAGCGATTGTGCGAGAGTACTGTGTAACGGATGTGTCTGGCGCTCTGTGGAACGACCTGATTGCATGCGTGTCGTCGCGCGCATCCGCCAGACCCTAGTGGACCGCCAGGGAGTCGAACCCTGATATCCTGGTTGCAAGCCAGGTGCCCTACCATTGGACGAGCAGCCCATTGCGCATAAACGCGCAAGTGACCGAGGCAGGCTTCGAACCTGCAAAATCGCCACGCTCTCAACGTGACCGCTTTGCCTGTTTGCGTACTCGGCCGTTCCGGGTCCAGGAGTCGCACCTGGCCTTCCGAGCTTATGAGGCTCGGTTGAACACTGGCCCACCCGGGAGTTGCAGATCCCGGTATCGAACCGGGCTCACCAGCCGCATGAAAGCCGATTGGGCACCTGCCGCATCTGCAGTGAGTAGCCAAGGGGAGACTTGCACTCCCACGCCCAAAGGGACACGACGTTCTGAGCGTCGCGCGTCTGCTAATTCCGCCACTTGGCCATATGCTCGTTTTGTCTTCGCCTGTCGCGGTGTATGACCCGTATGGGATTCGAACTCATATCCCGAGAGTGAGATTCTCGCATCCTCCCGATTAGACGAACGGGCCGTGTAAGTGCGCCGGGACGGAGTCGAACCGCCACAGCCCGAAGGCGGGTGGGTTACAGCCACTGGGGCTCACCAATGCCCAGCCGACGCGTTAATAAAGTTGTTACTAGTAGCACGGGTGGGAGTCGAACCCACAAAGTCACAAAGGTTTGAACTTCGCCGCTTTGCCTGCTTTGCGTACCGTGCCTCTTCAAGCGGTGACGACGGGATTTGAACCCGCACGATCGGATGGACAATCCGACATGCTGCCTGGTTACATCACGTCACCGTGTCGTGTACTCATTCCCAAATAGCACGGGTGGGAATCGAACCCACAAAGTCGCGAAGGTTTAAGCTCCGCCGCTTTGCCCGTTTGCGTACCGTGCCGCCCAACTGCCGAAAGTAGTCCCGGATGGAGTCGAACCATCGTTTCCTGTTTGTAAGACAGGTGTCGTCGCCATTGGACCACGGGACTTAATGGGCTTGAGGCTGTAGGCTTGAGGCCTGAGGGCGCGCAGACGGCCGTTGCGACGGCCGTCTGCGCGCCCTCAAGTCGGTAGCCTGTAGTCTGAAGCCTATGTATTGCGAGGGCTGGAATCGAATCAACATCAAGGCGCATGAGGGCACCCCACCTTGCCGTTAGACGACCCCGCAGTATTGGTCGATGACACCGCTGGTCATCAAAAGGCTCGGTCAATCTTCTCTCACTAGAGCTCGGGGAGAAGGAATCGAACCTCCGTCTCCTGGTTCAAAGCCAGGCAGCGTACCGTTAGCCCATCCCCGATCTTTTTGGAGTGTCCTCGACCAACGCCGACCGCGACCGATTCGTGGTATCGCCCGCCATGCTCGGGTCAAAGCGAACTCCAAAAGTGTCCTGTGGGAGTCGAACCCACCTTGCCAGGTTGGAAGCCTGGAGCCTCTGCCGCTCGGCCAAGGACACACATTAGGCTTGAGGCTGTCGACCTAAGGCCTGAGGACGGCCGGTCGACCGCGCGCCCTCAGGTCTGTGGCCTGTAGTCTCCGGCCTATTGAGCGGAAGGAGTGAGAGTCGAACTCACAAGGCGCTCTTCGCGCTCGCCCGTTTTCGAGACGGTTGCCATCGCCAATTGGCTTGTCCTTCCCGACAAGTTAAGAAACATTCCCGTTACGCGCTCTACGAGTTGCAGCCCGCGGAAGCTGCGGCGGCAGGAATCGAACCTGCGACGTTGCGGTTAACAGCCGCACTCCCGTGCCAACACAGGACCCACCGCATTCAAATCACCCTCGAGTAGGGCCGGAGGGACTTGAACCCTCACCTCTCGGATTAAGAGTCCGGGATGCTACCAGTAACACCTCAGCCCTTCGTTAGGCTTCAGGCTGGAGTCCACAGGCTGTAGGTGTCTGTCGCAATCACCTTCCTAAAGCCTGTCGTCTCAAGTCTGAAGCCTTCGTTAGTGAGGCCGGTAGGACTCGAACCCACACCCACCTGGTTAAAAGCCAGGGATGCTGTCGTTACACCACAACCTCTATTAGGCCTGAGACCGTAGGCTTGAGACCGTAGAGCGGTCTTGTCACCCTTCTCCTCAGGTCTACGGCCTAGAGCCTACGGTCTA
>CALKYM010000121.1 GCA_938003525.1 uncultured Planctomycetales bacterium | reverse complement strand
GCGTCGACCGACAAAACGTCGACATACAAGACGCCCGTCTCGCCATCACCCGTCCGAATTTCGGCTTCCAGCCTGGCGTCACCCGCCGCGAGCGTCACGCCCTCGAACGCGATTGTCGCTGCGTCGGCGGCCACCGGCTGCGTGAGGTCCGCGCCGGCGCAATGCAACGTCGCTTCCGCCGTCTCGCCAGGCGCCGCGATCCGCAGCGTCACGTCATAGCGACCAGCCGTCGCGACGTGAACTTCCCAATACCCCAGCGAATCGGCATTCCAGCCGGCCCGCGGGCCGCGCCAGTCCTGCCGGGTGAGCGTGACGGGATTTTCGTGAGGCGTGCCGAGCATGATCCGAGGCGGATCGTAGCCGCGCGTCGAGCTTACGTCGTCGTACCAGGCTGAGTACGCGTCGCGCATGCGCTCGACAATCTCGGGCTTCTCTGCCGCCAGATCGTGCATCTCGTATGGATCGGCCACGATGTCGAACAGCTCGAAGACCGCATCCGACGGCGACCACCCCCGCGGCTGCACACCGCGCGATTGCACAATCTTGTAGTGCGAATCTCTGGCAGAAAACGCGCGGAACTTCTCCGGCACGTCCCCGCGATGCCACTGAAAATACAGCATCCGCTCCGGCAACGATTCGCTATCGCCACTCAACAGCGGCAGAAGATTCAACCCGTCGATATGGACATCATCTGGTTGGTCAATGCCACACGCGGCCAGTAGCGTCGGTACGACGTCGATATGGGCCGTCGGGACATCGATCTCGCGGTCACCCTGCAAGTGCGCCCGCCAACGGACAAAGCATGGTACGCGAATTCCGCCTTCGTAGACTGTGCCCTTGGTGCCTCGCATCCCGCTCACATAACGTTGTCCGCCGGGCCCGTTGTCGGTGAGAAAAATGACGATCGTGTTCTCAGCAATCTCGAGTTCGTCGAGTGCATCCAGCATCCGGCCTACGTTGTCGTCGATCTGCGTCACCATGCCATAGACGCGCGAGACGGCCTCCGCGTCGAAACGGCGGCCAATCGGCTGCCCCACGTCCGGAAAGTCATCGCGCGTCATTCCCAACTCGCGATAGGGATCGGCGTACTCGTCGGAAACCTGCAGCGGCGAATGCGGGGCGTTGTAGGCCACATACGCAAACCACGGCATGTCGCGATGCTGCTCGATGAACTCGATCGCGGCGTCGGTGAACAGGTCAGTGCAATAGCCCGTCGTCTCGACTGCCTCGCCGTTGCAAAACAGCACCGGATCGAAATAGCTGTTCCCCGGCGGATCGGCCGGCTGCCCGATGCCGCCGCCGCGATGGACTAGAGACTCTTGAAAGCCCTGATCGATCTCGCGCAAGGGATAGTTGTCGCCCAGGTGCCACTTGCCAAAGATGCCCGTGCGATAGCCGGCCGCCGCCAGCATCTCGGCCAGCGTCACTTCCTCGCCGTACATCATCGCCCGGCCGATGTAGGTATCGACGGCACCTGTGCGATAGTTGTAGCGACCGGTCATCAGGCTAGCCCGCGTGGGCGAACAAACCGGACAAACGTAGAACTGGGTCAACTGCACACTCTCAGCGGTCAGGCCATCCAGCCGCGGCGTGCGAATCAGCGGATTGCCATGCACGCCCAAATCACCATGCCCCTGGTCGTCGGTCATGATCAAAAGGACATTGGGAGATCGGCTTGACTGAGCACAAACCTCTGTCGTACAAATTACTTGCGATACGAGGGCTGCACAGATCGCGACGGCGAGTGTAGCTAATCTGTGTAGCAAACGACGCAGGAATGACCGGCGGCAACCGGCCTGCGTCGAGGTAAGGAGCTGAAGCACGATGCATCCTCTCTTCAGCAGCGCATGCGCCGCGCTTGAGTTCTCGCTGTCCCGCACCGCTCTGGCGGTGCGCAAAAAAAGACCAAGGGGCCACGGGCGGCAACCCGTTTGTTGGCCCCTTGGCGGCAAGGAACCGAAACCGGCTCCGAGACGATTCTCACTCACCTGGTGCACAGCGTCAAACTCCCAGCGGCAACTGGGCCAACCATGAAAGGGACCTAAGAGCAATGGCAAGGAATCGAAAGCAGCGGCGTCAATCCCACGGCTCCGCCTGACACTGGAAGCAGACCGACTGCTGGTACTACACCGAGCCCGGCACGAAGAAGCGCGTGCCCTTGCTCGACGAGCACGGCGAGCGAATTCGCGGCAAGGCCAACAAGGAGGCGGCCCGGCGCGCGCTGGCCCGCATCAATCTGGCCGTTGAGTTAGGGCCTCCGAGCACAGCAGCGTCGGGCGAGTGGACAGTGGCTCGGGTCTGCGACGTCTACTTGCAGGACCTGCATCGTTCGGCCACTCCCGACTGGGCCAAGCAGGTCGAGAAGTGGCTCAACGACCTCTGCAGGTACTGCGGCGCGCTGAAGGTGTGCGAATTCCAGAAGAAGCACCTGCGCGAGTGGCTACAACAGCACTTGACGTGGAACCACAACTCGCAGCGCAACGTCATCGCGACAGTGCTTGCGGCTTTCAACTATTGTTGCCACTTCGACAACCTTGACGCGAATCCGGTGGCCGGATTCGAGAAGCCGACTGCCACCCCACGGGTCACAGCCTTCACGCCCGAGGAAGAGGATGCGATCTACGAGGCGACCGACGAGGCACATGGGCTCTATATTCGGTCCTGCATCCTGACCGGCGCCAGGCCGTATTCCGAGTTGGCCAAGGTGACGGCCGACCATGTGGTCGAAACCGAGCACGGCATGTATTACCTGCTCAAGGCTCGCACGCATGACGGCCGCAGCGGACACAAGACGGGCAAGAGAACCGGCAAAGACCGGAGGATCATGCTCTGTGACGAGATGGAGGACATCACGCGCCGACTGATGCTCAAAGCGCCCAGGGAGTCAGGCATCCCGTTGTTTCTCAGCACGCGCGGCGAGACCTGGCAGAAGAGCAATGGCGTACAGCGATTCTGCCAACTCCGAAAGCGTCTGCGCCTACCCGCCGACCGCTGCATGTACACCTGCCGGCACACGTTCGCCAAGCGGCATTTGAGCGGGTACTACACTGGCCGGCCGATCACGATCGAGGTGCTCGCCGGCCTGATGGGCAACACGCCACAAACCTGCTGGCGGCACTATGCGTGCTGGGCCGACCAGTACAACGATCCGCTGTGGGCGGCGCTGGGCAAACACAAGCGCGCTCGGGTCGCGGGATGATTACGGCGAACAGCGCATGACAAACCCTCGGCCACCAATCGGCGTCCGAGGGCTTGTGAAGTTGGCCCCGCGTTGCCGCGCGAGGCCTTGCCGCCAAGGGTTATGGTTCGTCAGTCGTCGGGGCGGCCCAGCGGCGCGGTGATGTGCTGTAGTGGCGGCTTCCTTGTGGGAACCTGGCGACTGGGCGTGGGCTTCAGCGTGACGCGCATCAAGTCCAGGAGCCTGTCGACCTCGCGGGCCGGAATCATGATCCGCCCCTGGCCACGCTGCCCGCCCTGGTAGTGCTCGATCACAACCTGCTGACCCCGGATCGCGAAGTTGCCCGCCTTGGACGCAGCGACCCAGCTGTACAACGTGCACACGCTGAGGCCCAGCTTTTGCGAGGCGTCTTTGGTATTGAGCAACTCGATCGACATGGCAGCCAGCAGATTCGGGCAACACTGATGCGACGGAAGTCCGTCGTCTCTGCATCGATTCTGCTGGGCGTCGATCGCACGGCGCTCGCACGGCGCGATTCTTAGAAAAAGGCTGTCCTTGTCTCTCGGGCGAGGCACCGGGTGGGCCAGAGATCTCGCCTAGCTCTGGGGAGCCGGCGCGCATAGATTTGAGAGTCGAAGGAACGCACGCCCGAAGAGCGGGCGCGGGCTCGAAAGTTAGGGAGGACCTCAATGACGACGACAGCAACTCGCCCCACACTCTCACGGCGGGCACAGCAAGCGCTCCGCGATCTACTCTGGCAAGTTCAGCGCACACACAGTGCAAACCTGCTCTGGGAACGCTGCCTGACCCAGCACGATCGCGACTGCCTGGGCGATGACGCGGCCGCTGCCTACGGCCGCTACGGCACAGCGGGCATCTGGGCGAAGCTGCGCGGCACTTCGGAGGCGCGCGCACTCATCGAAGTCGGTCGGATGCTCGGCTTCCTGTCCGAGGCCGACTCCATGTGGTTGTTACGCGAAATCGGGGAGAGCCCTGATGCCCTCGAGGCGATTGACCAGGCAACCCTGGCGGGCGCCCTAGTGCTCCGTCACGTCTAGAGATTCGGGTTGGTGGGGAGTGTGGGATTTGGG
>CALKYM010000120.1 GCA_938003525.1 uncultured Planctomycetales bacterium | reverse complement strand
GAAAGAATGACAACTCGGCCGATGCCCCGCAATCACATCACGCTCCGCTGGCGAACTCCCGCCCTGCTCTTGCTGACCGCGCTCGTCGCGAACGCACGCGTCTCGCCAGCCGCCGACGTGCGGCCGAATATCCTGTGGATCAGTATCGAGGATGCCAGCGCCGATTTGGGCTGCTATGGCGACGAGTACGCGCACACGCCGACCATCGATCAGTTGGCAGCCGAGGGCACGCGCTTCACCAACGTCTACGGCGTGGCGGCGGTGTGCGCGGTCAACCGCTCCGGCATCATAACCGGCATGTACCCGACCACTCTCGGCACGCAGCACATGCGTTGCCGGGCAGTGCCGCCGCCTTACGTGCGATGTTTCCCGGAATACCTCCGCGCGGCCGGCTACTACTGCACGAACAACGTCAAGACCGACTACAACTTCGACAACCCGGTGACCGCCTGGGACGAATCGAGTCGGCAGGCACATTGGCGCAATCGCCCTGAGGGCAAACCGTTTTTCAGCGTCATCAATCTCACCACCACGCACGAAAGCCAGGTGCGGCTCAACGACCAACAATTCGCAGCACGCACGCAAGCGCTCTCCGGCGAAGAGCGTCACGATCCGGCCAAGGCCCCGGTGCCGGCCTTCTATCCCGATACGCCCGTCGTCCGCCGCGACATCGCCCGCTACTACGATCTGGTCACCGCCGTCGACAAACAGATCGCAGCGATCCT
The DNA here is from genome assembly GCA_938003525.1 of uncultured Planctomycetales bacterium. Lineage (GTDB taxonomy): Bacteria > Planctomycetota > Planctomycetia > Pirellulales > JAEUIK01 > CALKYM01. Next base: position 879 of record CALKYM010000120.1, on the reverse strand, counting down.
CGACGATCTCGCAGCCGACGGCCTGGCGGACGAGACGATCGTCTTCTTCTGGACCGACCACGGTCGCGGGCTGCCGCGCTACAAGCGCTGGCTTTACGACTCGGGCCTACACGTGCCGCTCATCGTCCGCTGGCCAGGGGAACTCCATGCGGGCACGGTGAACGACGAGCTCGTCTCGTTCATCGACCTCGCCCCGACGGTTCTCTCAGTGGCGGGCGTCAACATTCCAGAACACATGCAGGGCCGCGCGTTTCTCGGTGGGGCACGCAGCGATCCACCTAAGTTCATCTTCGCGGCCCGCGACCGCATGGACGAAGTCTACGACTTGATCCGCGCGGTACGCGACCAGCGCTTCAAATACATACGCAACTACGAACCGTACAAACCGTACGCCCAGCGGCTCACCTACATGGAGCACATGCCCACCATGCAGGACTGGCGACGCCTGCACGCCGCCGGAGAGCTGAGCGGCCCGCCGGCTCTGTTCTTTCGCCCACAGAAGCCAATCGAAGAACTCTACGACACCGATGCCGATCCCGATGAAATCCACAACCTGGCCGACGATCCCGAGTACGCCAACGTCTTGGCCCGCATGCGTGCCGCGCATGAGACGTGGCGCCGCGAAACCAACGACCTGGGCCTGATTCCCGAGACCGTCCTCTGGGAACAAATGCGCCCCGGCGGCGAGTGGCAGACCACCGCCACGCCCACCTTCGAGCGCACGGCAACCAATTCACCCGACCAAGTCCAAGTGACGCTCGACTGCCCGACCCCAGGCGCCTCGATCGCCTATGCACTAGAACTAGGCAACCCAGTGCAGTGGCGGCTGTACTCCCACCCCTTCACCGTCCCCCGCAACCAACCCGTCCGCGCCAAAGC
>CALKYM010000119.1 GCA_938003525.1 uncultured Planctomycetales bacterium | reverse complement strand
GTCAACTGATCGGTCGTCGTTAGTAAGACCAATTCAGCAGAAGTACTTCAGTTGAACGCACAGCGGCCATGCTACCCGAGAGGGCAGCATGGCCGTTTTTCATTTCGCGATGTCGCCTGGCTCTGAGGGCAAAAAGAAAAGGGCCTCCCGCGCTGGGGTGGGCGATGGCGGGGAGGCCCATGGGGGAGTGCGTTGAGTAGCCCTGGCCCGGTGGACGCAGGGCGGGGCGTTCTTGCGACGGCGTTGGGGCCGTCGGCGGGGTCGTTACGTCATTGGTGTTTCGCCGAGTCTCCGTCGTTCGAGATCGTCGAGTCCGACTCAGTCGGGGCGGGTTCGTTTCCCCGCCCAGACGCTCCGCCTGCCAGCCGGGGTTGGGGCCGGCTGGCAGGCGGCCGCAATCGTCTAACTTAGAACGTCAACACGCTGTCGACGCCGAAGATGGTCTCTTCCAGGTTGCCGGTGGGCACCCAGTTGTGACGCACTTCAGGACGGAGCACGATGTCGACGCAGGGGCGGATGTTGATGCCGAACGTACCGGCGTAGTGCGAGACGCCGTCGTCCTGCCACCACTCCATCCGGCCACCGAAGCCGATCTGATCCGTCGCGCTGAAGATCAGGTACTGATTCAGCCCGATGTCGTCTTCGCCGGTACCGTCGATACGCAGATAGTCGCTCTGGGCGATGTAGTTCACCCGGTCGGTCACGTTCACGTTGAGCACGCAACTGTGCATGTAGCCGTCGAAGCCGGCCGAACGCACGCCGAAGTTGCCGGCCGTGGTGGCATAGGTGAAGTTGATCGCGTTGGTCAGTTGCAGGCCCACGCCGCCCAGGAAGTTGCTGCCCTGGTTGACCTGGTCGAAGCCCGTATCCCAACCGGCCGTCCAACCACCGTAGAAGGTGACGATGTCGTTGGGAGTCCAGGTTGCCAACGCACCGGTATGCGTAAACGGCTCGGTGTTGAAGAACGTCCAGGCGTGGCTGTAGAAGAAGTTGCCGGTGGCCTGCACCACTTCGTAACCGATGATCGTGTAGAAGTGACCGATGCGGACGGACAGGTTGCCCAAAGCCACTTCACCGTAGAGCTGCGGGAAGGCCCAGCCGTAGATGCCGTGGTCCAGGCCGCTCATGAAGTCCCAGTTGCCCGGCGTATTGCCGAAGGCCTGGGTGTCCTGGGCATCGACACCGTAAATGATGTCGCACCAGAAGCCAACGTCCAAGCCGGCACTGCCGTCGGCCTGGTGGCCGAAGTACAGCCACTGCTGGTGTAGCCGAATGTCGTTGGGGTGGATGTTGAAGGCACCGGCGGTGCCCAGTGCAGTCGACTCGCTGTGGTAGCCCGTCTGGTTCCAGCCGCCGATGTCCAGCCAGGAATCCGATCCCAGCAGGGCTTCGCGGAGCGACCAGCCGTTGGTGCACCAACCGAAACCGCAGCATCCGCCGCCGCAGCAGGAATCACAGCAACTGCCGCAGCACGAATCGCAGCAGTTGTCGCAGCACGAACTGCCACAGGGATCGCAGCAGTTGGTGCCCGCGCCGCACCCACTGCCGAAGTTGCTGGTCGTCAGGTTCGACGTCGCCTGCTGCGTCGTCGCGCCCGAGCTGAGTTCGTCGCTGGCGTAGTAGCTCTCGTACTCGTAGGCGGTTTGCTGGGTGTACACAGGCTGTTCCAAGCCTGCGGTCACCTGTCCTTGGGCCAGCGCGCTGCCGCTGGCAAGCGCGGCGAGGCCGGCCGTGAACATGGTCGTCCAAATCTTCATGACTCGACTCTCCAACGGAATGCTTTGGCTCGGTGGGACTCCGTTTCCCCGAGGCGGAGGACACCGGATAGGCAGGAAACACGTGGGGTGGACATACAGGGGCCGACAACAGCCGCCTCGCTCGGCCACTGTTGCTATCGACGCGCCAGCGATCGGGAATTGACGGGAAAGACGTTTTGCGCGGCCGCAGAATCGGCCTGCGCGAAGGGGGTGTGATAAACCGTGCGGGTCGGAGAAAGTCTCCACCCACCCCGCAGCGACAGCACACCGGGTGGAAGTGGCTTGAGGCCAACAATCGGCAAAATCAGGCCGGCTGTCCCACGTCTGAAAACATGGCGTCGACGAAGGCCTGCGGGTCGAACGCCGCCAGATCGTCGGCCTGTTCTCCCACACCGATAAACTTTACCGGCAACCCCACCTGCCGGCGGATGGCGACGACAACGCCGCCCTTGGCCGTGCCGTCGAGCTTGGCCAGCACCACACCGCTGCACTGCACGGCCTCCGTGAAGTGCCGCGCCTGGCTGATGCCGTTTTGGCCGGTGGTGGCGTCGAGCACGAGCAGCACCTCGTGCGGAGCATCGGGCACCTGCTTCGACAATACCCGGTGTATCTTGCCCAATTCGTTCATCAGGTTTTGCTGAGTCTGCAATCGTCCCGCCGTATCGACGATGCACACGTCGGCGCCCGTTTCCCGGGCTTGAGCCAGCGCACGGTGGGCCACACTGGCAGGATCGCTGCCCTGCTCGCCGGTGACGATCTCCACACCAAGCCGCCCGGCCCACACCTTGAGTTGCTCGACGGCCGCAGCCCGAAAGGTGTCCGCCGCCCCGAGCACGATCTTCTTGCCTTCGCTGCTCATCAGGTGCGCGAGCTTGGCGATCGATGTGGTTTTGCCGGACCCGTTCACGCCGACGACCATCACCACGGTCGGCCCCTGCTCGGCGAAGGTGATGGGAGCCTCCGGCTGTTGCATCTGCTCGACGAGCTTGTTGCGGATCACCGCCAACACGTCGTCCATCTGCACGACGCGGCCACGGAAGTCGGTCCGCACCTCGTCGACGGTCTCCTGAGCGGCCTGGACTCCCATGTCGGTGTGTATCAGCCGTTCGAGAAGCTGATCGAGGAACTCATCGTCAACGAGCTGACCTTCGCTCTTGAAGAGGTCGCGGATATCGGTGTTCAGAAGCTGCGTGGTCTTTTTCAGCCCCTGTTTGAGCTTGTCGAACAGCCCCATCGGTACTCCTCTCGTCGGCAACCGCTCAATCGCGGCGATGTTCATCCAGCAAGCGATCCAGAATCCCGTTGACGAACTGCGCTGATTGCGCGGCCCCGAAGCGTTTGGCGAGCTCGACCGCTTCATTGATGGCGACGCGCTGGGGCGTATCGGCATACAGGATCTCAAACGCTCCCAGCCGCAACACGTTGCGGTCGGTGGCGGCCATGCGTTCGAGCGTCCAGTTGTCGGCGGTCTGCGAGAGCAACTCGTCGAGCTCCTCGCGGTTACGGCGCACGCCATCCACGAGCGATCGCGCGAAGGCCACCAACTCGTCGTTCATCAAGCGGCCCTGCAGAAACATCGCATCGCTGCCGACACGCCCCTCCGGCGGGCGGAAGTCGTCCTGAAACAAGACCTGGAGCGCAACTTCGCGTGCACGCGTGCGACGGGACATCGCAGGTGAGAACTCCTCTTCTCGTTGATGCCTTAGCGGCGCGGTGCACGCGCCGGCAAGCACCCGTGGGGGAAAACGTGCGTCGGGTAGGGGGTATGCCGTGGCGGTTTACAGGTCGTCCGCCGGCGGTCACTCCATTATGAAGGCAATCGCCTGATGGCGTCGACCATCTCCAAAGCGGCGGCCGCGCACTCGGACCCCTTGTTGCCCACGTTGCCCCCCGCGCGATGGATCGCCTGTTCGAGCGTATCGCAGGTCAGGATACCGAACAAGACCGGGACACCCGTCTCGGCGCCCAGCTTGGCCAACGTCGTGCTCACCGCGCGATTGATGTGCGCGTCGTGTGTCGTCTCGCCGCGAATCACGGCGCCGAGACAAACCACGGCCGCGTACTGACCGCACCGCGCGAGCCGCGCCGCCAGAGTCGGAATCTCAAACGCACCTGGGGTCCAGGCAACCAACACGCGATCTTCGCCCACACCCGCTGCTGCGAGCACCTCAATCGCCCCGGACAGCAGACGTCGGGTGACGTGATCGTTGTAGCGCGAAACGACGATCGCAAAACGATCGTCATCGCTAGCGCGTTGTTCGCCTTGAACCTCAACAACCACCAAAGCGCTCGCCGTTTGCCGTACGTGAGAATACCTGCACTGCCGCCGGAAGCTGCTAACCCTTCATGTTCATACTCATCAGAAACTCAGCATTGCTCTGGGTCTTTTGCAGCCGCGTCACGAGCAGTTCCATGGCATCGACAGGACTCATGTCGTTGAGCACCCGCCGCAAGACGCACACGCGCCGGTGTTCCTCGGGATCCATCAGCATCTCTTCGCGACGTGTGCCGCTGCGATTGACATCGATGGCGGGCCAGATCCGCTTGTCGACCAGTTTGCGATCCAAGTGGATCTCCATATTGCCCGTTCCCTTGAACTCCTCGAAGATCACCTCGTCCATTTTGCTGCCCGTGTCGACCAGCGCCGTGGCGACAATTGTCAGCGAGCCACCTTCTTCGACCTTGCGCGCGCCGCCGAAGAACCGCTTCGGCTTCTGCAATGCATTTGCGTCGACGCCGCCAGAGAGAATTTTGCCGGAGTGCGGCACCTCCGAGTTCCAGGCGCGAGCCAACCGCGTGATCGAATCCAGGAAGATCACCACGTCGTGCCCGTACTCGACCATCCGCTTGGCCTTCTCGACCACCATCTCGGAGACCTGAAGGTGCCGGGCAGCCGGCTCGTCGAAGGTCGAGCTGATGACCTCGGCGTTCTTACCCTTGACGTTGCGCTCCATGTCAGTCACTTCCTCCGGGCGCTCGTCGATCAATAGCATGATCACGTATGCTTCCGGGAAGTTGACCTGCACGGCCTGAGCCATTTTCTGCAACAGAATCGTTTTGCCGGCCCGCGGCGGGCTGACAATCAAGCCTCGCTGGCCGAACCCGATGGGGGCGACAAGGTCGACCACCCGCATACTGATTTCAGCCGGGTCGTGCTCCATCGTGATCCGCTTGTCCGGATGAAGCGGAGTCAGGTCGTCGAAGAAGACCTTCTGCGAGAGCTGATTGGGATCGTGGTAGTTGATCGCCTCGACCCGCAGCAGGGCAAAGTAGCGTTCGTTCTCTTTGGGAGGCCGAATCTGCCCCGAGACGGTCGCACCCGTGCGAAGTCCGAAACGTCGAATCTGACTGGGCGAAACGTAGATGTCGTCGGGGCACGAGAGGTAGTGGTAGTCGGGACTGCGTAGAAACCCGAAGCCGTCGGGCAGTACCTCGAGGGTGCCCTCGCCGTACATCAGACCGTTGAGCTTCACGCGCTCTTTGAGAATCTTGAAGATCAGATCCTGTTTCTTCAGACCCGTGATGTCGGTCAGATTCTCGCGTCGGCCTTCTTCAATGAGCTGCTGCATCGACATCTTCTGCAGCTCGGCGATGTGTACGTCACCCTGCTTGATTATCTCGTAGCGATCGAGGGTGTCTTCCCCGCGCTCTGCCTCAGCGGCGAGCTCTTCCGCCAGCGAGATCGGCTCGCTGTCGTCAATGCTCGATCCGCCGCGCCGTTTACCAGCGTGATTGGGTGGTTTGCCGCGATGCAGGCGGGTACTTTTTGCGTCCGACATGGGAATCGGCTCCTGAAGTGAATGGGCTGTTGCGCAGAAGGCAGCAGCGGTGGGTGTCCATCCAACGGAGAAGGGAAAGCATCAAAGAAGAGGGGTCGTAAGACGTCCTTTGTCAGTTGCCGGCCAACAAGGGTGGCGGCCGGCGCAACTTCCGTTTCAGTGTTCAGTAGCTACGTCAGGCGACCTAGCATCGCATTCGGCATGCAACCACTAGCCTACCAACTGCGACCAGAGTTCCTGTACCTGTACTCGTGTTTCGTCGGGTGTGCCCGAGTTGTCGATGACGTGATCGGCGCGCTCGCGTTTGGCATCGAGGTCGCGTTGTGCCCGCTCGCGCGCTGCGAAGTGTTGCTCGTCCCAGCCGCGCGCGAGCGCTCGTTCCAGACGCGTGGCCGCCGGCGCGTCGACGAACCAGATTGTATCACACAGGCGGTCCAATCCGGCCTCTAACAACAAAGGGGCGTCGAGCACGACGGCCGCAGCACCCTGCTCGGCGGCCTCCCGGGCTCGGTCTTGCAGTGCTTGGCCAATGCGAGGATGGGTGAGTTGTTCCAGGTATTCGCGCTCACGCGGCCCCTCTGGTGGAGGGGAAAACACGATCTCGCCGAGGCGCGCTCGATCGACGTGCCCGTCGTCGCCGAAGACCTTATCCCCCCATCGCCGCCGGGCCGCCGCTTCGACCTCCGGCCACTGGAGCACTTCGTGTCCCATGCGATCTGCGTCCAATACAATCGCGCCGACCTCTGCCAACATCTGGGCTACGCGGCTCTTGCCGCTCGCCACTCCGCCCAGCAGGCCGATCCAACGCATGGGGTCATTTCCGCGCCCGCGACAGGCCGCAGGCCATCTGCCACGCTGCAACCAGGAATTCTTGGTGAGCTCGCGCGACGGTCGCGCGCCTCAAACTTCGGCCCAGTTCTGGCCGGATTGGATGTCGACTTTGAGTGGAACGTCGAGTTTCATCACGCCGGTCATGGCGGCATCGACGACTTGGATGGTTCGCTCGAGCTGCGCGACGGGAACTTCGAAGACCAGCTCGTCGTGGATTTGCAACAACATCCTGGCAGATAGCCGCTCAGCCTGCAAGCGACGCCGCACGGCCACCATCGCCTGCTTGATCAAATCGGCTGCCGAACCTTGGATCACGGTGTTGATAGCGGTGCGTTCCGCGAGATTGCGAGAGCGTCCCGCATCGGCCCGCACACCTTGAATCGCGCGACGGCGCCCGAGAATGGTTGTCACGTACCCGGCCGCTCGACACTCATCTAACACGCGCGTCAGGAACTCTTCGACGCCCGGGTAGCGATCGAAGTAGGCATCAATGAACACCTGCGCATCGTCTTGCGGGATGTCGAGTTGCCGGGCCAACCCGAATGCACTTTGACCGTAGATCACGCCGAAGTTCACCGCTTTCGCCTGACGCCGCATATCCGAAGTGACGTCGGCCAGCGCCACGTTGTGAACCTGGCTTGCCACCAGCGCGTGAATGTCTTCGTCGGCCTCGAACGCTTCGTGCAGCGTCTCATCGCCCGAGAAGTGTGCCAGCACGCGGAGTTCGATCTGCGAGTAGTCTGCCGCCAGCAGCCGCCAACCCTCTTCACCCGGCAAAAAGGCCGAACGGATCTCGCGGCCGCGATCCGTACGGATCGGGATGTTCTGCAAGTTGGGATCGCTCGAACTCAGCCGCCCGGTCGCTGCCACGACCTGATTGAATGAGCAGTGGACGCGTTTTGTTTCCTGATGCACCAGCTTCGGCAGCGCATCGACGTAGGTGTTCTTGAGCTTGGCGAACTGACGATACTCGATGATCTTGGCCGGCAGCGGATGCAGTTTGGCGAGTTGCTCCAAAACATCCGCGTCGGTGCTGGGACCGGTCTTCGTGCGTTTCACGACAGGTAATTCGAGCCGCGTGAATAGCACCTCTTGCAGTTGCTTGGGCGACGCGATGTTGAGCGGCCCGCCAGCCAACTCGTAGATTTCTGCTTCGAGTCGTTCGAGCCGTTGGCCGTACTCTGCGCTCAGCTCCTTGAGCCGCTCGACGTCAACACGGACGCCGGTCAGCTCCATGTCGGCCAAGACGTCGATCAGCGGAATCTCCGTCTCGGCCAACAACTCCGAAAGCCCGGCCTCGTTCAGCTTGCCCTCCAACAAAGGCATCAATCGAAGCGGAACGTCGACGTCTTCGGCCGCATACGGGGCGACTTGTTCGAGCGGCACCTCGTCCATCCGCTTCTGATTCTTGCCGGTGCCGATCAGTTCGCTGATTTTGGTCGTCGTGTGCTGCAAGTAGCGCTGCGAGAGATCGTCGAGGTTGTGATTCCGCTGCCCGGCTTCGAGCAGGTAACTGGCGAGCATGGTGTCGAACGAGACCCCCGCCAACGCGACGCCCGCTCGACGCAGCACGACGATGTCGTATTTCAGGTTCTGGCCGATCTTGCGAATGGCCGGGTTTTCCAGCACTGGGCGAAGAATCTCAATCACGCGCTCGACATCGAGTTGCAGATCGTCCTGCGGCGCGCGAACGGGAACGTAGTAAGCCTCACCCGGCTGGCAGGCGAGTGCGATTCCGACCAGCTCTGCCCAGACGGGCCACACGTGCGTTGTCTCAGTGTCTACGCAAATCAATTCCTGCTCGGCCAGCTTATCGGCGAGCTGCTCGAGTTCTTGAAGTGTCGTAACGGCGCGATATTCGGCCTGCCATTCTTCGACCGCCACCTCGCCGGATTGCTCTTTCATGCGGGCCGCAAAACTACGAAACCCGAGCTCCACAAACAGCTCGTGCGCGCGATCGCGATCGAATGTGTGCCGTCTTCCCTGAGCCCAGTCGACCGTCACGGGCACATCGGTCCGCAGCCGCACGAGTTCGCGACTTAAGAGTGCCTGATCCTTGTAGGCGATCAAGTTCTCGCGACGCTTCTTGCCGGCGACTTCCTCGGCGTTGGCAAGCACGTCATCGAGAGTTCCGTACTTGGCCAACAGTTCGCCGGCGATCTTGGGCCCGATGAGCGGGACGCCCGGAACGTTGTCGACTTTGTCACCGACCAGAGACTGGAAGTCGACCACTTGATCGGGCCTGATGTTCCAAGTCTCAGCCAGCCGAGCGGCGTCGAAGACTTCATCGCGGCGGATGTTGTAGATGGCAACGCGATCGCTGATCAGTTGGCGGCAATCCTTGTCGCCGGTCACCACCATGCACGTCCCGCCGGCCGCATCGACCTCTCGGGCGAGCGTCGCCAGAATGTCGTCGGCCTCGAACGACGGGACCTCCAGTGCGGGCACTTCACAGACTTCGAGCACGCGCCGGATGGGCTCGAACTGCGGAATCAGATCGTCGGGAACCTCGCCGCGCTCGCCCTTGTACGTTTCGAACAGCTCGTGTCGAAACGTCGGGCCCTCCAAATCGAAGGCATAGAACAAATAGTCAGGCTGCTTCTCTTCGAGCAGGTACAGCAGGTCGCGAGTGAAGCCGTACACGGCATTCACCGGCTCACCGCGCGGGCTGGTCATCTCAGGAATCGCATGAAACACCTGAAAGATCAGCGAGTTCGCGTCGACGACATAGACCGTTTTGCCCGCCAGGTCATCAGGCATCGCCGTGGCTGTGTCTGTAGGCTCGGCCTGGTTGCTCTTCTTGTCACGCGAGCCCGTTTTCTTCGGCGGCGATTCGGCCACCTTGCGTTTAGCGCGGGTTGCCGTCGGCGTTGGCTCTGCGGCCTCTTCGAGACCCCGCAATCGCGTTTGGCGGGCGCGCTTAGCCATGCGTCGACTTCCTACTGCGATCCGGGCACGATGACCGGCAGAACTGCTACAACCCGCCGATCGCATCTGCCGGGCGATTCGCGACCGGCACGCAGAGATCGAAGACGTGGTGCGATGCGACGCTTCCAGCGGAGCAGCGGGGCGTCACCCTCTGGCGACCGTTCGGCCGCTCAACAGGCCGCAGCGATTCAGACCGACGGGCCATCGTAGGGATGCCCCGAACGGGGCGTCAAGAAACCGCGCAAGTTGCTGTGGAAGCGGACGTTAAATCGCCGCGCACCGGTGCGAACTTCGTTGACTTTGCCGTCAGGCCGATTTACCATCGACGAAGGTCGTTGGCAGCGACGCACTTAGCGACTTTTGACTGCCACGCGGCCGGCTTCCGGCGACTGACGGGCGGCATCAAGTCGGGCCGCGAATCGTGCGGCCACAGGTAGCAGTCGCCGCCACGGAACAGAGCACTGCGCGTGTCAAAGTCCGAAAGGCTCGCACGCGGCACACCCATCTTTCGGGAGCGGACTCATGGCGTCCAGTGAGAATCAAGGGCTACAGATCGCGCTGATCATCTTCGTCCTCTTCACGCTCGTATTGAGTCTGGGAACCTTTTTCGGCTTTCGAGCGGCTGACGATGCACGCGCAGAAGCTGATGCGAACCAACAGCGAGCCACCGAGTTTCAGACGGCCAATGCCAAATCGATTGCCGAGAACAACCGCTACAAGGTGATGCTTGGAGTCGCCGAAGGCGCGACGCTCGAAGAAGTCGAAGCCGACTACACGGCCGACGTCGAGCGGTACATGAGCACCTTTCCGGAAGACAAACGCACCTATCGACAGGCGCTGGAATACCTGTTCGACGTGCTCGAAGATCGCGAGACCAGCCTGGCTGCCGAGACCGCGAAGGTCGAACAGCTCACGGCGGCGTTCGAAGCAGCCGAGGCGGACAAAGCCCAGCAGGTTTCGACGCATATGCAAAACGCCGATCAGGCCGGCCAGGACCTGACGACCGAGCGAAATACCTTTAATGAACAACGCAACACGATGACGCGCGACAATGAAGAATTGCTGGCCAGCAACCGCAAGCTCCAGGACGACCTCACGACGGCTGTTGCTGAGGCCGCAACCGACAAGAGCAATCTCGAAAAAGATCTCCGCGAGACGGTGGCCGTTCGCGATCGCATCAAAGACCAACGCGATCAGCTCCTCGACCCCGTGTTCCGCGTAGCCGATGGACAGATCGCCTGGGTTAACCAGGCGACTGGCACGGTGTGGATCAACGTGGGGCGTGCCGATGCGCTGCAGCGACAGACCACCTTCAGCATCTATCACCGCGATGCGGTGGAAGTCGCCGATCCGCCCTCCAAGGGTCGCATCGAAGTCACGCAGTTGCTGGGCGATCATCTGGCCGAAGCGCGCATTTTGGAAGATGACATTACAGACCCCATCGTCACGGGCGACCTGATCTACACGCCGGTCTGGACGCCGGGCCGGGCCGAGAGCTTCGCCTTGGCGGGCATGATGGACCTCGATGGCGACAACCGCAACGATCGCGACCGCGTGCGGTATCTCATCACCCGCAGTGGTGGAGTTGTCGACGCCGAGCTGGGCGACGACGGCCTGGTTGTTGGCGAATTGACGCCCGACACCCGCTTCTTGGTCGTCGGCGATGAACCGGCCTCGAACCTCGAAGCCTTCTCCGAAATGAAAACCCGCGCCAAGGAACTCGGTCTCGAAGAGATCTCGCTCGACGTGTTCCTCGATCACATCGGCTTCACCGACCCCATGCGCGTGTTCCGCTTTGGTGAATCGCAGCCGGAGGACTATCCCGTCGAGCGGATCGATGGCCGCCCGGCGGTCTCGCGCGGCTATACGGCGGGCTCCAACGTCGAGCGATTCCCGCGCCGCCCACCGCCTGAGGGTTCGGTGCCGCTGCTCGACGACAGCGATTCCAGCGGCAGCGCGTACGACGAATAGCCGCTTGTCGCGATATCGCACCCGACCCTGACGTCGCATGGCGCCACTGAGACGATCGGGTAAGCTCTGCTGATCTGTGCAGGGCTTTCCGGTAGCTTCGCTCGCGGGCAATCTTGTTGGCCACGCCGCTCATCGAAACCGTCGACCTGACGCGCAACTACGGAGCGCGGCGTGGAATCATGGCGGTCAATCTCTCCGTGCCCCAAGGCGCGCTGTTCGGATTTCTCGGGCCAAATGGCGCCGGCAAGACGACGGCCATCCGCGTGCTGCTCGGTTTGCTCCGCCCCACTTCGGGCACAGCCCGCGTGCTGGGGCGCGAGGCGTGGAGCGACAGCCCACAAATCAAGGCCGACGTGGGCTATGTGCCTGGCGATCTGCGCCTCTACGGCTGGATTACCGGTCGCCGCGCGTTGGCCATTGTGGGCGGCGTGCGCGGCCGCGATCTGCGACGTCGCGGCGAGGAGCTGGCCGAGGACTTCTCGCTCGATCTGTCGGTCAAAGTCCGCAAAATGTCGCGCGGGATGCGACAGAAGTTGGGCCTGATCATCGCGCTGGTGCACGAGCCGCGGCTGTTGATTCTCGACGAGCCGACCGTCACGCTCGACCCTCTCATGCAGACCAAGCTGCACGATCATCTACGGAGCCTGGCAGCGCGCGGCCACACGGTGTTCTTCTCCAGCCACACTCTCAGCGAAGTCGAGGCGCTCTGCGACCGCGTGGCCATCATCCGCGAAGGACGCATCGTCGCCGACGAGCCATTGGAAGCGCTCAAAGCCCGCGCCGGGCGGCGGGTGACGATCCACTGGCGCCAGCTCGCCGACGTGAGCGAACTACGTCCGCCGCCACTGCTGCAAATCGACCGCAAGGAAGACTCCCAGTGGAGCGGCGTTCTACAGGGTGAAGTCACCGAACTGGTGGACTGGCTGGCAGGCAAGCCGATCGACGACCTGGAGATCGGGCATCTCGACCTCGAAGCGCTCTTCAGAATCTACTACGACTCGCCGGACCCATGATCAACGTCGGGCTACTGCGAAAGACATTTTACGAACTGTGGCCCACGACGGCCTTGTTCGCCACGCTGCTGTTCGTGTTCGAGGCTCTGGTGGCCTACGTGTTGCCGTTGCTCGAAGAGCAGTATCCGTCCGGCCTCATGCAGATGAGCTTCGTCCAGGCCTTCATTCAAGCCATGCTTGGTGCCGAAGTGCCCCCTGAGCTGTCGCCCATGACGTTCAGCGCATTCGCTTGGGCACATCCGGTCATTTTGGCGCTTGTCTGGGGTCACCCGGCCATCTGCTGCACGCGCGTGCCCGCCGGCGAGATCGACTGCGGCACGATCGACATCTTGTTGAGCCTGCCGGTAGGGCGATGGCAGATACTCTGCAACGAGACACTGGTGTGGCTTATCGGCGGCGCGGTGGTGTTGGTCGCGCTGGCGGCGGGCAACTGGTACGGCCGCGCTCAACTGGACGACGCGCTCGAACTGCCCTGGGCCAATGTGATGTGCGTGCTGACAAGCCTGGCGTGTCTCTATCTGGCCGTCGGCGGTCTGTGTTATCTGGTCGCGGCAGCGCTCGATCGCCGCGGCGTGGCGATCACGATCGTGTTCAGCTTTCTACTCGGTTCGTTCCTGCTCAATTATCTGGCTCGACTCTGGGAGCCCGCCGAGCGGCTCGCCTTCTTGAGCCCCATGCACTACTACCGCCCCCTGGCCGTACTGCAAGAAGGCGTACTACCCGGCCGCGACATCGCCGTGCTCTTAACGGCTGCTGCTACGACGTGGATCGCTGCCGGCATCGTCTTCGCCCGCCGCGATGTTTGCACGGTGTGAGAGT
>CALKYM010000118.1 GCA_938003525.1 uncultured Planctomycetales bacterium | reverse complement strand
TCATCGTCCACCTGGCAACGACAGGACTTTCCTGCCGGCCGCTTTGACGTTCCGGCCGACGACCACAGCGAACCACTGCGGCCGCCAGCCGCTAGCACACCCGAGGCCGATGGCTCGCGTCAGCCACCCGCCCACGTGTCGCACTAGCAACATCCAACTGTCATCATTGTTCGCAGCAGGGTGGCTCTTTTTCAAACGTTGTTTTCCAGCGGCCGGTGCCGGCAAAAAACAAGAACCTTGACGGCGACGCGTGCGTAGCAGGAAGCTGGCGGGTAGGCACTGGTGAGGGAGCGAAAATCATGATGGTCAGAGAAGCCAAACGCCGCTGGCGGCTGCAATACAGCCTGAGGACATTTATGTTGGCCAGCGTGGTCGTGGGCGGCGGCGTGGGATGGATCGCTCATCACTACCGCCAATACTCGGCCGAACAGCGCGTGATTACCACCGTGATGAAGCGACTGCCGGCGAGCGACTTGTGGCCGGCTTCCGCTGATGGCGAGACGAGGTACATCGCCGGCAGTCCCGTGACGTGAACGCCGCATTACACGTCGGTAGTGGTCGACTACCGAGGGCCGGCCGTGCTTCGCCGCTTGGTCGAAATGCTGGAAATTCCCCTATTCGATCGCGTCACGCGCATCGAACACGTGATGCCCGACTTCGCCGATCTGCCGATCGAACGACAAGAAGTCGCCACGCTGCACGAGCTGGAGCGCATCACCGCGCGGAAGCACGAGCCCTTCCAACTCGAGGACAGTGACCGCGCGGCCGTCAGAGCCACGGTGCCGCCCTGCCGCGTAGCCTCCGTGCAGCAGACGGGAAGTCAGATCGATATCGATCTCGAAGTCGGCCCGATGGTGAGGTGTTCGGCGCCGTAGCGAGAGTGGACCAAGCACAAATCGTAGTCAGTCCAATCTCGGGCGACGCTCTCTGATCCTGACGCCCAAGAGAACTTCATACTCTTCGGCCTTGTCGTCCGGTGCGCAAAGACGCATGAAGCGGGCGGAGGCGGCCAGCAAGCGGTCTCGAAGACGTCCGATATCGTCCGGGCTCATGGTTCGCCTCGTTTTGGAGCCTTCGGGCTCTTGGCCGCTCTTCTCAGCCACTGCTTCACGAGCCTGCTTCAGTTTCTCGAATCGTCCTTCGTAGCCCTCAAGACAATCGAGGGCGTGGCGGATTTCGCTGGCCCAAAAATCGATGTTGGCCCTGTAGCCGGCAAGTCTGATTCGATCCTTGTGGAAGGCGGCACTCTCCAGCACTCGAATCAGCGCGAGGCAGATGTCGTCGAGGTATGGCATTGGTCGTTGGTGTCCGGCGATTGGGCCTATCCTGACATGGTTGCATAGCAACGTGGTTCCATGTCAGGGTCAACCCTGACCTACTTTTTCTTGCCGATCATCTTCTTCATCTGCGGCCAGGTGCGGGTGTTGGCGACGTCGGCTTTGGTGAGTCCGGCGCGGCGGGCTTGGAGGATGCCGTAGCGGAGGACGTCGAGGCCGTCGGTGCGGTGGGCGTCGGAGGAAATGACGATCGGCACGCCGGCTTTCTTGGCGGCCGCGCAGTGCACGTCGTCGAGGTCCAATCGCATCGGGTTGGCGTTCAGTTCCAGCAACTTGCCGTGCTTCGCGGCGGCTTCGATCACCGCGTCGAGATCGACCTCGTAGGGCTTGCGGCGATTGATCAAGCGGCCGGTGGGGTGGGCGATGGCCGAGACGTTCTCGTTCTCGATGGCTTCCAGGATCCGCCGGGTGATCTGCTCCCGGGGCTGGTTCTGCCCGTAGTGAACACTGCACACCACCCAGTCGGCTTCGCTCAGCGCGTCGTCGTCCAGATCGAGTCCGCCCTTTTCGAGGATGTCGCACTCGATGCCCTTAAGCACGCGGAACCCGCGCAACTTTTCGTTGAGCTTGTCGATCGCGTCCCATTGCTCGCGGAGACGTTTCGCATCCAGCCCGCCGGCCATCGTGACCCGTTTGGAATGATCGGTGATCGCGATGTATTTCAGGCCGCGCTGCTCGGCCGCTGCGACCATCTCCTCCAGCGTGGCGTGGCCGTCGGTGGCGGTGGTGTGCATGTGCAGATCGCCGCGGAGATCATCGAGCGTAATCAGCTCGGGCAGCTCGCCTGACTCAGACCACTCGAACTCGCGGCGTGCCTCTCGGATCTCAGGCGGAAAGCAGGGGAGGTCCAAGGTGGCGTAGACGTCTTCCTCCTCTGCGCCGGCGACATACTCGTCGCCGCGGAAGACACCCCACTCGTTGATCTTCAGCCCGCGCGACTTGGCGCGGCCGCGGAGGATGACGTTGTGATCCTTCGAGCCGGTGAAGTATTGCAGGGCCGCGCCGAACGACTCAGCGGGCACGACGCGGAGATCGACCTGGAGGCCGCTGTGCAGGCGAATCGACATCTTGGTGTCGCCGCGGGCGAGCACCTCGGCTTCGCCGTCGTACTCAGCGAAGCGATCCATGGTCGCTTCGTGATCTTGCGAGACGACGAGGATATCGAGGTCGCCCACGGTTTCCTTGCCGCGACGATAGCTGCCGGCCACGTCGATGCGCTCGACGGACTTGGCCTTGCGGAGATGCGCGACGATGTCCTGGGCGATCGTGTCGGCTTCGGCCCAATAGATTCGCTGCTCGCCCGCTTCGGCCAGGTCGAGCCCGGCGAGGATCGTGTCTTCAGTCTTCTTGCCGAAACCCTTGAGTTCCTGCACGCGGTGGGCTTCGCACGCTGCGCGCAGCTCTTGCAGCGACGAGACGTCCAATTCGCGATGCAAGACGGCGGCCTTCTTGGGACCCAGGCCCGGCACGCGCATGATGGCCAGCACGGTCTGCGGCACTTCAGAGCGGAGCTGTTCGAGTTGGGGGATGTTGCCCGTGTCGAGCAGCGTTTCGATCTTCTCGGCCAGGTCTTTGCCGATGCCGTCCAGATCGGTGAGCGGCCGCTCGGGATCGGCGGCAATGGATGCGAGCGCCTCGGGCAAGTCGCCGATCGTGCGGGCCGCGTTGCGGTAGGCACGGACGCGGAAGGTATTGGCCCCCTGGAACTCCAGGATGTCGGCCATCTCTTCGAAGAGTGCGGCAATGTCGGCGTTCGTCACGTGTGGTATCCAGATACGGCCGTCGATGCCGGCGAGCGGCACGGCGTTCGATCACGCGTGCAGTTCAACGATGTCCCGATCCTGTACGACATAGTCGCCTTTGACCACCGTTCCGTCGTGCACGCCTTGCCCCCAGACGCGGGCGAACTTGAGGTTCTCGACGAAGTCCTTGTGGACCTGCGCCGCCACATCCAACAGGGTCTGGCCGCGGCGGACCGTGAAGGGTCGGTCGCGGTCGGGCTCTTTCTCGTGCGGCAATTTGGAATAGACGCGAACCACATCCAGCGAGAGGTAGATCGCTTCGCGCAATTCATCGACGCCTTGCCCGGTGGCGGCCGAGATTTCGTAGCAGGAGAAGTCGAGCGGGCAGAGCTCGTCGAGCAACTGGCGGCGCTCGCCGGCGCCTTCCATGTCGATGCGGCTGGGCAGGAGCAATGTCTCGGTGAACGAGAGCCCGACGTCGTCGTCGTCGAGTCGCGAGCAGCGGGCCAGGCGCGTCTTGGTCGCGCCGAGGCGGTCGAGAACTTCTTGAAGGTGTTCGATCCCCTCGTCGCTGCCCATGTCGGCCAGCAGGCAGACGACATCTGCGCCGCGAATCAGTCCATGCAGGCTTGCGTCGAAGTAATCGCGCGTGATGGGCGGCGTGTCGATCAACTGCACGTACACATCTTCCCACTGCATCATGCCGGGCAGCGGCGTTTGCGTGGTGAAGGGATACGGCGCAATCTCGGGTTGTGCGCGGGTGAGCGCTGCCAGGAGTTGACTCTTGCCTGCGTTCGGCCCGCCGATCAACACCGCCGTGCCGGCACCTTGCCGCGGAATGCGGGTACTGGGTCCTTTGTGACCGCTCTTGCCGACCGACTGTGCCTCTTTACGCGCTTTGCTGAGTTTCTGCTTCAGCTCCGCTTCGAGCTTCTCGGTGCCCTTGTGTTTGGGCAACTCACGGAGCATCTCTTCCAGGCAGCGCAGTTCTTCGGCCGGATCTTGCGCGCGACGATAGGCATCGGCAGCGCGATGATACTGCGGCGTGAGATTGGCAGGCATCGATCAGCAACAGCGCGGTGGCAGGGGCGCAGACACGTCGATGATGTCCGCAAGCGACACTGGCAGTTTAGAGGGACGCCCGGCGGGAGGCCAACCGGCGCGCGGCTCAAGAGTGCTGCCCGAAAAGAGCGACGCCCGACCACACGCTGTTGTGCGATCGGGCGTCGTACAGTTCGATTTGGTTTCGCCGCGCTGTTTTTAACGCTGCGAGGCGACCCAGCCGCCGGCATCCATCGGCCGATAGACGGGGTGGACATTCTGCGGAGTGCTGGGCGTGTAGGCCTGCGGGGCCTGTTGATAACCGGCGACGGTCGTCGTGATCGGACGGAACGTCGTGCGGGCATCGGGATCGATCAGTCGCGGCTGCGGCGAGTAGTTCGGCGCCGGGCTCGCATCGGGAATCGGCGGCTGGTAGGAGGACGTGCCGGTGGTCGGCTCTTCAGCGAACGTCCGCGGCACGGTGTTGCTGCTCGACGAGGGCACCCGCAGGCTCGGCTGCTGGGTGGCCGCATCCGGCGTGAACGTCTGCGGGACGGTCGTCTGGGGAACCGTCGTTGCAGGGGCCGGAGTCGTGATGGCCGGCGCGGGCGTGGTGATCGTCGCGCCCGGCGCGCAAGAGGTACAACCCGGGGCGGCGGGCTGGGTGTAACTCACCGCAGTCGCAGCGGGGGCTACCTGCTGCGTCGAGCAGACCATGCGATAGGTCGTGTACGGCACACGCTGCACGCGCTGCACGTAGCTGACCACCGGGCGATACGAGGTCACCGGACAACCGGTGCAGGGATCGCACGAGCGGACAGGCTGATAGGCCGTCACCGGTACGCTGATCATCTGCGTGCGGTAACAAGTCTGCGGCACGTAGTTGCACACCTGCTGAGTGCAGGATTGCGGACAAACCGGGGCGCAGGTCTGCACCGGCGCGACGGGCAAGTAGGTCGCCCGCGGAGCGCAGCAACGGCCGAACCAGTGGAAGATCGCTTGGCTCTCCGATGGCGTCGCCAGGAAACCCACGGCGACACTACAAGCGACGAGCAACTTGTGCACCGGGCCAACATTCATTGTGTGCTTCTCCACAGGAACAAGACGTCAGGTCTATTTCCGTTAAACTCTTACGGCGTGCGAGTGTCAATCAGCGCGACATCGCAATTCAACATTTGTGAAAAAGTTCAGTTTGTGCCGGTTCAGTAGTCTGTGCGACCTAGATGAACCCGGCGGCGCCAGCAACGCTGCTGTCAGACAGGTGCGTGCTGCGCCGACAACGCGAGCGCAGCGGACCCTCGTGGTAACCTAGGTCGCGAAACGCGAAAGAGTAGGGGGCGCGCGGCGGATTTCTTGCTGGCAATCGTTGCGCAAGCGGAGCGCGCCGCTCGGTCGACACAGATGTCTGGCTTGTGACGCTTCTTCCCTGCTTCGCCCAGTCGGCACGAGCATTACGATCGTCACAACCGGATTGTTCGCGCCGCGTTGGCCGGTTACCTGCCGGCCCGGCGCGACTCGAACGCATCGTACAACTCGAAAAACATCTCGCGCAGATTACCTCCAGAGTTTTGCCACGCGGCGTCGATGTCAGCGGTCTTTATCTCGCCGTTGCACGCTTCGAGCAGCCGCGCGACGAGTCGCCGCGCCAGGTCGCTGGTGACTTCCGTGCGCATTAATTCGGGCAACCCCATGTCGAGGTGGGCCGTGATCAGCAGGCCTGCGCGCCGGCGCGCCAACGACCACTTCAGCCGCGCGCCGGACAGCCAAGAAAGTTGCTCGTAGCCGTCGATCACACAGAGTTCCGGCTCCGAGCCTGAAATCTCGCGCAGCGGACGCGAGGGCAAGCGGCGCTGGCCGTCGTGTAGCTCATAGCAACGTACGGCGTGGCCTCGCCGCCCGAGTTCTTCAACGAGCGCGGCGAGCAGCGTCGACTTGCCCGAGCCGTGCGGGCCGATGATTTGTCCGCGCCAGTTGAGGTCAGCCAGCTTGTCGACCAGCCGCGCGGCGCTAGTTTCCGGTGGGAACTCGAACGACAGCGCTCCCGGACGCACGTAACGAGTCGAGAACGGATTGCCGGCTCCGCCCGGGGAATGGTTGCGCGTCATGGCGAAGCGCTTCTCACGGCAACACGGCACGAGCGCGGGGCAATTCGCCGACGCGGAATTCCTGTTCGGCGACGATCTCGCGATTGTGCGGCAGGAACAACCGCACGCGGGCGCACCAATGGATTTTGACGATCACGCCTTCGTAGCTCAGCGGGCTGAGCGGCAACTTGGTGCGAAACAAGCCCGGGCGGAAGGGGTTGATGTAGTCGCCATCGTCGGCCGAGAGTCGGCGGAAGTAGTGAACTTGCAGGTCTTCGTCGCCTTTGCCTTCGGTGTGCCACAGTACCGACACTTCGACGGCGCGGATGTCGGAGCGGTTCAGGACGTCGAAGCGATACTGGCCGCGCAACAACTCGCCGGGGGCGAAGTCGCGGCGGTTGTCGGCCAGGTGCAGTGTCAGCCGCGGCGTGTTCATTCGTCTTGCTCCGGCGGCCGACAGGGATAGACGACCAGCGGAAATTGCCGTTTGAGCGCCTCCAGACCGTCGATCTCCGCGCTGACGACAAGCTGCCAGTG
>CALKYM010000117.1 GCA_938003525.1 uncultured Planctomycetales bacterium | reverse complement strand
ACCCACAGCCCCCGTGCTCACCACAATCC
Source organism: uncultured Planctomycetales bacterium (assembly GCA_938003525.1). GTDB lineage: Bacteria > Planctomycetota > Planctomycetia > Pirellulales > JAEUIK01 > CALKYM01. The sequence goes on along the minus strand of CALKYM010000117.1, from coordinate 6,023 downwards.
CAGGTGTGACTACACCACCGCCGCCGTTATCTCCCCCGCCACCGTTGTCGTCATCGTCGTCATCATCGTCGCCCTGGGCGAGCGCGACCTGGGGTGCGAGAGTCACCACGACCGCGGGGAGGGCGTACAAGCCGACTAGCGGCAAAACAACGCACAAACGGCGCAGCATCAACGTCCAAGACTCAAACGACAATCGCATGCTGGCATCTCCCGGAGCTCTGTTCCGACGGCAACCCGGCTGATGGGGAGGCCCCTGAAGGGCGAACGAAAACGGCGCCCGGGGGGCGCGCGTCTCCTTCGCGATCTCTGTGTTTCCAGACTAACTGGGGTCTACGAGTCTTGCAAGCAAAGAATCCGCGTAACCACCATGAGGGATAAGGAGTTGTGGCACGAATCCGAGGGGCTGAGGGCGTTCGAACCTGGGCGGAAACCGCGCCGCTGCCGCCCGTCGCGTAGACTTGCCTTAGACACCATTGCGCGTGTTGTGGAAACAGCTTGCAGCACTTACCCTGCCGTGGATAAGTTGAAGTATTGTGCGCATTTCCTCCCGTCGCGCTGCCCTGGGACAGGGATAGTCCCGGCCTCTCTGCCACCGCGGTTGGCACCGCAAGGAGCCTGGTTCAGGCATGCTGGCCTACCTGGTCATTCGCGATGATGCGAAGTGGTCGGACTTTTACCGGCTGGTCCCCGGCCAGACCGTAACCTTGGGCCGCGCGCCGACCAACCAGATTGTGATCAAGGACGAGCGCTGCAGCCGGCAACATGCCGAGGTCTTTCTGGCCGACGGACAATGGATGCTCCGCGATCTGGACAGCCGCAACGGGACCGCGGTGGGCAACCAACTGACGCGCGGCGACTACACGTTGAAACCGGGTGACGTGATCCGAATCGGGCGGTCGCGGATCATCTTTGTCCACGATCTGAAGAGTGTGGCCACCGAGGGGGCGGGCGTACTCGACTCGGGTGGCGAGACCGCTCTGGAACCACCTGCCACCGAGGACTCGAACGTCCTCACCGAGGCGGACGGCGGCACGATTACCCACCGCCGCGGTCAGACCCGCCTGTTGGGACCGCCTCGTAACGACGCGGATGCCGGCTCTTCGCGGCTGGGGCCTGCGGCGGCGAGGCTGGCTCGGCTGGCTTTTGAACTGGCCAAGACTCCCGACTCGGGAACGATTGCCGAGACGGCGCTGGAGGGACTGTTCGAGAGCCTCAACATCGACGCTGGCGCCGTGCTGCTGTTGCCGCGGGGCTCGGGCGACAGCCAGGGCGCGTCTGACTTGGAAGTGGTGGCCTCGCGCTCGGAAGGCGAGAAGCCCTACCATCGCGTGTCGCAGTTTTTGGCGTCCACGGCGCTCCGCGATGGCGAAGCGGTGTTGGCGCGAAACGTGATGGGCGACAGCACGCTCGCGCGGCGCGACAGCCGCGGGGTGATCAACGCGACGAGCGTGGTCTGCGCTCCGATACGTTGCGAAAAACGGCCGGTAGGCCTGCTGCACTTGTACTCGACCGACGCCGATCGTGTCCTGGAGCCCGACGATCTCGAGTTTGCGCTGGCGGTGGCCGACACGGCGGGCGTGGCGATTGAGAACCTCAGCCGCCGCGAGGAGTTGAGCGACAACCTGTCGCTGGCCCGCGTGGAGAATCAGCAGCTTCGCGAACAGCTTCAGGCACAAAGCGAGATCATCGGCACCAGCCCTGTCGTGCAGCAGATTGTCGAGCAGATCGCCCGGGTGGCGCCGAGCAACGCCACCGTGTTGATTCGCGGTGAAAGCGGCGTGGGCAAAGAGCTGGTGGCACGCGCGGTTCATTTCTCCAGCCAGCGGCGCGACAAAGTATTTGTCTGCATGAATTGTGCGGCGCTCTCGGAAAGCCTGCTGGAGAGCGAACTGTTCGGGCACGAGAAAGGCGCCTTCACCGGCGCCACGGATCGCAAGATCGGCAAGTTCGAGGCGGCCCATCAGGGCACGCTGATGTTGGATGAAATTGGCGAGATGAGTCCGGCCATTCAAGCCAAGTTCTTGCGTGTGCTGGAAGGACATCCGTTCGAGCGCGTGGGCGGCAGCGCGGCGGTGAAAGTTGACGTGCGGGTGATCGCCGCCACCAATCGCGATTTGGAAAAGGAAGTCACGGCGGGTCGCTTCCGCCGCGACTTGTTCTTCCGCCTGCATGTGCTCGAGATTCACGTGCCGCCATTGCGAAAACGGACCGAGGACATTCCCGAGTTGGCCGAGTATTTTCTGGAGAAGTACAGCGGCGTGGCCGGGCGGAAGTTTCTGGGCTTCACGCGCCGCGCCATGGATCAGATGCTGCACTACCGCTGGCCCGGCAACGTCCGCGAGTTGAAAAACGTGATTGAGCGCGCCACGGCCTTGGCCAACGGCGAGTACATTGATGAAGGCGACCTGATGCTCACCAATCTGGCCACCGCCGGAGATACGGGTGAGATCGCGGTGCTACCCGGCGGGTATCGGGCCGAGTCGCTGGCCGACGTCGAACGGCGGCATATCATGGCGACTTTGAACGCGACGGGCTGGAACAAGAGCCAGACCGCTTCGATTCTGGGAATCGAGCGTTCGACGCTCGATCGCAAGATCCGCCGCTACGATCTCGACAGCCGCTCGCGACGTACGGTCGGCTGAGCAGGTCGACAGATCCGACTTCTCAGGGCGGTATTCCCCGCGACACCTCACTGCAACGCTTGTGCTCGCGAGCCTCTGGCGGCGGCGTTAGACTCGTGCACAGCAACCAAACCGCGGACTGATGACGGCACGGCTGCCAGAACGCACTTCGCGCGAATCGTGCACCGAACGGGGAGACATCATGCGCGCCAACTATCGCGCGGCCGTGATCGGCCACACGGGAAGAGGCAACTACGGCCACGGGCTGGACGTCGTCTGGCGAGAGATTCCCGAGGTGGAACTTGTCGCGGTGGCCGATGCGGACAAGCGGGGGCTGGTCGAGGCGGCGAAGCGGCTGGAGCTCAAGCGAACGTATTCCGACTATCGAGTGATGTTGGATGAAGTGAAGCCCGACGTGGTGAGCGTCGCTCCGCGCTGGCTGGACGAGCATCGGGACATGGTCGTGGCGGCAGCCGAACGCGGAATCCACGTCTACCTGGAAAAGCCCTTCTGTCGCTCGCTGGAAGAGGCCGACGATATGGTGCGGGCCTGTGAGAGCACGCACACGAAGCTCGCTATCGCGCACCAGACGCGCTACAGCCCCAAGATTCCGGTGGTGAAGGAAATCCTCTCGTCGGGCGTGATCGGCGAACCGTTGGAGTTGCGGGGGCGGGGAAAAGAGGATCGTCGCGGAGGCGGCGAAGATCTGTGGGTGCTCGGCACCCACATCATGGACTTGATTCGCAACCTGGCCGGCGATGCCAGTTGGTGTGCGAGTACGGTCACCGTGGAAGGCCGGGCTATTCGCGCCGACGACGTGGTGCAGGGCAACGAGGGGATCGGGCCGCTGGCGGGAGACACGGTACACGCCATGTACGGATTGTCCGCTGGACGCACCGCCTATTTCGATACGAATCGTGGCAAGGCGGCCCGCAACTCGCGATTCGGATTGGCCGTCTACGGTTCCGGCGGCATCCTCTGGATGGGCACTGGTTATTTGCCGCGGGTAGCAGTGCTACGCGAGCCGGGCTGGGTGCCGCGCGGTGATGGAGCACATTGGGAAGAGGTCTCGTCGGCGGGGCTTGGCAAGTCGGAACCGCTCGACGATGGCGGCTTGCACGCGGGCAACATCGCCGCCGTGCGCGACTTGTTGGCAGCGATCGAAGAGGATCGGCAGCCCGAGAGCAGCGTGTATGACGCCCGGGCGGCAACCGAGATGATCGTAGCGGCCTTCGAGGCGCAGCGGCTGCAGAAGCGAGTCGACTTGCCGCTGGCCACCCGACAGAACCCCCTCACGCTGCTCGGCTAGTGCTCCCTCAACACGTGATTGTTGGGTGCGACGGCCGCAGGAGCCACGACTCGAAAGTCTTTGTGAGCGCGTGACCGAGCTTGTCGAAGCTGCGTCATGGGCTAGGAGGGACATCGATGGGTCGCGATGGCGAGGTGTTCGCCGCCGGCGCTGCGAACCGGTTCGGCGCCAGTGATCGGTCGCTCGATTGGCCGAAGCTGCCGCCCTCGCTCTATCCTCCAAGTGCCCCACTTCAGTTCAGCGTGCCCCACCTGTTGGTGGGCACGGCACTGTTGGGAGCGCTGTTCGCGCTGGTCAAGTACTCGCTCGACCTCTCGACTTTAATCGAGCAGTATCGGCAGAGCGCCTCGTACGTTGCGGAGCTCGAAGAGTACGGCGCCGTGGTGGAGGATGAGAACGGCTGGCTTTGCCGGCTGTTGCGGGTGGCCGGCTACGACTTTTGCCGCGATCCGGTGCGGGTCGTTTTTTCATCCACTACGCCCGCCGGCGATATCGATTACGCCGTCCGCCGACTCGGCGCCTTGGCGCATCTTCGGGCGGTATCCTTCACCGAACGTTTGCCGGGCGGGGCGCAGTTGAGCCTGTTTGCGCGGCAGTGCGGTTTGCAACGGCTCGAAATCCGGGAGGCCGATTTGTCCGCACAGCATCTCGGCGCGATTTTTTCACTGCCGGTGCTGAAGCACCTCGTCCTGCGCGATTGTCAAGTCGCGAGCACGAGGCAGAAAGGGCTCGGCCGGCTGCGCAGCCTGGTAACGCTCGATCTTTCTGGCACGAATCACGAAGCGCTCGACTTAAGCGACCTAGCGCGATTGCCGCATCTGCATACGCTGCGGTTGCAACGCACGGTGCATTGGGACCCGGTGACGGTCGATATGGGCCGTGTGCTGCTGCGCGTGCTCGACTTGAGCGAGTCTCAGCTCTCGATTGATTTCTTGCTCAGCCTGGCGACGCTCCCGCAGCTCGAAGAAGTTGTGCTGAAAGGCGTCTCGCCATTGGCCCTCGAGGACGACCCGGGAACCGAGCCGTTGGAGAGCACGATTGTCGTCGATGCCGCAGAGGCACAGCGACTGGCCGCCGCTGCCCGCCGCGCGGCACTTCATGCGCCGGTGACGGAGGATCTCCTCTTGGAGTGGGAGACCGCCATCGAGGCTCTCCAGACCGAGAAACCCCGCCTCGAGCTGCGTGTCGATTGAGAGTCGCCGCCGCAGGAATCGGACCGGTCGCGTGAGCATTCACTGCCCCGCCGGAACGTCGCCGCCGGGCTTCAACGACGCCAGCGAAGACTGGAGATCGCTGACGATGGCTTGCCACTGCACATCGTCACCCTCTACAGCCGCTTGCGGCGGAGCCCCGTCCGCCGCGAAACTCTGGCACTGCTGGCCGTCGTGTATCCACGTGCAATTGCGTCCGGCTGTTTTGGCGGCGTAGAGCGCTTCGTCGGCTCGTCCCAGCAGCGAGGCGGCGCTCTCACCAGGCTGGGCTTCGGCGGTTCCCAGGCTGATCGTCAGGCTGAATTCCTGCGCTTGGTAGTCGAACCGGTGCTCGTCGACTAGCTTTCGCAGTCGCTCGGCGACATGGGCAGCCGGCTGAAGCGCGGCCTTGGGGAGAACTATGGCGAATTCCTCGCCGCCGAAACGGCTCACCATGTCCATGTCACGCATTGTCGAGTTCAGCACTTCGGCCGCCTCGCGCAGTACGTGGTCGCCGGCAAGATGCCCGTGGCGGTCGTTGAGCTGCTTGAAATGGTCGATGTCGATCAGGATTAGTGAAAGCGGTGTATTATCGCGCGCCGTCTCCGCCAGGCGCCGATCGAGTTGCTCGTCGAGAGCTCGGCGATTGGGGAGTCCGGTCAGCGGGTCGGTGCTCGCGGCCTGGGCATGCGAGCTGATCAGTTGTTCCTGCTGCGACAAACGGTTCTCAGCTTCGAGCAAGCGCCGCTGCAAGTTCTCGTTGTCTTCTAGGATGTGTTCGACGAGTTGCGCGACAACGCTGCTCATGGCACCGTCGTGATCGGCAGCGTCTCGCAATTGCTTGTTGTGCTGGCTGACTTGTGAGGTGTGCCGCCCGACGTCGTGGCGGAGCTGCTCGGACAC
>CALKYM010000116.1 GCA_938003525.1 uncultured Planctomycetales bacterium | reverse complement strand
CGATCTCGCCAGAGCGGGGCAGCCGGCGAGCCTGGAAAACACGGGAAACGTGCGTTTCTGAAACCTAACATAAGAAACATTATCGGACGTTGGATTGAGGCTTCCCTGGCGGCCGTTTCGACGTGGTTTGGTGTCTGGCATCTCACCTTCCCCGCGCTCATTGGGAGCTTGCCAGGGTGCGTGCAGAGAAACTCGCTGGCCGCTGGCCTGGTGACGATCGGGCGGTCGCGTCGGAGCTTCGGTTCGACGCTCAGCAGAGGTCGAATCGGTGCCCCTGCTGCCCTTGTGGCGTGGGTCGCTACAACCGCCACAGGCTGGCCGCCGGTACGCCGTGGATCGGGCCCCGAGCGGGTTTGCCGGGACGAGGATTTGACGTGCGTGATTAAGCTGGAATCATAGGCGTTCGCGGCAGGATTGATCCTGGTGTCCATCTCGGGGCACATCCAGACGAGAAGCAGCAAAGATGTTTCAAGGCAAGAAAAAAGTCGTCGTCGTCATGCCGGCCTACAACGCCGCGCAGACGCTGCGTACCACTTACGACGAAGTCATGGCTCAAGGCCTTGTCGACACGGTGATCGTGGTCGACGACTGTAGCAGCGACGAGACGACTGAGATCGCGCGCAAGCTGGACCATGTCGTCGTCGAACGCCATCCGCAAAACCGCGGCTACGGCGGCAATCAGAAGACCTGTTATCGCCTGGCACTCGCGCACGGCGCGGACATCGTGATCATGGTGCATCCCGACTATCAGTACACGCCCAAGCTGATTCCGGCGATGGTCGCCCTGATCGGCAACGAGCTGTACCACTGCGTGCTCGGTTCGCGAATCCTGGGCGGCTACGCGCTCTCGGGCGGCATGCCTTCTTGGAAGTACGTGGCCAACCGGTTTCTCACCGCCACGGAGAACGCGCTGTTGGGCGCCAAGCTCTCTGAGTACCACACCGGGTACCGGGCGTTCTCGCGGACGCTGTTGGAACAACTGCCGCTGGAGCAGAACTCCGACGACTTCGTGTTCGACAACCAGATGCTGGCGCAGATTCTGTGGTTCGGCCATCAGATTGCCGAAGTGAGCTGTCCTACGAAGTACTTCGCCGAGGCCTCTTCGATCAACTTCCGCCGCAGCGTCGTTTACGGATTGGGCTGTCTGCAGACCGGCATTCGCTTTCGCCTGGCCAAGTGGGGACTGGTGGGCAGCAGCATCTTTCCGGCCGGAGCGCGCAACCTCAGCCGTCCGCCGCGAAAACAACAAGTGCAGTTGCCACCGATGAACGGTGGCGAGAAAGCACAAAGCGCGGTCGACGAAACGGCGGCGCTTTGAGCACTGCGGCGACGGGCGCTGCTGGGTGAGCCAGCAGTGGCACCCGATAGCCACTGTTTGCAGCGAAGTCACAACGGACTGTTGGTCCGTCGGTGCGCTAGTTCGATTCAGTGTGGCTGCGGTTGCTGAGCGACCAACCGTGCACTCACCTGGCGAGCAGCCAGTGGTACCCGACTTTGACCGGGCTTGTGCCGCACTGGCGGGATGGCGCACCGGAGACAACGCGACGCAATGAAGGATTGCAGTATCGCGATCTACTGGGCGGCGGGCTGCGTTGCTTGCTCTTGAACGGCGTCTGATGAGGCGACGGCCGCTTCGAGGAACTCGCCCATCTGGCGGAACTTGGTGTAGCGGCGGGCGACGAGCTCTTCGGCGGGCACCTGTTCCAGCTCGCGAAGGCAACGCATGAAGTACATCTTCAGTCGCGCGGCCATTTGGTGATGATCGCGGTGTGCGCCGCCGAGCGGCTCTTCGACCACGTCGTCGATAACGCCCAACTGGTGCAAGTTGCGCGAGGTCATCTTCAGGGCTTTGGCAGCCTGTTCGGCGTAGGCGCCGTTCTTCCACAAGATGCCGGCGCAACCCTCGGGGCTGATGACCGAGTAGTAGGCGTGTTCGAGCACGGCAACTTTGTCGCCGACGCCGATGCCCAGTGCCCCGCCGGAGCCCCCTTCTCCGATCACCACGCAGATGATGGGCGTGGGCAGCCGCGACATGCCGAACATGTTTTCGGCGATCACGCGGGCCTGGCCACGCTCTTCGGCCCCAATGCCCGGATAGGCGCCGGGCGTGTCGATCATGCAGATGACCGGCATGCCGTACTTGGCCGCCATTCGCATCTTGGCCATCGCTTTGCGATAGCCTTCGGGATGCGCACAGCCATAGTTGCAGACGCTGCGTTCTTTGAGATTGCGCCCCTTCTGGTGGCCGACGACCATCACCTTGTGATGTTCGAGCTTGGCGAAGCCGGCGCGGATGGCGCGGTCGTCGCCAAACGATTTGTCGCCATGCAGCTCGACGAACTCGTCGAAGACCAGCTCGAGATAGTCGGTGGTCATCGGCCGCTCGGGATGCCGGGCGACCTGCACCGTTTCCCAGGGTTCAAGACGACTGTAGACGGAGCGCTTCAGATCGGCGAGCTCGCGACGCATCAAGCGGATCTGGTGATCGGCTTGCGCGGTGCCGCGATCGGGTGACGCTTCGAGTTTTTCGAGTCGCGCTTCGAGCTCACAAATCGGTCGCTCGAACGCCAGTCGATGCGTGTTGGTGGCCATGGTGATTCCGCCCTGAAGAATCGTCGTGGAGCGATGGGTGTCTGGCGAAGCGATCACGCTTTCGCCGGCAGCGCTATCAGCACCAGCATGTCATGGTTGATCGAATATGCGCGGGGCGCAACGGGGGACGCGGACTCCCCCAATCCATCGGGGGGCGGCGTGCCCACTAGACTAACATCGGCCTGCGGCCGCCGTTAAGTGGAATCTTGTGTGCTGTCTTCGCTCCCCGGGGGTGGCGGCGTGGTTTTGAAGATCCGCGCGCTCCCGAACTCCCGTAGTAGCTGGGACATCGATTCCGGACGGTCGTCCGGCTTTTTGGCCATCGCCCTTTGCAAGATCTGCGCAGTTTCGGGCGTGATGTTACGGTTGGCCGCTTCGGCGTTAGGGGGAGCCGCCCGAATGTGCTTCATCAGCAGGTCGTTGGCACTGGTGCCCGTGTAGGGCAGCTTGCCGGTGAGCAGCTCGAAGGCCATGCAGGCAAAGCTATAAACGTCGGCCCGCTGATCGAGTGGCTGACCGCGGATTTGTTCGGGCGACATATAGCTGCGGGTGCCCTGCACCTTGGTCTTGCCCGCGAAGAGCCGCGCCAGTCCGGTCTTGGGTTTCATGCCCAGCGCGAAGTCGATGAGGCGGATATCGGCCTCGTCGGTCATGAGGAAGTTGTCCGGCTTCACGTCGCGGTGAATCCACCCCTGCTCGTTGAAGTAAGCCAGCCCCTCGCCGCAAAGCTCGATGATCTTGGGCGCGAAGTAGCCCAGCACTTCGACGCCGCGATTGATGTACTGCTTGAGGTTGGGCCAGGGGAAGTATTCCATGGCGATGAATGGGAAACCATCTTTGGTGGCGAACTCGAAGAGGTGGATCACGTTGGGATGATCGAGCTTGCTGCCGACTTCCCACTCGTGCTTGAGGTAGCCGATGTGCTCGCGATTGCGTCGATAGTCGGACAACAGCAGCTTGATCGCCACGCGACGCTGCCGCGAATCGTCCATGGCCTCCCAGACCTGACTGGTCTGGCCGGTCATGATGACGTTCAACAGTCGATAGGAGCCCAGACGCTGTTGGCTGGCCAGAGACAAGTTCGTCGCGTTCCTCTGTTCCCACAGTTCACGCGGCGCGATCCGTCGGCGTGGGGCTCCGGATCGAGCCACTTTGGCCCTCGATTCGACAGTCTAGCCGGCGGCCCAAGGGCGCTCAACGCGACTGTGCCTTGCCGGACTGGTCAACGATTGTGAGTTACCCAGCATTGCTTGCGGCGGCCGTGAGCCGTTACAACACTTCGCACGCGGAGGAGTGATCGCCAACGACGGCCATTTGAGTTGACAGCGAAACGTCTGGAGCAGAACGCGTGAAGGCAGCACTGATCGAACGACCGGGTGAACTCGAGTTCATCGACGTGGCGCGTCCAAACCTGGCTGACGTCGACGGCGAACCGATTCTGGTCAAGCTGCACGCCGGCGTGCTGTGCGCGTCGGACTTTCCACGGTTTCAGGGCGGCGCGTTCAATGTCGACTTCCCGCGACCGGTTGGCGACAGTCTGCACGAGTTGATCGGAGAAGTGATTGAGAGTCGCAGCGAGCGTTTCAAACTGGGCGATTGGACGCTGGCCATCCCGCCCGATCAGCGCGGGCTTTCCGAATTGGTCGTGGCGGACGCTTCGATGGCTGTGCCGCTACCGATGGACTACGAGCCGCGCGAGCAGTTGATCCTTGCGCAGCCGCTGGGCACGGTGATCTGGGCCGCCCGCAAGTTGCCCAACCTGCTGGGCATGGACGCGGTGGTCATCGGACAGGGGCCGATCGGACTGTTGTTCAGTCATCTGCTGGCCAATCTCGGCGCGCGGCGGGTGATCGGGCTCGACAAGCTCGACTACCGGTTGGACGTGGCGCGCCAGATGCGCGCGACGCACACGGTCAATGTCGATCGCGACGATCCGCGCGAAGCGGTATTGGAAATCACCGGGGGGCGCGGCGCGGACATCGTGATCGAGGCAGTCGGCCATCAAGCCGAGACGCTTGAGCTGATGATCGATCTGTGCACCAAGCACGGCACGGCGCTGGTGTTTGGCGTACCTGACACCGAGCGGACTCCCCTGCCCGTCTGGTCGCTGCTGCGCAAGAATCTCCGCGTCGTCGGTTCGGTGCATCCTGAAGTCCAGCGCGACCTGACGTTGGCGTTGGATCTGATCACGTCGGGGCGGATCGATGTTTCGTCAATGATCACGCACCGCCGGCCGTTGGCCGACGCGGCCGACGCGTTCCGGATGGCGATCGAAAAGCGCGATCAGCCGATCAAGATCTTGCTGCAGGCTTAGCCGCGTCAGCGTTTTTGGCCAGCACGCGTTCGTACAGCGCGCGAATCTGCGCCGTCATTGTTTCGTGGCGAAAGACATCGGCGCAGCGGGTGCGACCTGCGGCGCCCATCCTCTCACGCAAGTCCCGATCGGCGATCAAACGGTCGAGCGATGCGGTGAGTTCGCCGATGCTGGTCGGAGGCAGCAACAACCCGGTGGTGTCGGGAATCACCACTTCGCGTGCGCCGTCGACGTCGTAACTGATGACGGGACGGCCGACGATGAGGGCTTGTGGCAGCACGCGGGCCAGGCCTTCGCGGAGACTGGTGTGCGCGACGATATCCATCGCAGCCAGCAAACGCGGGATCCGCTCGGGCGAGACGAGGCCCGCGAACTGGAAGTACGCGCCCAGCCCCGCGGCGTCGATCTGTCGCTGGAGCTTGTCGCGGAGCACGCCATCGCCCACGAGCAAAAAGCGCGTGTTGGCGTGTTTCTCCACAACGGCCGACGCGGCTCGGATCAGAGACTCGTGTCCCTTGAGCGGGAAGAGCCGCGCGATCTTGCCCACGACGACGTGGGAGTCGTCGTAGCCCAGTTCGCGGCGAGCCTCGTCGCGTAGCGTATCTGCGTGCAGAAACGGCTCGACCTCCATGCCGCTGTAGATGGTTGTGAACTTCTCGGCCGGCGCGACTCGGGCTTCGACCATCAAGTCGGTCATGGCGTCGGCGACGCTGATCAGCGCATGGCAACGCCGCGCGGCCCAGCGCTCGCAGCGGCGATAGAAGGACCGCACCGCCCTGCTCTGGTAAGGATAGAACGGCGCTCCGTGGACGGTATGCACGATGGCGGGTACTCCCAGCGACCAGGCCGCTGCGCGGCCGAGGATGCCGGCCTTCGCGCTGTGCGTGTGAACCACGTCAGGCTGGAACTGCCGCAGCGTGCTGCGGATCGCACGATAGGCGATCGTATCGCGCAAGGGGTGAATCGCACGGCGCAGCGACGGAATGACTTTCAGCGGGACACGTTTCGATTGGGCGCGCTCGATGAGACTGCCTTCCGGGCCCAGGGCGGGGCCGGTGATGAGCAGCACGTCGTCGTTGTAGTCGGCGAGCAGGTCTTCGCAGTTGAGCAGCGTGTTTTCCTGCGCGCCGCCGAGAATCAG
>CALKYM010000115.1 GCA_938003525.1 uncultured Planctomycetales bacterium | reverse complement strand
CTGCGCCAAAGCACTTACGTCTTTGGCGAGCGTTTCGCGTCGGCGCGAATGAATCGCGCTGACGCTCCACTAGCCCGCGAGAGCGATCTGGAAGCAAAGGAAACTCGATGCAGACACTGCTAGTCACCGGCGGCGCGGGCTTCATAGGCAGTTGCTTCGTCCGCCAGAGCATCGCGGCCGCAGGCGAGCGGATCGTCAATCTCGACAAGCTCACCTACGCTGGCAACCTGGACTCCCTGGCTGAAACCCTCGACGACCCGCGCCATGTATTCATCGAAGGCGACATCGGCGATCGCACCCTGGTGGACCGACTGCTGAACGAATATCGCCCGCGGGCGATCGTCAATTTTGCCGCCGAATCGCACGTCGATCGCTCGATCGACGGGCCGGAGTTGTTCGTCGAGACCAACGTGCTGGGCACCTTTCGATTGCTGGAGTCGGCACGCAAGCACTGGCTTGAGTTGCCCGAGGCAGAGCGCGACGTATTTCGCGTGTTGCACGTCTCGACTGACGAGGTCTACGGTTCGCTGGGCCCGACGGGGCTCTTCACCGAAACAACGCCTTACGCGCCCAACTCACCGTACTCGGCCTCCAAGGCCGCGGCCGATCATTTTGTGCGGGCCTACCACCACACGTACGGCATGCCGACGCTAACCACCAACTGCTCGAATAACTACGGACCCTATCAGTTTCCCGAGAAGCTGATTCCGCTGATGATTCTCAATGCCCTGGAAGGCAAGCCGCTGCCGATTTACGGCGACGGGCAGAACGTACGCGATTGGCTGTTCGTCGAAGACCATTGTCGGGCCATTCGGATGGTGCTGGAGAAGGGAACACCCGGCGAGGTGTACAACATCGGCGGCAACTCGGAGCGGACGAACATGGAAGTCGTCGATCGGATCTGCGAGACGGTCGACCGTCTGCGCCCCGACCTCGCGCACCGCCCCTGCAAGAATCTGAAACATCAGGTTACCGACCGGCCCGGGCACGATCGTCGCTATGCGATCGACGCGGGTAAAATCTTGGCCGAGTTGGGCTGGCAGCCCGAGGTCGATTTCGACAGGGGCATCGAGAACACAGTGAAGTGGTACCTCGATAACTCGCACTGGGTCGGGCGTGTGACTTCCGGAGTCTATCGCCGCGAACGCCTTGGACTGGCAAACGAGAGCGCTGGTCGTTGAGAGTTCGTCTTGCAGTGCCCACTTGCCGGACGCACCCTGCTGGGCAAGGCAGCGGTGGCACCCGTAAGCAGTCTTGCAATACGCTCTGTGACGGCGACGATCCATTCATACATTTCCTGCATTGAATCTGTCTTAAGCTAACATCCTGATTACAACGACCGAGCACATGGCACCTGAGACCACACGCCAACAGCGCTTCGTGAACAAGGGCATCGTCCTGGCTGGAGGCTCTGGCACGCGGCTGCATCCGATCACCCGCGCGGTGAGCAAGCAGTTGCTGCCGGTCTACGACAAGCCGATGGTCTACTACCCGTTGTCGACGTTGATGCTGGCCGGCATCCGCGACATCCTGCTCATCTCGACGCCCGAGGACATCGGCTCCTTCGAGCGACTGTTGGGCGACGGCAGCGAATTGGGCATCTCGCTCACGTATGCGGCGCAACCGCGACCCGAAGGGTTGGCGCAGGCCTTCATCATCGGCCGGGAGTTTGTCGGCGATGACCACGTGGCGCTGGTGCTGGGCGACAACATCTTTTACGGCCAAGGGCTGCAAAACATGCTGGCCCGGGCAGCCGAACGGCCCTCGGGCGCGACCGTGTTTGCCTACGGCGTGCGCGATCCGGAGCGCTACGGCGTCGTTGAACTCGGCGATGACGGAATGGCCGTCTCGCTGGAGGAGAAGCCGACTGAGCCCAAATCGAACCTGGCGGTTACGGGCCTCTACTTCTACGACAATCAAGTCGTCGAGATCGCGGCCAACCTGAAGCCCTCGGCTCGCGGCGAACTGGAAATCACGGACGTCAATCGCGAATACATGCGGCGCGGTGAACTACGTGTGGAACGCTTCACCCGCGGCTTCGCCTGGCTCGATACCGGCACGCCCGAGTCGCTCTTGCAAGCGGCCGATTTCATCGAAGCCATCGAGCAGCGACAAGGGCTGAAGATCGCCTGCCTGGAAGAGGTGGCCTACCACAAAGGCTTCATCACGGCCGATCAGGTGCGCAAACTGGCCGACGGCATGCGCAACAGCTACGGCGCCTATCTCCTCGAAATCCTCGGCAAGCCCGACCTGCTGGGTCGGTAGCATCTACGGGTCGGATGCCACCGCGACGTGCGCTGTCGACTCGCGCGGGTGAGTTGACGGTCTTGAAATAGGCGCGGCTCTGGAGTCTCAGACTTACCCAGGTGCTCACGCACCCGGCTCAGGTTTGAGTTCGTGCGTCAGACGTTTTGTGTCACGGTCTCATGACCGTGACACGACGTGCGCGCGCACGCTGAGACAGTTTCGCGCTCCGCGTAATCGCGAGCCAAAAAGTTTGCGCGCCGCGGCCGCTGGGGCTTTCGGCGGTGGTTCGGGTTTTCAGGGTTTGGGCGCTACCGGTTTAAAACCGCGTTGTGCCACGGTCTCACGACCGTGACACAACCGTGGCTAGGCAC
>CALKYM010000114.1 GCA_938003525.1 uncultured Planctomycetales bacterium | reverse complement strand
ACCTGCATCAGCCTGTTGATGCAGACCCGCAATGACTTTCGCTTCATCATCCCCTACGTCGAATTCTCCAAGGAGGTGAAAGGGCAGAAGCCCTATGTCCTCGACACGAGCGTCATTATCGACGGCCGCATCGCGGATGTGATCGAAACACACATCTTCGATTCACAGCTCATCATGCCACGGTTTGTGCTCAGCGAACTACAGGCCATCGCCGACAGTTCCGACAAGCAGCGGCGTCAACGCGGCCGGCGCGGACTCGACATTCTCAACCGCTTGCGGGGCCAGAACGGGATCGATCTGCAAATCTACGATCGCGAGCTGCCCGAGTTCGTCGGGCAACCCGTCGATCTGAAGCTGGTGATGCTGGCCAAGCACCTGGAAGGCAAGGTGATCACTAACGACTTCAACTTGAACAAAGTAGCGAAGCTGCACGGCGTTGGTGTCATCAATCTCAACGACCTCAGCAACGCGCTGAAGCCGGTCTGCCTGCCGGGCGAGGCGATCTCCGTGCGGATCGTCAAACCGGGTGAGGAGTTCGGCCAGGGCGTCGGCTATCTGGACGACGGCACGATGGTCGTCGTCGAAAACGCCCGCGAGTACGTGCAGCAAACGGTGAGCGTCACCGTGAGCAACGTCTTGCAAACCAGTGCTGGCCGGATGATCTTCGCGCGTTACGAGGGCGCCATGGAAGCCAATCCGTCCAAGGCTCCAAGTTGAGCGTATCTGCTGGCCGTCTGTTCTCCATGGCAAGACGGCCGATTATGCTGGGCGCTCGCTGAGCAACTTGCTCTTTCTCGTGGCGACCCCGGTGTCCGCTTTTCCTTCGATATCGCTCTGGCAGCGGTGGTTAGAAGATCGGCTCGCGCAGCCGGTCGACGGGGCATCGGTCGCCGCCGCCCGCATCGTCTTCGGCCTGACGATGGCGTGGGAAGCGTATCGCTACTTACGTCCCGGACCAGCCGGCAGCCGCATCGACCAGATCTTCTACCAAGCCGAGTGGAACGTACCCTTCCCGCTGAGCGAGTGGCTCGTGCCTTGGTCGGCTCCGGGCATGTACGTCCACTGCGCGGTCGTGGGGCTCGCTGGCTTCGCACTCGCCTGCGGGTGGCTCACTCGGCTGGCCGCGTTGGCGCTGTTTATCTCGTGGAGCTCGATGATCGGGATGGAGGCCACGCGTTACAACAACCACTATTACCTCGCGGCGCTGGTGGCGCTGTTGCTAGCAATCATTCCTTCGGGTCGCTGTTTGAGCATCGACAGCCTGACGCGAAGTGCGTCAAGACGCCGGGGAGAACGGCGTAATGTCATTCCGTTCGCGGGTGTTGCGGTGCTGCGCGCGCAGTTGTTGGTGGTCTATACGTTTGGCGGCATCGCGAAGCTGAATCGCGACTACCTGTTCGATGCCGAGCCCGTTCGGTCAATGCTTGCGCAGGCGCGGCTACCATCAGCACTTCAATCCGCGCTCTCATCGCAGTGGCTCGCATCTTTCGAGCACTGGCGCAACTCCGACTTGGCCGCTTTCGAGATCGCGTACAGTGGCCTCGTGTTCGATCTGACGGTCGGCTGGCTGTTGCTCGTGCGTCGGACTCGGACACTGGGATTTGCGTTGGCCGTCGTATTCCATGGCCTCAACCACTTCGTGTTGTTCGACGACATCGGCGTGTTTCCGCTTATGGCATTGGGGCTGACGACGGTGTTCTTCGAACCCGACTGGCCACGGCGCCTCGCGAACTGGCTAACCCGACCCCGCCTCGCTGCTCCCGACTGGCGATGGTTGATCGTAGGCGCCGTGGTCATTCCCGGGATTGGAGCGCTCTTGGGATGGCGCCAGCGGGCCAGCGGGCGGTGTTCACCGCTATCCAAACGGCCAAGCCGGTTTCTGGCTCCGGCAGTTGCAGCGTGGTGTGTGGCCCAGGTGCTGTTGCCGTTGCGGCATTTCGCGATTTCGGGCGACGTGCGTTGGACGCACGAAGGCGGGTTGTTTTCTTGGAACATGAAGGCTGCTCAGATGCAGGCGGCGCCCTTGTATCTAAGGCTGAAATGCGAGGCGCTGGCTGAAAGTGCCCAGCAGCAATCGACGCTCGGACCGCTGCCGGATTTCGTGAGTCGTTCGGTCGTTTTCCACCAAGTCGATCCGCAGAAGTTGGACTGGACCGTGCTGCCCAGCGTGGTCGTCACGCATGAGCCGATCTGCGGAGAGCGCGTGTTCTTCAATCCAGAAGCGAACAGCCAGGGCGGCGGTCGGAGCGAAAGATCCATCGAATTGGCATGGCGAGAAGCGTTTGGTCGTCGACCGGCAATCGGACAGACGCGAACGTTCGCGGAGACCCTGGATGCCATCGAGAGTCTACTGATCGCGAGCAGTCGCGAGCGCACCTTGGCGCTAGTTCGGCAAGTGCGCGATGCGCAAGAGGGACTCGCCACCAACGGCGACGATCACCCTACGGACTCGAATCAGCTTAGAAAGCTATTGCGCTCGCTGGTGCGGTTGCTCGAATCTGCCAGACAACACGACTTGCACGAGGAGGTCATGAATCATCTCTGGCGCGTCGAGCCCTTTGCGCTCTGCGGCGGCGTCCCCAGTGGCCGACGGCCGCAGATCGTCAACGACCCTGCGTTGTTCGACAAGAGACGAGGTGGCTACACCACTCTCAACCGCGATGGAGAACACAACCAGTTCCCAGAGCTGGCGGTCGTCCACGTCGATTTCTCAGCTTTGACGTTTCGAGATTGGCAGTTTCTGCCGAGGGCCTGTCGGACCATCGCCGAAGACGGGCAGGTTGAGATTGTGTGGAACGCTAGTCGCGATCTAGCGGCGTTTCAGCTTCCGGTCGTGCTTTCCAGGCCGTGGATGATCCACCGCTACGCGGCAGAAGTTAGCCGCCGATGGCACGAACAGACCGGAAGACAACCAGCCGTCTACGCATCCGCTCAACTCGGCATGAACGGTCGCCCGCTGCAGCCGCTGATTGATGCAAGCGTCGATCTGACGTCGCAGCGATTATACCTCCTGCGCCACAATCACTGGATCGTGCCCCTCGCAAAGCGAACGAACAGACCGGCGGCATCAGGCGAGGGCGTTGCGCGTTGAACCGCGCAGCATCCCGCAGTTTCACATCCGTTCGACGACGTCGATGCCCAACAGCCCCAGCCCGGTTTTCAGCGTCCGTGCCGTGAGATCGCACAACAACAACCGGCTGTTGCGGGTCGCTTCGTCGGTGGCCTTGAGCACGGGACACTGCTCGAAGAACGTCGAGTAGTGATTGGCCAACTCGTAGAGATAACTGGTGAGGTGACTGGGACGATAGTCCTCGGTCGTCAGCTCCAAGGCCTCGCTGAATTGGATCAAGGCCAGGGCCAGGGCGCGTTCCGCCTCTTCCACCAACAAGATTTCCGCGCCGCTTTGGCGCAGCGCATCGAGATCGACCTGCCCGCGGCTGAAGATACTCTGCACTCGGGCGTAGGCGTACTGCATGTAGGTCGCCGTGTTGCCGTTGAGCGCGAGCATCTTGTCGTAGCTGAACACATAGTCGCTGGTGCGGTTCTGCACGAGGTCGGCATATTTGAGCGCAGCGATGCCGATCTTCTCGGCCACGGCTGCGCGGTCCGCCTCTGCAATCCGGGGACCGTCCGGCTTCGACGGTTCGGTTTCGTCCATCTTTTCGGCCGCGCGACGGACGGCTTCGTCGAGCAGGCTCTCCAGACCCACCGTGTCGCCCGAGCGGGTCTTGAAGGGCCTCCCGTCTTCGCCCAACACCGTGCCGAAGCTCACATGTGCCAGCTCGACGTCCTCGTAGCCCCACGCGCGGACGGCCGCAAAGAGATGCTCGAAGTGCAGACTCTGGCGATGGTCGACAACGTACAAGATACGGTCGGGCTGCCAGGTCGCCATGCGGTACTCGAGCGTCGCCAGGTCGGTCGTCGCATAGAGGAAAGCGCCGTCCTGCTTCTGCACGATCATCGGCGTGTCGTAGCCGTCGAGGAAAAGGCACACCGCCCCCTCGCTCTCCTGCGCCAGCCCTTTGGAGCGAAGATCGTCGACAATTCGCGGCAGGCGATCGTGGTAGAAGCTCTCGCCCAGCGTGTGATCGAAACGAACGCCGAGCCTGTCGAAGATCTTTTCGATCGCCGCCAGACACGGTGGCAGGAACTCTTCCCACAACCGGCGCCGCTCTTCGTCGCCAGCGTGCAAACTGGCCGTCTCGGCGAGCACCTGCCGGCCGATGTCGGAATGCTGATTGGCCAACGCGGCAAGATGTGAGTCCTCCTCGACGGCTGTCAACTGGCGATCGAGTCCCGCCAATTCGCCTTTGGCTTGCGACAGTTGCTGTTCAAGCCGCTTGCGCTGCTTGGCGACCTTCTTGGCTGCTTTGTCACCCTCCGCCGCAGGAGGCGATTGCGCGACGGCCTTCACTTCGCGTTCCAACTGCTCGATGCGGTCGACGAGCTGCGGCCTTTTGGCACGCTGGTCGTGGTAGGTGACAAGTTGATTGACGAGTCGATACAAACGAGCCAGCTCTGTGACGGGATCGGCCTGGTAGGCAGCTTCGTCGCGGAAGTTGCGATAGCCGTAGAGAATCATGCCGAACTGGGTGCCCCAGTCGCCGACGTGGTTGTCGCTGATGACGCGATGGCCGAGGAACTTGAACGTGCGGTACAGCGCGTCGCCGATCACCGTCGAGCGAATGTGGCCCACGTGCATCGGTTTCGCGACATTGGGCGCCGAATAGTCGATGACGATCGTTTGCGGCTCCGCGGCGGCCGCAATCCCCAGCCGCGAATCGCCGACCGCCTGCGCGAGCTGCACGGCCAACCAATCGTTGCGGAGACGGAAGTTGATGAATCCCGGGCCAGCGATTTCAGGCTCGTGACAGATGTCGGCCACATCGAGGCGCTGGCAGATGTCGCCTGCCACGTCGCGTGGCGGGCGGTTGAGCTTCTTGCCCAGCGGCATCGCGCAATTGGCCTGGTAGTCGCCGAAACGCGGATCTTGGCTGCGGCGGATCAGCGCGGCCGCTTCCTCCGGCTGACCCACCAGCGCGGTGAGTGCGGCGCGCAATTGCTCGCGCAACAGGGCGAGTACGTTCATGGTGGCAGCGGGCCGAAGGTCCAAGAAGCAAATTGTGCCGTCGCGTGGCGAGGCCAGTCTGCCACGAAGGGGGGACGCGCATCAAGTGCGGAAAAGCAGGCAGCGCACCACGCGGGAATTAACGAGGCATGGCCCTCGGCGCGGCGGGGGGAAGCTCAATCCGCTTCGCTTCCGACCACAGGTCCTCGATGCGGTAGTAGTCGCGCAGCTCGGCGTCGAAGAGATGGATCACGACGTTGCCATAATCCAAGAGCAACCAACCGCCTGAGCGATAACCTTCGATGCCCAAGCGTCGGTCACCCAACTCCTGCTCCAGGCAACGGTCGATCTCGTCGCTCATGGCGTGCAACTGGCGTCGACTCGTGCCGGTGGCGATGACGAAGTAATCGCACATCGCGGTCAGCTCGCGAACGTCCAGGATGACGATCCGATCACCTCGGTTATCCTCAGCCGTCCGGGCAGCCGCGAGGGCAAGTTCCCAGCCACGGTCGGCCGACCGCTGCGAGACGAGCGTTGCACTAATAGCGTGATCCTCCGACTGAAGATTTCTGCGGCGCGCGACCGCGCCACTCCGGTTCGTCAGAGCCGATTCCCACTCTGTGACCCAGCGCTATTTTACCTTGTCGAGACCCCTTCAAACCAGCATGATCCGCTCCGGCAGGGGTACTCGCAGAAACAGTACCAGAAAATCCCGGAACATCGGACAGGACACTCCGTAACCTGGGCAAGTTCGCCGGGGTCCCTATAATCGCGACGACAACAGGCGTATGGCGAACACCCTCAACCCCGAGGAGCCAACGACGATGGGCGACTGGATTGAGCCGGGCAAAAAGGCACCGGCTTTCACGCTGGCTGCGGACGACGGTTCGAAAGTGAAGCTGTCGGATCTGCGCGGGCAGCCGGTTGTGCTGTACTTCTATCCGCGCGACGACACGCCGGGCTGCACCAAAGAAGCTTGCGCATTCCGCGATCAACAGCGCGCGCTGGCCAAGCTCGATGCTGTCGTGCTGGGCGTGAGCACCGACGATGTCGCCAGCCACGTCAAGTTCCGCGACAAGTACTCGCTCAATTTTCCCCTGCTGGCCGACACCGAGCACAAGGTGGCGGAAAAGTACGGCGCCTGGCGCGAGAAGAACATGTACGGCAAGAAGAAAATGGGCATCCAACGCTCCACCTATCTGATCGATGCCGACGGCAAAGTCGCCAAACTCTGGAAGCGGGTCTCGGTCGACGGCCACGACAAAGAGGTGCTCGCGGCGCTCAAAGAGCTTTAGTCTTTGGCCCCCTTGTCAGCCATCCACGGCAAGCGGGCGACATCGACGTTGCCACCGCTGAGGATGATACCCACGCGGCTGCCTGCCAGTTGTTGTGCGCGGTCGAGGACAACGGCCACGGCGACGGCTGCCGAGGGCTCGATCACGATCTTCATCCGCTCGAACACCAGGCGCATGGCCTGGATGGTTTGTTCGTCGTCGACCGTTGCGATCTGGGTGACGCGTTCCGAAAGGATCCGAAAGTTCCGCTCGCCGAGCGAGGTGAGCAGACCATCGGCGATCGTGTCGGGATTCTCACTGGGAATCACCCGTCCGGCCGCCAGCGAGCGGTGCGCGTCGTCCGCGCCCGATGGTTCCGCGCCCCATACCTGCACGCCCCGCACTAGCTCCGTCGTCACCAGCGCCGTCCCTGCGAGCAGCCCTCCGCCGCCAACGGGGGCCACTACGAAGTCGAGCGGGCCCGCATCTTCGAGGAGTTCCAGCGCTGCCGTTCCCTGGCCGGCGATGATGTGGTGGTTGTCGTAAGGGTGGACGAGCGTCGCCCCGGTGCGGGCGATGATCTCGTCGGTCGTCGACTCGCGGGCGGCCAAAGTCGGCTCACACTCGACGATCGTAGCGCCGTATCCGGCCACGGCGTCGCGCTTCACCGCCGGCGCATTGCGCGGCATGACAATCGTCGCCCGGATGTTCCGCGCCCGTGCGGCTGCGGCCAGAGCCTGCGCGTGATTTCCCGAAGAGTGCGTCACGACTACGCGCTGCGCCTGATCGGCCGTGAGCAACCGCACCGCATTGGTCGCCCCCCGAAACTTGAAAGCGCCCACGCGCTGGAAGTTCTCGCACTTGAAGAACAATCTGGCCCCGATCCGCTCGTCGAAGTAGCGCGACGTGAGCACCGGCGTGCGGCGAATGAAAGGACCAATCCGCGCAGCCGCCGCGCGGACATCGTCCAGGGTCACACCGAGTCCCGGGTCGCGCGTGTTCATGCCGGGATGATCCTTCACAGTCGGAAGCGCCGGGCGTGTGAGTCGCTCGTGCGCCGCACGGAGGGGCCGCATCTCGATAGCGCCCTAGCGGCTTTGCGACAACATCCAGGGGATCAACTCTGGCGTGTCGTAGGCTGGCAACCAACTGTCGTGCCCGACATCGGCAAACTCGGTGTATCGGGGGTTACCGCCGGCAGCCCGCAACGCGCGCACCGCCTTTCGCGAGTTGCCCACTGAGACAACGGGATCGGCGTCGCCATGGAAGAACCAAGTGGGCAGGTCGATGAACGGCGCCAGCTCGTCGTTGAAGAACCCGCAGATGGGCACCGCGGCCGCAAAGCGGTCGGGGCACATGTGCACCATGTCCCACGTGCCGCGGCCGCCCATCGAGAGCCCCGTCACGTAGACGCGGTCGGCAGCGACATTGAACTCCTCTTCCACGCGATCGAGCTCGGCGATGGCCCGCGTCAGGTCGGGCCGCATCGCCAGCCAGTCTTTGCGTGCCTGCGGGAAGAGCACCAGCGCAGGAAACGTATCGAGTTGCCGACGAACGACCGGCCCGAGCCCCACGGAAACCTGCTCGCGATTGTCCGTACCCCGCTCGCCGGCGCCGTGCAGAAAAACGATCAGCGGCCAAGGCTTCTCCGGGTCGTACGCGGCCGGCACGAAGACAACGTATTGGTGTCGCTCGCCCGCCGCATCTTCGTAACTGCGATCGAGAAAACCCGTTTCCACGCCACATGCTCCCTTCGTGTCGGCGGCCGCGACGCTGATGGATGCGCAAACGATCCACGCCCAACGGTGCATGCGCGCGTGAACCATTCGATTGATCCTCCGGTCGAGACCACGGTCGCAACAGGCGTATACACCGCAGTGCGTGCTAGGCACCCGCCTCGGCTTCTGTGTCACCGCCAATCAAGACGCGTCCCAGCGTCACGATCACCCACAAGATGGCCGAGTAAACGACGATCATCGCGCCCATCGCGGTCAGGGCTTCGACCATCGAAGACGAGGCCCAGTTGCCTTGTCCGCTGTTATGGCTACCACTCATCAACAATCACTCCCCATGTGTACTCACCGGCGCCCGAGATCCTGTGGCATCGGCGACCTAGTATAGCGGCGGCCTCGGCACTCATCACAGGCGCCCGCGAGTGACGGAGTTGCACTGGCCGCCACCTGACAGAGGTCCGCGCTAGACGGACTGTGTCTGCAACAACGGTGTGTCGTTTTGCCGCAGAACTGGCTCTGCATGGGCTGCCTCGTGGCGCAGCAGCCAGGCTTTGCGCGTGGCGCCTCCGCTGTACTCGCCTACCTCCCCTCCCGTGCGCACAACCCGATGACAGGGGACCACCAGCGAGATGGGATTGGTCGCGTTGGCAGTCCCCACCGCACGAGCCGCCGCGGGCGAGCCGATTGCCGCAGCCAGCCCAGCATAGGAAATCGTCTCACCGGCCGGCACCCGCATCAGCCGCCGCCAAACGCGACGCTGGAAAGCCGTTCCGCCCGAATCGATGGACACCGCGTCGAGTGCCTCGCAGTCGCCTGAGAAGTACCGCTCTAAGGCGTGCGCCGCTTGATCGAGCGAGCCCTCGGATAGTTCATAGCCGGCATCACGCCGCGCCAGCAGTCCGGCCAAGCGGGGCCAACAGTCGGCAAAACCAATCGCGACAACGGGACCATCGCGTTGAGGTCCGGCGTCGCGCGCGATGACCGCGATATCGCCCAAGGGCGAAGGGACGTCGCAGCGAATCAGTTGCATAGTGGGTACTCCTCCCATTTCGGGTGTTCGGCTTGCACTTGCGAGCGCTAGGTGGTCGTAGTCGCGGTGCGGCGGCGTGTCGCTCGTTTTCGAGGTATCGGCTTCTTGTCAGCCAGTGATCGCCACAGGTGCATGGCGGCGTAGGCGCGCCAGGGACGCCAAGCCTCCGCACGACGTTCCAAATCGCGCGCTGATATCAAGTCCTCTCCGCGCGACATCGCTTTGCGCAGCCCGAGGTCTCCGCCGGGAAATGCGTCGGGTTCGCCCAGCGCGCGCATGGCGATGTAGTTCGCACTCCAGGGGCCGATGCCCGGCAATCGGGTCGCTTGTCCGACGAAGTCCTCCAAAGCCATCGCACCATCGAAGCGCAGGTCGCCATCGCAGACCGCCCGCGCTAAGCGGCGCAGCGTCTCTTGCCGCGACTGTGGAAGGCCCAGTTGCGACAGATCGGCGTCGGCCAATTGCTCGGGTGTGGGGAACAGATGCGAGAGGCTCGTACCGGCGGGCGCCGAGCCATCGGGCAATCGTCTTCCGCAGGAAGCCGCCAGCCGCCCGGCGATTGTGTGCGCGGCCGCGACACTGATCTGCTGACCCAACACCGCGCGGACGGCCGTCTCGAACGGATCCCACGCGCCGGGAACGCGCAACCCGGGGCGTTTCTTCATCAGCGGCGCCAACTTGCGGTCGCGAGAGAGATGCTCATCGATGGCCAGCGGGTCGGCATCGAGATCGCACAGCCGTCGCGCGCGTTCAGCCGACTCCAACAACTCGACCGGTTCCCGACAGACGATGACCAACTCGAGATGTCGCCCTTCGCCGGCGGCCGCAATCTCGATCGTGGCGGGCTCGTCTCCGAGCCGGACGGTGCGCCGGTAGCGCCCCTCGCGGCACTCTTCGACACCCGGTATCGTGCGCGGCTCCAGGAATGCGCAGGCCGACGGCCAGTCGTACGGTGGCCGGTAGGGAAGTCGCAAGCGAATACCCACATCCACAGCGCCGTTGCTGCCGGGTCTCTGCCGACGCAGGGCTGAGGGCGACTGCCCGAAGGTAGCGCGAATGGCGCTGTTGAACCGCCGCACGCTCGAGAATCCTGCCTCCAGCGCCACTTGGGTCATCGAGAGCGTGGTGTCGTCGAGCAGGCGACGCGCGAAGTGAACGCGCCGCGTCTGTGCCATGGCCACCGGTGATGCCCCCAGGTGGGTTGCAAACAACCGCCTCAAGTGACGGCCGCCCACACCCAGACGAGTTGCGAGCGTATCGACGTTCCCCTCGTCGAGCGCGCCGGCGGCAATCAGGCGGAGCGCTCGCGACACCGTGGCGGGCGTGCCCAACCAGCCGGGCGTGCCGGGGGCCGTTTCGGGACGGCAGCGACGACAGGGACGAAAACCGGCCGCTTCCGCCGCGCTGGCGCAGGGCAGGAAACGCATGTTTTCGCGCTTGGCCGGTGGCGCCGGGCAGATGGGCCGGCAATAGATGCCGGTCGTCTGCACACAAATGTAGAACCGTCCGTCAAATCGCGGGTCTCGGCTTCGCACGGCTCGATAACAGGTCGCGTCGTCGATCTCCATGCGACCGTTTTAGCAGCCGCTCGAACGGCCGTCTGGCCATTTCCGGACGCGACTGTTTTTCGCGCGTTGCGGCGGTCGGCGCACGCCGTGCGCGGCTACGACTGCGAGTCGATTGGCAGGCGGTCGATCTTGGCGGCCAGAATAAAGTCGTTTTCCGAGAGTCCCCCAATGGCGTGCGTCCAGATTTCGATCGACAGGTTGCGATACCCTTCCAGATGCAGGTCGGGATGATGCCCTTCGGCTTCCGCAACTTCCGCCACGGCCTCGAAGAAACGCATGCCGGCCATGAAGTTCTTGACGGTCCAATCTTTGCGAATCCGCTGCCCCTCGTGCGTCAGCCGCCAGCCTTTGAGTCGGCCCAACTGCGACTGCGACTCTTCGAGCGTGCAAGGGTCGACGCCCCCTTCGCAGGGAAGGCACTTCTTGGCGACCAGTTGGTCGGGCGTCTGCGTTTGCATCGGGAAGCTCCTCCGGCAAGATATTCGCGAGTCACACGCGCGATCGTAATCGCCGCTGCGCTCCATTATCGGAACTACGGCTGCCGAATCAAAGCCGCGACGGCCAAGCCCCCCTGACAACGGACAAGGACAGGACCGTGCCCGAATCTTCAACGCCTGAGGACGAACTAGCCCGACGCACGACCGAGCTTGAGTTCAAGCTCACGCACATAGAGCGCACGCTGGAAGTGCTTGACGGCGTCGTGGTTGAACAACAGCGGCGGCTCGACCATGTCGAGCTGACGCTAGCCCGCTTCACCACCCTGTTCGAGCGCATTAAGCGTCCACCCGAGGAAGACCAGGCGCCGTGACGCCGTCACGCGGCGCGACGCACAGCGGCGGGTGGCGAAGCGACGCCTGCCGTCTTGGCCAGCACCTCGAGCCAGACGCGTTCGTCGATATCGGGTGACAAGCCATACGCCAGCCGGCCGTTCACGACGCAGACAGTCACCTCGGCCAGTTGGCCAGGCCGCAGGTGCAGATACGTCGAGGGGCCAGCCTCTTCCTCTCGACACACCGCAACTTCGCGATCAACGATGAGCAGATAGTCGGAGCAGCCGCGCAGAGAGTTGCCCAGATACTGATGCCGCGCCAAATTCCACCGGTAACCTGCGCGATCGAGCAGGCTCGCCAGCTTGGCTTCCAATTCTCGGTTGCCAACTGCTAGCACGATCGGAGTGCCGGTTTCGCGTCTGCGGGGCATTTTTTTGGGGAGATCGCGGTCGGCAACGAGTGACGTGGAACTACCGTCGGGCCCGCCGTGCGCGATTGCCGCGCACTGCACCAACTGTTCTCATCGGCGCCGGGAAACCCGCGGTCGAAACCGCCGACGTGCTGCCGGCGCGACCGGAGAAGATGCCGCCACTTAACTGAAGCTACGGCAAGGCTGCGGATTGTACGGCCACGTCGTAGCGACCAACAGTCGATCCCCGCGCAGCAGCTAACGCCAGACGAAATCGCCCGAGTTGACACTGGGGAGTTGGCTGGCACCCATCAGGTGCTTGTCGACTGCCCGGGCTGCTTCGCGTCCTTCGTGAATGGCCCACACTACCAGCGACTGGCCGCGCCGGGCATCACCGGCGGCGAACACCCCGGTCATGCTGGAGTGGTACTGCTCATCACACTTGATATTGCCGCGCTGGTCGAGTTCGAGCCCCAGCTCTTCGATCGCACCGCGGCGCTCTGGCCCGGTGAACCCCATGGCCAGCAGGACGAGCTGTGCCGGCCAAGCCTTTTCGCTGCCGGGGACTTCTCGAAACGAGCGACGACCATTCTCATCGTCGTACCATTCAATCTGGCTGGTGACGAGCGATGCCACGCCGCCGCTACCATCGTCGCGAAATTCCTTCGTCAGGATGCTCCACTGCCGTTCGCAGCCCTCTTCGTGAGAGGTGCTGGTGCGCAAAATCAGCGGCCAGTGGGGCCAGGGGGTGTGAGCGGGACGCTCGTGCGCGCGGGGGTATTCGCCCACGTCGGGCGGTTCGGGCAAGAGCTCGAACTGCGTGACGCTCTTGGCGCGATGCCGGTTCGACGTGCCGGTGCAGTCCGAGCCAGTATCACCGCCGCCGATAATGATCACGTCCTTGCCGGTCGCGGTGATCGAGACTTCGGCTGCAATCTCATCGCCCTGGTTGCGCTTGTTCTGCTGCGTGAGAAATTCCATCGCGAAATGGATTCCCTGAAGTTCACGACCCGGGACGGGCAAATCCCGCGGCTGTGTCGCACCTACGCACAGCAACACGGCGTCGAACTCGTCGCGCAACGACTCGAGTGTGAGATCGACACCGACGTTCGTGCTACAGCGAAACTCGATGCCTTCGCCTTCCATCTGCTCGACGCGTCGGGCGACCTGCCACTTTTCGAGCTTAAAGTCGGGAATGCCGTACATCAAAAGCCCGCCCGGACGATCGTCGCGCTCGAAGACCGTCACCTTGTGCCCGGCGCGATTGAGCTGTTGAGCCGCGGCCAGTCCAGCCGGGCCACTGCCTATCACCGCTACGGTGCGCCCCGTGCGGACAGCGGGCGGTTGGGGCGTGATCCAACCTTCGGAGAATCCTCGATCGGCAATCGCCACTTCGATTTGTTTGATGGCGACCGGGTCTTCGTTGATGCCCAGCACACAGGCGGCCTCGCAAGGAGCGGGACAGATGCGGCCGGTGAACTCCGGGAAGTTGTTGGTCGCGTGCAATCGGGCCAGCGCGTCGGACCATTGCTGTCGATAGACCAGATCGTTCCAGTCGGGAATGATGTTGCCCAGGGGGCAGCCGGTGTGACAGAACGGGACGCCACAGTCCATGCAGCGGGCTCCCTGCCGCACGAGCTCATCGTCGGAGAGGATCTGCAAGAACTCGCGGTAGTGATTGACGCGAGACTCGGGCGCCTCCTTGGCGACCTTGGCCCGCGGATGCTCCATGAACCCACGCAAGTCACCCATTGCGCACCTCGGCCATCTGCTCGCCGATGCCAGCCTCCGTTTCGGCCTGCTCTTGGGCTAACTCCGCGAGTGCGCGCTTGTAGTCGGTCGGCATGACTTTCACGAATCGTTCCAGCATGGAATCCCAGTTGTCGAGCACGTGCTGACCGCGCGTACTGCCGGTGTAGCGAACGTGCCGCTCGATGAACTCGCGCAGCCGCTGCCGGTCGTCATCGGCCAGCGGTTCCAGTTCGACCATTTCCATGTTCACGCGGGTCTCGAAATCGCCGCTCTCGTCGAGCACATAGGCAATTCCGCCGCTCATTCCGGCGGCGAAGTTGCGGCCCGTCGGTCCGAGAATCACGGCAAAGCCGCCGGTCATGTACTCGCAGCCATGGTCGCCAATGCCTTCGACAATGGCCGTGGCGCCGCTGTTGCGCACGCAAAAGCGTTCGCCGGCAATGCCGCGCAGATAGACTTCGCCGGCCGTCGCACCATAGAGCACGACGTTGCCGGCAATGATGTTTTCTTCAGCCACGAACGGCGACTCCTGCGGCGGATAAACAATGACTTTGCCGCCGGAGAGTCCCTTGCCGCAGTAGTCGTTCACGTCGCCTTCAACGCGGACCGTGACGCCCGGCGCGCCGAAGGCCATCAGGCTTTGGCCGGCCGAGCCGCGGAAGTTGAGTTGGATCGTGTCCTCGGGCAATCCCTGGCTGCCGTAACGCTTCGTCACCTCGCTGGAGAGAATGGTCCCCACGGTCCGCTGGACGTTGCGCACGGGCAAGTCATGCTCGACCGGCTCGCGACGTTCGAGTGCCGGTTCACAGAGATCCAGCAAGGTGGTCATGTCCAAAGACTCATCGATCCCGTGATCTTGCGGTTCGCAGCAGTAGGTTTTCACGTGCGGCGGAGCTTCCGGCTTGCAGAGGATGGCCGAGAAGTCGAGCCCACGGGCCTTCCAATGATCGATGGCCCGGCGGGTGTCGAGCTTGTCGACGCGCCCCACCATCTCGTTGATCGTGCGAAAGCCGAGCGACGCCATGATCTGCCGCAGCTCTTCGGCGATGAGCATGAAGTAGTTCACGACGTGCTCGGGCTTGCCGGTGAACTTCTTGCGCAGCTCTTTGTCCTGCGTCGCGATTCCCACGGGACAGGTATTCAGATGGCACTTGCGCATCATGATGCAGCCGACGGTGACCAGCGCCGCGGAGGCGATGCCCCACTCTTCGGCTCCGAGCAAGGTGGCGATGGCCACATCGCGGGGCGTGCGAATCATGCCGTCGGTCTGCACGATGATCCGACCCCGCAGATCGTTCTTCACGAGCACCTGATGCGTTTCGGCCAGCCCCAGTTCCCAGGGGATGCCGGCGTGTTTGATCGACGTTTGGGGACTGGCGCCGGTGCCGCCGTCGTAACCGCTGATGAGCACGACGTCCGACTTGCCCTTGGAAACCCCCGCCGCAACGGTGCCCACGCCCACCTCGGCAACCAGCTTGACGCTGACCCGCGCATCGCGATTGGAGTTCTTCAGATCGTGGATTAGTTGCGCGAGATCCTCGATCGAATAGATATCGTGATGCGGCGGCGGCGAGATGAGCGCCACTCCCGGCGTGCTGTGCCGGATCCGCGCGATCTCCTTGTCAACCTTATGACCGGGGAGCTGACCGCCTTCGCCCGGCTTGGCGCCTTGGGCCATCTTGATCTGCAGCTCATCGGCATTGACCAGGTATTCGCTGGTGACGCCGAACCGTCCGCTGGCCACCTGCTTGATCGAGCTGCGGCGCGAGTCGCCGCCCTCCAGCGGTAGGTAGCGGACCGGGTCTTCGCCCCCTTCGCCGGTGTTGCTCTTGGCGCCCAGGCGATTCATAGCGATGGCCAACGTCTCGTGCGCTTCGCGCGAGATCGAACCGTACGACATGGCACCGGTCGCGAATCGTTTCGCGATCTCGGTTGCCGGCTCGACTTCCTCCAGCGGAATGGGCTCGGGCAGTGCCTTGAAATCGAGCAGTCCGCGCAGCGTGAGCAGTTTCTTTTGTTGTTGGTCAATCAGATCGCAATACTCGCGGAACTCCTCGCGGCTGTTGATCTGCGTGGCGTGTTGCAGCTTGGCGACCACCGCCGGGCTCATCACGTGCTGCTCGCCCTTGCGGCGCCACTGGTACTCGCCGCCCACGTCGAGCCCCAACACCTCGGGGACGTCGGCTTGTGGAAACGCGTGCTCGTGGCGGCGCAGCGATTCGGCGGCGATCTCCTCCAACCCGATTCCCTGGATACGGCTGGGCGTCCAGCTAAAGAACTCGTCGACGAATGCGCTATTGAGGCCGATGGCCTCGAAAATCTGCGCGCCGCGATAGCTCTGTTGCGTGGAGATGCCCATCTTGGACATCACCTTCAGCAGCCCCTTGTCCGTGGCCCGCAAGTAGCCACGATCCAGGTCTTGCGGGCTGAGCGAAGAGTCGATGTAGCCTTCGCGCTGAATCTGCCGCAGCGTCGCCAGGGCCAGATATGGATTGACGGCGCCGGCCCCGTAACCTGTGAGCACGGCGAAATGCTGCATCTCGCGCGGCTCGCCCGACTCGACCACCAGGCCGCAATGTGTCCGCGTGCCTTCGCGAATGAGATGGTGATGCACACCGCTGGTAGCCAACAGAGCGGGCAAGGGCACGCGGTCGGCATCGACGCCGCGGTCCGAAAGAATCAGGATCGTCACGCCGTCGGCGATTGCCTCGCTGGCTTCGCGCCGCAGCGCGTCCATCCGCTCACGCACTCCCGCGGCTCCCGCACTGCGCGGGAAAAGCGTCGAGAGCGTGCGCGCTTTCAAGCCGGGACGGTCGAGTTGTTTGATGCAGGCCAACTGCGCGTCGGTGATGACCGGCCGTTCGAGCCGCAACAGACGACATTGCTCCGGCGTCTCGTCCAACAGGTTGCCTTCGGAACCAATCGTCGTGATCAGCGAGGTGATGATCTCCTCGCGAATCGCGTCCAGCGGCGGATTGGTCACCTGGGCAAAGAGCTGCTTAAAGTAGTTGTAAAGCAACTGCGGTCGATCGGAGAGCACGGCCAGCGGCGTGTCGTTGCCCATCGAACCCACGGGCTCATAACCCGTGGCGGCCATGGGAGCCATGATGATCCGCAGGTCTTCGAGCGTGTAGCCGAACGTCCTCTGCAGCGCCTGCAGCGACTCGGCGGCGTGACCGTTGCGGCCATTCGTGCTCGCCGGCTGGGGCAGGTCGTCAAGCCGCGTCTGGTGCTCGTCGAGCCAACTGCGGTACGGGTGACGCGCCGCGAGCTCTCGTTTGATC
Source organism: uncultured Planctomycetales bacterium (assembly GCA_938003525.1). Lineage (GTDB taxonomy): Bacteria > Planctomycetota > Planctomycetia > Pirellulales > JAEUIK01 > CALKYM01. The sequence continues at coordinate 27,132 of CALKYM010000114.1, read as the reverse complement.
TCATCGTCGGCGATGATCCGACCTTGCGACGTATCGACCAGGAACATGCGGCCGGGCTGCAAGCGGCCCTTGGAAACGACCTCCGCCGGATCGAGATCGAGAACGCCGGCTTCCGAGGCCATCACCACCAGGCCGTCGCGAGTAACCCAGTAGCGGCTGGGCCGCAGACCGTTGCGGTCGAGCACGGCGCCGATCGAAACGCCATCGGTGAAGGCCATCGAAGCGGGCCCGTCCCAGGGCTCCATCAAACAGGCCTGATACTCGTAGTAGGCCTTCTTCTCGTCCGACATGCTCTCGTGATTGGCCCACGGCTCGGGAATGAGCATGGACATGGCCCGCGCCAACGAGCGCCCCGTGAGGATCAGCATTTCGAGCGCGTTGTCGAAGATGGCCGAATCGCTCGCGCCGGGCGTGCAGACGGGAAAGATCTTCTGCAAGTCCGCGCCGTATTTCTCGCTGGCCAACATGCTCTCGCGGGCGTGCATCCAGTTGACGTTGCCGCGCAGCGTGTTGATCTCGCCGTTGTGAGCGAGATAGCGGAACGGCTGGGCCAGATCCCAAGTGGGAAACGTGTTGGTGCTGTAGCGCTGGTGCACCAGCGCCAGACACGACGTGTAGCGATCGTCGGAAAGGTCTTGGTAATAGCGATCGACCTGATGCGCCAGCAAAAGCCCGTTGTACACGATGACCCGCGACGAGAGGCTCGGGATGTAGAAGAACTCCTTTTGCACCAAGCCGCTCTCGGCAATCTCGCGTTCGATGCGTTTGCGGATCACGTACAGTTTCCACTCCAGCATGTCGGGCGGCGTGTCTGCGCCGATGCCGATGAACACTTGCCGGATCACTGGCTCTGCCGCTCGGGCGACGCGGCCGATCTGCGTGTTGTCGACGGGCACCTCTCGCCAGCCGAGCAACTGCTGCCCCTCTTCCTCGATGATCCGCTCTAGACTGTCGACGACTCGGCTTCGCTCGGCATCATCGCGCGGGAGGAAGACAAGTCCCGCGCCGTAGCTGCCGGGTGCCGGTAGTTCGATGCCATGCTCGCTGCAGACCGGCCGAAACAACTCATCCGGGATCTGCGTCAACAGCCCCGCGCCGTCGCCGGTCTCCGGATCGCAGCCGCAGGCGCCGCGATGGGTGATGTTGACGAGAATCTCCACGCCCTGGCGGATGATCTGGTGACTCTTGCGGCCGTGCATGTCGACCACAAAGCCGACACCGCATGCGTCATGCTCGTGCGCCGGATCGTAGAGCCCTTCGGATCGCAATCGATGCAACGGCTCGATGGATGCGCGGGTTTTCATGACGCGGTCTCCTTCGCCCCTGCTTCTTGCGCAGAGCGGTGCCCGTTGCGCGAGAGCTTGCGCTTCGCGCCACGGCCATTTCCATTGCCGGCGGCGTGCCCGTTCGAGCGGTGTTCGGCAGCAGCCTCAGGCAGTAGCTGTTCGGGATGGGCGTGTTCCATCAACAGATCGATGAAACGCTGTGCGGTGGGGCTGAGCTCTTTGCCGCGGCGGTGAATGATGCCCAGCGGCCGCACCAGCTCTTCCGAAGCGATCGGCACAGCGGTCAACGTTCCGGAGGCCACCTCGCGCACCACGGTGGGCTCGGGCAACAGGGCCACTCCCGCGTCGATCTCCACGGCCCGCTTGAGCGTCTCGATATTGTCGAAGGCCATCACCGTGTCGACCTCGATCCCGTGGGCGTGCAGCACGCGATCGATTTCCTTGCGAATGGTCAAACCGGGATCGAAGCCGACCAGACTCGCGCCCTGCAAATCGTCGATGTCGACGATGTCTTGGGCAGCCAGGGCATGCTGCGGGGCGCAGACCAGCAGCATCCGCTCGTCGCGCCAGGGGATGGCGTTGATGGACCGCGACGGCTTGGGATAGCTGACCAGCCCCAAATCGGCGCTGTGATCTTCGATGCTCTCGTACACCTGCTGAGGATGCAGGTATTCCAACCGCACGTTGGCCTTGGGAAAACGCGACAGGAAGGCCTGCATGCAGCGATTCATGTGGTGCAGGCCGACCGAGTAGATCGAAGCCACCCGCAGTTGACCGGCTACCACGTTGTGCAGCGACCGCACCTTGTCTTCTAAAGCGAAGTACCGCTCTACCAATTCGCGGGCACCGTCGTAGTAGGTCTTTCCCTCGGGTGTAAGCACAAAGGGGCGTTTGGATCGATCGATCAGTTGGGCGCCGACTTCGTCCTCCAACTGGTGCACAAGCTGGCTGGCGCCGCTTTGGGAAATGTCGTTCTCGGCGGCTGCCCGCGAAAAACTTCGCTGGCGCACGATGTCGCAAAAGACTTTCAGCGATTTGATCTGCATGCGAGCAGCCCGTCCCGCGACATCACGAAAACAAATGCCCGGCCGTCATAATATCGATTTCGGACATACGAGGCTAAGGCCTGTGCCCAGTCCAGTCAAGCGCCTTGACCACTGCTAGCAGCACCCACCCCCCGGCTGGGGATGGCGCCATTCTGCTACAGCGTGATCGTGTCGCAGACGGGTCAGCTCGCTTCACGCGCCGCTCGAATGGCGGCGGTGAGCTGAGGCACGGCTTCGAACAGATCTGCCACCAGTCCGTAGTCGGCCACTTCGAAGATGGGAGCGTTGGCGTCTTTGTTGATGGCCACGATCGTCTTCGAGTTGCGCATCCCGGCCAGGTGCTGAATGGCACCGCTCAGACCGGCACAAAGATACAGCTTCGGGGCGATGACCTTGCCGGTTTGACCAACTTGGAAGTCGTTGGGCATCCAACCGGAGTCGACAACGGCGCGGCTCGCGCCGACGGCGGCGCCCAGCAGGTCGGCCAATTCTTCCAAGAGCTTGAAGCCTTCGGCCCCCCGTGTGCCACGTCCGCCAGAAACGACGACGTCGGCCTCGGTGAGTTCCGGGCGCGTGAGCTCGGTCTTTTGCAATTCCACGAACCGCTTGCGCGGATGATTCAGTTCGCCCGACAGTTGGACCTCTTCGATGCTGGCCGACTGGGCCGTCTCCGGCGGCGCGTCGAACGCCGAGGCGCGGACTGTGGCCACGTTCCGTGCGCCGCACAGCTCGATCTCTTGCAGCAGGTTGCCTGAGAAGCACGGCTTGGTCAGGGCGATCGCGTCGGCATCGGCGCCGCGCACTTCAACGACGTCTGAAGCCATCGGCCCGCCCAATCGTGCTGCCAGTCGCGGCAGGCAGTCGCGGGTGTTGGTGGACGAGGCGGCGCACAACAGGCGATAGTCGCCCTGCTGCGCGGCTGCGGCGATCGCCGCCGTCCGCGCCTCGCCGGTTCCATCGGCAAGATCCGCGTGCTTTGCAACCAGCACCCGGCGGACCGGCAACTTCGCGCCTTCGTCGGCGGCGGCTGCCGGCTCGGAGCCGACAACGAGCAGGTCGACTTCACAACCGAGTTTCTCAGCCACCTGGCGTCCGAAGCCGACGGTCGCCGCGTCGCTGCGCGCGAGCCCGGGTCCGGTCAGAATCGATACGACGAGAACGTCAGACATCACGATCGCTCCGTGGGGCAAACCTCAAACGAGGTTCTTCGCCAATAGCCGCTGGGCAAGTTCTTCGGCCGACTCGAGCATCTCGCCCTTCTCGCGAGCCGGCAGCGCTCGATATCCCGTAATCCGCAGCCCCGCTTCGGGCAGCTCGAACTCGGCCAGCGGGATCACGTCCGAGGGCTTCTTCTTGGCCTTGAGAATCCCGGGCAAGGACGCGTAGCGCGGCTGATTGAGTCGCAAATCGGTGGTGACCACGGCGGGCAGATCGAGATCGACGGTTTCGAGTCCTCCGTCGACCTCGCAAGTGACGCGAAGCGAACTGCCGTCGGCGGCCGGTTCGACCCGCGACGCAAAAGAGGCATGCGGCCAGCCGAGCAACTCAGCAAGCATCAGCGTCACTTGACCCTGCTCGGAGTCGATCGCCAGTTTGCCCATCAACACCAGATCCGGCTGCTCACGTTCGATGGCACCAGCCAGCGCGTGTGCGGTCTGCAGCGGGTCGAGTTCCCCGTCGGTATCGACACGCAACGCACGATCGGCCCCCATGGCCAGCGCCGTCTGCAACTGTTCGTTCACGGCGTCTGGACCAACGGCCAGCGCGACGACTTCGCCCCCGAGTTTGTCGCGCAGCACCAGGGCTTCTTCGACACCCAATTCGTCGAACGGATTCACCTCGTACTGAATCTGATCGGTCACAAGCCCACCACCATCGGTGAGCCGCATTTTGGTATCGCGTTGGGGCGTACGTTTAACGGTGGCGACGATCTTCACGGCGCGTCACTCCACAGGAACCTGAAGCGCGGCCAGCGGGAACCTGGCCTGCGCCCCGTCGGTGGTGGCAAAGCAACACGCCCGGAACCAGAGCTCCGGGCGCGTCGCCAATTTCAACGCGGGACGAATCGACCGTCGCGAGCGCCAGTAGCGGGCGACGGCGAAAAGCCGCGACTACTTTTCGTAGGGCATCAGGATTTCATCGGGCTGCAAGCCGGCGACCGACTTGAAGCCGCCATCGGCAATCGCCTGACCGAGCTTGGTCACCTGGCGGAAGTACTTGTCCGACGGACGCTTGCCGGTCAGGCCCCGCGTGAGATCCTGACACATGATGTCGGCCGCCTCGCGCACCAGCTCGTCCTCGTGGCGACTGGCGTACAGCGCCGTGCAAAGGATGACCGTCGCGTCTTGCACGCGCTGCGACAGCTCGGACATCCGGCACTGGCGATCGGCCAGGGCGAGTTGATGCTGAACCATCGTGCCCGAGATGTCGTGCGGCGAACGCTGCAGGAAATCGGCAGCGAACTCGGCGTGCGCCTTCAGATTGTCGGGCATCTGCGGCAGCGTGTAGCGCGGGCTACGCAGCGAGGCCGCCATCTTCCACTTGGCGTACGACGTGCCAGGACCGGCCAACGCCATCACATGGCTGGGGTTGGCAAAGTTCGGCTTGCGAGCCCCCAGCTTCTGCAGGGCCTTGCCGATCGGCTCGAAGTACTTGACGCCGTGCTCCTTGACCAGCGACTTGAAGAAGGCCATGCCAAGCATTTCGCCTTCGCCCTCGTAGATGCACGGAGCCAGGAACTCGTGCACCGAGTCGCCGAAGATGTGCCCGTGCAAAAACGAGCGACCGCCGTGCGTCTTCATGAAGTACTCGATGGCGGCCGTCTTCTGCGATTCGCTGCCGAAGATCTTGGCGATGATGCATTCCATCTCGCCGCGATAACCTTCGTCGAGCAGCGCACCGCACCAACGCACCATCGCGTCAGAGGCGGTGATCAATCCCGCCAGGCGCCCCAGTCGCCGCTGCACTAGCTCGCGCGTGGCGATGGGCTGCGTGTAGGTCACGCGGAACTTCGCCCACGGGATCATGCTGGCCATCATCAGCCGCATCATGCCGGCGGCATTCGCACACAGCGCCACACGACCCAGGTTCAGGCCGTGATAGGCGATGGTGAGCCCGTCGCCATGCGGCGGCGTCAGTAGATTGCCAGCCGGGACGCGGAAGTCCTTGAAGATGATGCCGCGGTTGTAGGCGCCGCGAATGGCGTACAACCCGTACTTTCTCAGTTGGAAGTTCTCATTCTCGGCATCGGGTAGATCGACGATCAGCACGGCGGGCCGATTCTCGATCAGACAGACCAGGCCGATCGTGCGACCCGGCACGACGTTCGTAATGAACAGCTTCTCGCCGTTCACCACGTACTCGTCGCCGTCGAGCACGGCCGTCGTGCGAAGATTCGTGAGGTCCGAACCGGCGCACGGCTCGGTCAGCGCGAAGGCCGAGAGGCGCTCGCCGCTGGCCAACTTCGGCAGATAGTGCTGCTTCTGCTCGGGCGAGCCAAACGTGCGAACCGGATCGACCGCGCCGATGCAGCCGTGCACACTGGCCAAACCAGCCACGGTACCTTCGACCATGGCCATCCGGGTCAGGTAAGGCGCGAAAGCCGAGAACGGGCAGCCGGAGCCGCCGTATTCTTTGGCGACCAGTAGTCCCCAATAGCCGGCACCGCCGAGATCGTTCAGGCAGCCATCGGTGATCTTGCCTTCATCGTTGTAGAGCGTGCCGCTTTCGCGGTGGCGCTGGACGGCCGCGATGGAATCGTCCATCACGCGCTGCGTGTCGGCGTCGACCGTGGGCTCGGGACGCAGAAAGAGATCAATGGGGACTTCACGTTCCCAGACGGCCCGGTGTATGGGACTTGCAGAAGTGCGGAAGCGGAACAACGATTCGACTTGATCGTCGGCCTTGTCGATGGCACCGGTGCGCCGCGCCTCTTCAGCGCTTTTGCCACCGAGCGTCAATGCAGTTTCGGCAAACGAGGCGGTGTCGTCCGCAGGTGATGCCGCCGCGCCGTTCGTGGCCTTGGTCTGTACGTCCTGGTCGACGGTATCGGTCTTCATGCGTTACCACCTTTGCCTGTCAAGGTTCTTTGCGCCCGCCGTTCTGTGCGGGACCGTTTGGTCAAGCCCCGGCCGCAACTACGGGCGCCGGCGCAACATATGGTAGTCCTAGGCCCGACAACCGACAACGATTGGCGAACCGCAAGTCGTTTCTGAATGAGGCTTACAAGCGTTCGAAGATCGTGGCGATCCCCTGGCCCACGCCGATGCACATCGTGGCCAGACCAATGTTCGCGTCACGATCGATCATGTTATTGATCAACGTCGTGGCAATGCGGGCGCCGCTGGCACCAAGTGGGTGCCCGATGGCGACCGCGCCACCGCGGACGTTGACCTTTTCGGCATCCAGTTCCAGCATCTGGATGCAAGCCAGCGCCTGAGCGGCAAAGGCTTCGTTGAGCTCGATCACGTCGATGTCCGCCAGCGACATGCCGGCGCGCTGGAGAGCCTTCTTCGTGGCCGGCACGGGGCCTGTGCCCATCACCGCCGGGTCGACTCCCGCCACGGCCGTGGCTTTCACACGGGCGATCGGCTTCAGGCCGAGATCTTTCGCACGCTCTTCGGACATCACTAGCATGGCGGCCGCGCCGTCGTTGAGTGGCGAGCTGTTACCAGCGGTGACTGTGCCCATGCCCGGCATGAAGGCGGGCTTGAGCGCTGAAAGACTCTCGACCGTGCAGTCGGGCCGCACACACTGATCGACATCAACCAGAATGCGGTTGCCTTCTTCGTCTTTGCCATACAAAGGCACGATTTCGCGCTTGAACTCGCCGTTGGCATGCGCGGCCGCCGCGCGCTGATGGCTCCGCATGGCGAACTCGTCCTGCTTGGTGCGATCGATGCCCTGCGTCATCGCCAGGAACTCGGCCGTGAAACCCATGTTCAAGGCGGCCAGCGACGTGCGATGGAACAGTTTGGGATTGGGATTCACGCCGTGGTCCATCGGGATATGCAGCATGTGCTCCAGCCCTCCCACGATCTGCACGTCTTCGAAGCCCGCCATGATGGCGTGCGCGGCCTGATTCACCGCTTGCAGGCTCGAACCGCAAAGGCGATTCACGGTGGTGCCGCCCGACTCGATCGGCAAACCGGCCATCAGCCCGATGCAGCGGGCGGCGTTCATGCCTTGCTCGCCGGTCTGCTGCGTGTTGCCCAGCACCACATCCTCGACGGCGGCCGGATCGATGCCGCTGCGCTCGACCAGAGCCCGAATGCAGGCCACGGCCAAATCGTCGGAGCGAACGTCGCGAAAGACACCTTTATCTCTGTGAGCGCGGCCGACGGGGGTCCGCACGCAGTCGACGACGACGGCCTGTTTCATCGCGGAAATCTCCTAGACGGGATGGGCCTGCTGGCCGTGAGTGGTCTCTTTCCAGGTCGCCGAGGCGTCCGACGCTGAGTTCGCATGCAAAACGTTTCCGGGCGTACACCGACTAAGTGGCCAGTAACCGCTACTGATCGTAAAACTTGCGCCCTGTTTCAGCCATTTCTCGCAACATGGCCGTGGGCTCCGCGCGGGCGCCCAACGACTCGAGCGGCTTGAGTAGCTCGATGATCTTCTTGGCTCCCAGCGTATCGGCCCAGAACAACAGGCCGCCCTTGAACGGCGGGAAGCCGGTGCCGTAGATCAGCCCCAAGTCCACATCGCGCGGGTCTCGGACGACCTTCTCTTCCAGGATCCGCGTGGCTTCGAGGACCATCGGCAGGAACATGCGATGCACGATCGTGTCTCTGTCGAGCTCCTGCGGCTTGCGCAGCAGCGGCTTCAAGATATCGTCCAGCGCCGGGTCCGGCTCACTGCGTCCTTTGGCGTTGTACTTGAAGAAGCCGACGCCCGTCTTCTGACCGAGCCGCTTCTTCTCAACCAACGCTCCCAAAATGGGCGACTCGACACAGCGATCGGGGAAGGCCTCTTTCATCACTGCGCCGGCAAAGTAGGCCGTATCCAACCCAACCACGTCGTAGAGCGTGATCGGTCCCATCGGCATGCCGAACTTCTTGGCCGCCTTTTCCACAGCGGGAATCTCGGCGCCGTCGAGCACCAGCTCCAGCGCCTCGTTCATGTAGGGTAGCAGCAGCCGATTCACCAAGAAGCCCGGCCCGTCGTTGACGACGATCGGCGATTTGCCGATGGCTTTGGCATAGGCGACTGCCGTCGCGACGGTGGCGTCGCTCGTCTTCGGCCCGCGAATCACCTCGACCAGCGGCATTTTGCGTACCGGGTTGAAGAAGTGAATACCGCAGAACTGCTCGGGGCGTTTGAGCCCCTCGGCCAGCCGCGCGATGGGAATCGTGGAGGTGTTCGTAGCGAGAATGGCGTCGGACTTCAGCAGCGGTTCGATGCGACCATAGAGATCCAGCTTCACATCCGGATTCTCAACGACTGCCTCGATCACGACGTCGCAATCCGCAAACTCGACATCGGCCGACGTGGCGTTGAGCTTGGCCGCGTAGTCGATGGCCTTGTTCGCGTTGGGACCCTTTTGCTTTTTGTCGTACGACACCTCGCTCAAGACGTTGGCCACGCCCTTTTCGAGGGCAGCCGCCATCGCGTCGGTGAGCGTGACCGCTTTGCCGCGGCGGATGCTGGCCGCCGCAATGCCCGCGCCCATGATGCCGGCGCCGATGACTCCCACCGATTGCACGTCGGCCGGCTTGACGCTGGCGTCCTCGACGCCGGTGTCCTTCTTGTTGCGATCCATCAAGAAGAACACATTGATCAGCGAACGATTGATGGGCGAGCCGAACAGCTCGGCCATGGCCTCGGCTTCCATCTGGCAGGCTTGGTCGATATCCGCCCGGGCGGCGGCAACCATCACTTCCAGCGCCTTGATCGGCGCCGGGTACTGCCCCTTGGTTTGCTGCTGGATGTACGCGTTGGCCGTCGCGCTGAGGAACATCAGCTCCGTGTCGTTCAAGCCCTCCAGCGAACCCGACCAACGCTCGCGATCTTTCTTGTAGTCGCCCGTTTGCTGTTCCGAACGAATCACGCCGATGGCCGTGTCCCGCACCTTGTCGAGCGCCACAACGGCGTCGACGAAGCCGAACAGTTGGGCTCGCGCGGCGTCGATAGGCTCGCCGCTGGACACCATCTCCACGGCGTTGGCCAGCCCGATCATGCGCGGCGTGCGGGCCGTGCCACCCCAGCCGGGAATGATGCCGATCTTGATCTCTGGATAGCCAACCTTGGCCTTCGGATCGTCAGCGATGACACGCCGATCGCACCACATGGCGATTTCGGTCCCGCCGCCCATCGACATTCCCTCGATGGCGGCAACGGTCACGAAGTTGCACTTCGAGAGCCGCTGAAAAAGCTGCCGGCCGCCCGTGCACATCTCGACGACTTGTTCTTTCGTGATATCGCCTGCGGCGGCGAACTCGGTGATGTCCGCGCCGGCGATGAATTGACCCGGCTTGCCCGAGCGAATGATGAGTCCGGCTAGGTCGGAACGCTTTTCGAGTTCGTCCAGGTGTTTCTGCAACTCTTCGAGCACGGGCCGCGAGAACACGTTGGTGCTCTTGCCCGGCGCATCGAAGACGAGCTCGGCAATGTCCGGCTCCGGCATGTTGAGCGTGATGGTTGGGGCCTCGGACATGCTACGACACCTTCCTGCGGTTGCGGACCAGCGAGCGCGGGGTAGATCGCAGGCCACCCGATACTAGACGTCCCCCGAAGAGCCAGCGGCAAGCCTGCGTGACACTCCTTGTACCACAGGGGTGCCCCCCCAGCACCTAGCGCGCTCAACAATTTTAGCTATAGTAATCATTGATAAATCCAATAGTTGGCCAGCTCACCCATGCGCTGCGTCAAGAGCAGCCGCCGGCGCTGTTGCGCGCCAAATCGACAGGCCGGGGGCTGGTCGCTTCTCCCCCACCCGAGCAGTTCTTAGAATACCGCCGCCGCGGGAGAGCCAAGCCGCATCGGAGACCTGACCCATGAGCAGCATCCATCAAGAGCGGACGTCGCGCTTCGATCGCCGTCATGTGCTCGCAATCTTGAGCAGCGCCATGCTCGCCGGCGCGTTGTTGCCCACCGCGGCTACGCTCGTCGCTGATGATCGTGCGCTCGAGCCGGTGCGGATGGTGATCGACTACGGCGATGGCGTGGAAAAGCACTTCACGGCGCTCAAGTGGAGCGCGGGGATGACGGTTCTCGATGCCGTTCGGGCCGCGGGGCGGCACCCGCGAGGCATCGAGGTTGAGGATCGCGGGCGCGGCGAGACGGCCTTCTTGATGGAGATTGACGGGTTGCGCAATCAGGGTGGGGGCGCCGAGAGCCAGAACTGGACTTTCGGCGTCAATGACGAGCCGGCCACTCGCAGTTTTGGTATAGTCGCCCTGGAGCCCGGCGACGTCGTGCGCTGGACCTACGGCAAGTACGAGCCCTGATCGCCATGCGGCCTTTGGGCAACCGGGAGAGACAAAACATCATGCAGCAAGCAAGTCGCACAGCACGCTGGTCACTCGCCGCGGGACTCGTCGCATTGTGTGTCGTGATTCGGGTCGCCGCCTACGAAGGCTGGCTGCCGATTCCCCCCAACGCGGCCCCCGTCGCCGGCGCAGGCCTGGTGGCAGGTATCTTGTTCGGCAGTTGGACGTTCGCCGCACTCGTGCCGCTGACTGCCATGACGATCAGCGACCTGTTCATCGGCGGTTACGCCACGGGCGTGATGATCACAGTCTACGTCGCGCTGTTGCTGCCGGTGCTGCTCAGCTCGCTAGTGCGACGCTATCCGTCGGCGCTGTCTCTGTGTGGTGCCGCCGTGGCCTCGTCGCTGAGCTTCTTTTGCGCGACGAACTTCGCCGTCTGGGCCTTTGGCGGCTGGTACGAACGGAGCGCCGCCGGTCTGATCGAGTGCTTCGTGGCGGCCCTGCCGTTCTTGAAGTACACCGTGGTCGGCGATCAGGTGTGGACGCTGTTGCTGTTCGGCCTGGCTGCACTGGCGGCCCGCGGCAGTACACAGCGATCGCTGACGTCGTTGCTTCCCGCGAAGCGGCTCGCGCCGGTCCACGTCGAAGAGCGCCGATAGCACGAAGCCATCCCGCCAGGGCGTCAGCCTGCGGGCCAGCGCGCATTACCGAAGTGTTTCGGCCGCCCAGGCTTTCCAGACAGCCGCTAGCTTCTCGTCCGTCGACGCGTCAGCAATCCCCGCTGGTCCGAGATCATCGGGCTGGGCGGTCACCGCCAGCGATTCGAGCGCGGCGCGGCGGACAACCGGGTGCGCATCGAGCGCCGCGATCAGCGTCGGAATCGACTCTGGCGACGGCACAGTACCCAAGGCCCGAATGGCCGCCGCGCGGAGGTGCGGCTCGCCGTCGACGGCCAATCGTTCCAGGGCTGCTCGTCCACGGCCATCGTTCCAACGACAGAGCGTCAACGCAGCTTCGATCCGCAATTCGCGGTCGTCTGCCTTGAGCAGCCAGATCAGCGGAGCTGCGTCTTCCAGCGGTCCGCATGGGGCCAAGGCGCGCGTTGCCGCGCGAACGACTGCCGCATCTTGATCGCGGAGGCAGGCTACTAGCGTCGGGGCGAAACGTGGATGCGGATGTGCCTCGAGATGTTCGCAGCCGCGACGGCGGACCTCCGCGGCAGGGTGACTGGTGGCGGCCGCCGCGATCTCCTGGGCTTCGCTCGTCGCGGCTTCTCCCAGCGCCATCAGCAGGCTCCGCCAGACCAGCGCGTCGGACTCGGCGAGGATGATCGGCATCAATTGTTGCTGCACCACCCTGGAAGCGACCCATTGGCTCGCAGCGCCGCGCAGTTCTTCCGCCGCCTGACGACGCCGGGCCACATCCGCATCGCGCAAAGCAGCGATCCACCGGGCGATGTCGACGAGCTCCGTTTCGCTCGACGCGCTCTCGCGCGGCCCGGTCTGTTCGGTAGCGACGGCACCACGACCCACCGTCGCGGGCATCCCCATTTCGCGATCCCACCGTTCGCGCAACTCGCGGGCAGCAGCCGTGCGTAGTGGTACCGACGCATCCATCGGGAATTCGGCGGCCGGTGGCCAACGACGAGCGAGTTGCTCGACGGCCATCTGCCGCGAGATGTACGTCCGTTGCGCGAGGCCTTCGAGCAGTAGCGGTCCAGCATCAGTGATCGGCCAACTCTCCAGCGCCGAAACGACTTCCTGGCGTACTTTGCTGCTGGTGTCGTGCAGCAGGCGTCGGGCAGTCTCGGTGGCGTGAGCAGGCGGGATCACAGCGAGCGCCCAAGCAGCCGCCTGCCGCACGCGCCACGACGGGTCATCGCGCGCTGCCAAGACGTCTGGAAACGCGCCGAGCGATGTCAATGACGTGATCGCCGCTGCGCGAAATGCCTCGGCCTCGTGGCTCACGATTTCCCGCAAGCGCTCGATCGAATCCGGCCCACCGATTCGCCCCAGCGCCTCGATGGCCGCCAGACGAACTCCACGATCGTGATCTGCCAGCCCACGGGCGACCATGTGATCGAGCTGCTTGCCCGGGTGTCGTGCCAAGACGCTCAAGGCAGCGGCGCGGACGCGAGGATCGGGATCTTCGATCAGTTCCTCGACCGATGCAGGCAGCGCGGACGCGGGGCGCTCCCCCCAGAGCTCAAGCGCTGCCAAGCGCACTTCGCCCGCTGGCGACTCAAGCCCGCGAGCAAGTTCCGCCGTTGCCGCATTCGGCGCCGCGCGAGAGAGCGCATGCAGCAGTTCGCGGTGGAGTTGCGATGAGTAAACCGAACGAAGTTGCGCTTCAAAGTCGGCCACGCGTGCGAGCAGATCGAGCATGGCACTCTGAGCCTGTTCCGTCGGCAAATCGCCCAGTGCTTCGGCCGCCGCCGAACGCAACGGCAGGGGCAGCGCCGGTTTGCTCACCGCGGCCACCAGTTGAGAGACGCCACGCGCGCCGCCCCGGCGGGCCAACGAGATGGCCGCGTTGGTGGCCACCACCTCGTTCTCCGCACGCAGCGCCGACGAGAGTGTTGATTCGGGATGATCCAGCGCGCCGAGATGCTGCTCTAGCGCCGGATGTTGCCAACGATGCGCGTCGCGGTCGTCGCTCGCCGTGGCAACGACCCACGCCGGATCGTCGAGCTCGGGGAACTCGGCCGGCGGCGAATCTGGGGCGCTGCGAGGCTCAACTTCGGGCGGCTGTACCGCTTCCGGTTCGCTCGCCTCTACCAATGCCTGGATGGGTGCCCTCGCCCTTAGCGATCCACAACCACTGCTGACTAGCAACAGGGCCACACCGACTGCGGCGCGAACGGCGTCGAAGCCGGGCATGCAAAGGCGCTGCGCATCGGCGTCGCCACCGAGAATGGCGCGCGACGATCTGTCGGTCGGCCAGACGGGGCTGGTTCTCCGGGGCAGTTCCATCTGCCTGAATCGCGTCCGCTGCGTTGCCCCCCTGCAACGTGCGTCCGACTGCGAGTCGCAGCCGCGCTCAACCTATCGAGCCCTGCTTAAGGCACGTCCGGAGTATCGGGTCCGCCGGGTACATCGTCGGCCGCCGGGGTGTCAGGAGCATCCGGCGCGTCGTCTGCATTTCCCGGTCCACCGGGCACTTCAGCATTCAGCAGCGTCAACACACCGGCCGCGCGTTCAAGAATCCAGGCGTGCACGTCCTCGCTCCGACTCTCAGGTCGCGGAGCCGTGAACAACGCGCTCAGTACTGGCACGACTGCATCGCCCGCCAGGCCATCCAGACGAGCATGACGCTCCAGCCCGATCAGCGCAGCGATGCGCACGGCATCGATCTGCTCCGGGTTCTCGATCGCGCCGATCAAGACCGGAACGGCTGCAGGCAGCGCAGCTTCGTTACCTGCGCCCTGTAGTGGAAGCTCGCGCTCATTCAAGTCGCCAATCAACAGCGTCCAGTTGTATCGCGCGGCCGGGTGATACTGCGAATCGGCGATCGTCGGCGTCAGCGTCGTCAGGATGAAGTTGTTCAGCGTCGTATGGAGTTGTTTGGGCGCCTTGCTGTAAGCCTGCCGCGCATGGCGACGAATCGTCTTGCGGTTGTCGTAGGCATCCGGCATCGAGGCCGGCACCGTGAACGCCGCGAGAATCGATCCGTAGTAGGTCTCAATCGCGGCGGCGTCAGACACCGTGCCGCTGCGAAGCATCGCAAGGGCTGCGCGTTGTGCCTGAGCAACGGACCCCGTGACCTGCATCTGCGTGAAGCCCGCTGGTGCAGCGGCCGCAGCTTCGCCCGCCCCGTCATCCGCGGCGGGCTCTTGCGCCGGTGCTGGCGAGCAACACACGGCGAAGCAAAACAACAATGCGATGCCTGGCAGCGCGGCCTGAGTTCCCCGCGCACGCTCGAAGCTGATGGACGCGTTCATGAAAAGACCCCCTGCTCCTCCGCCTCTTGATTGGTTCCGGTGATGCCCAACGGGCACCGTGTGCCGCCTGGCAGTCGTCGCCAAGAAGCGGCGCAACTACTAACTGTAGAAGGGACTTGTGTCGAGGCGGACTGTCCGTAGCTTACGGCCGATTTGACCCGCATGTCAAGCGATCTGCCGGGCATCGATAGGCCGCATTCCGCGCGCTGGTTTTCGCCATAACCGCTTGCACTTCATTTGCTTACGCAACGCATTTCGCCGACGCTCTCACTCACCCGCTGCGGCCGCCGCAGCCATGACTGTCGATGATTGACACCCTATCATCGCCGGCTAGAGTAAGTCGGCCACTCGAGCGGCCAGCTCCTAAACTGCTCGCAGGCAGGCATTTCCGGCTGATGCAGGACGTCGCGCATGACGCTGCTGTTAACCAGTCCCCGCTTTCTCGATCACGACACCGGACGGCATCCTGAGCGGGCCGAGAGGCTGATTCAGGTCACCCGGCACCTCGATCGGCAGGGCCTGGCCGAGAAGTGCGCGCGGCCCAGTTGGAAGCCGCTCCCGGTCGAGAAGCTCGGGACTATTCACGACACAGCCTACGCCGCAGAAGTCGCTGAGTTCGCGCGTGCCGGAGGAGGACGCATCGAGGCCGATACGCTCGTGTCGCCCGACTCGTATGACGTCGCGCTGTACGCGGCCGGCGCGGCGTGCGAGGCAACCCGTCGGGTTGTGGGGGGCCAAGCACGCAACGCCCTGTGTTTGGTGCGACCGCCGGGACATCACGCGCTGCGCGATTCGGTGATGGGGTTTTGCCTGTTCAACAACGTCGCCTTAGCGGCGGCGACGGCGACCGGCGAGCTGGATGTCGAGCGCGTGCTGATCGTCGATTGGGACGTGCATCACGGCAACGGCACCCAGGACGCCTTCTGGACCGACCCGCAAGTTGGCTTCCTGTCGATTCATCGCTGGCCCTTCTACCCGGGCAGCGGCCGCGATGACGAAACTGGAAGTGGACCGGGACTGGGAACGATATTCAACCTGCCGACCGAGATGGGCACGTCGCGCAGCGCCTACCTCGATCACTTTCGCGCAGGCTTGGAGGAGCTCGCCGAGCGAATGAAACCGCAACTGATTCTGATCAGCGCCGGGTTCGACGCCCATCGCGACGATCCGGTCGGTTCGCTCGGTTTGGAAGTCGAAGACTTCGAGGTGCTCAGCAACCTGGTGCTCGACCTGGCCGAGGACTGCTGCGGGGGCCGTGTCGTGAGCGTTCTGGAAGGCGGTTACAATCCTGGGATTCTCGCGGCGTGCGTCGAGACACACCTGGAATGTCTCCTCGCTCGCGATACCACGCAGCCGGAGGCGAGCGACTCCCCGTGAAGAACGACCATTCGGACGCGATCCTCGCCGACGTCGAAACGTACTGCCAGGCTTTACGCCCCAGCGAAGAGCTGTGCTACCTCGAGCACCGCTTCAATGATCAGACGATCGAGCTGGCCAAACAGCACGGGCTGTTGGGCATCCCGCTTCCCACCAAGTACGGCGGTCGCGGCGCCGACGCGCTTACCTACGCTCGATCATTGGCACGGATCGGGCAAGAAGGCACGGGTGTGCGGACGTTCTTCTCGGGTCACACGTCCATCGGCCAGTACCCGATCTATCGCTTCGGCAACGAAGCCCAGCGCGAGAAGTACCTGCCGCCCTCTGTAGCCGGTGAGACGATACTGGCCTTTGGGCTCACCGAGCCCGACGCGGGCAGCAACCCGCTGGAGATGACCAGCACCTATCGCCGCGAAGGCGACCACTACGTGCTCAACGGGGTGAAGTACTTGATCTCCAACGGCAGCATCGCCGACGTGGTGGTGACCTTTGCGTATCCCGAACAAGCGGGCGACGGTCGGCGGCGGATCAGCGCGTTCATCGTCGAAACCGGTGCCGATTCCGTCGAACGCGAAGAACTCCCTTCCAAGATGGGCATGTTCACGGCCAACACCGGGATGTTCGAAATGACGGAACATCCGGTGCCGCTGGAGAACATGTTGGGCGACGAGGGCAACGGGTTTCGCGTCGCGATGGGAACGCTCGTCTCGGGAAGGCTGAGCGTGGCGGCCGGATGCCTGGGAGTGATCGAAGATTGCCTGGCCGAGGTGATCGACTACGGCCGCTCGCGCGAGCAGCACGGCAAGCCGATCGGCAAACATCAGCTCGTGCAGGAACACGCGGCGCGGATCGAGATCGGGCGCGCGGCCAGCGAAGCGCTGATCGAAAAGGCCGCTTTGGCGAAAGCCGATAGCGACGCCAAGTCCGACGACGCGGAACTGGCGCAGCGGGCCGACATTCTAGTCGCCGAGGCCAAGTATTTCGCCTCGAACGCGGCTTGGGATGCCGCCGATCGCGCGGTGCAGGTCTTTGGCGGACGAGGCTGGAGCGAACTCTATCGCGTGGGGCGACACTTGCAGGACGTGCGCGTGTGCCGCATCTACGAAGGCACCGATGAGATTCTGCAACTCAAGATCGCCGCGTCCTTGTGGGGCAAAGACTACGCCGCCTTCAGTTGAAACGCGCCGCGACGTTCGAAGCCCGTCAGTCGCCCGACTCGCCGGTGGCCTGCACCGGCCGGGCCGCGTCGAAAAACCCGATCATCATCTCGTCGAAGGTCTGCTCGCCGAACGTGACGATGCGGTTCGGATCAGGGTTCCAAAGATTGTCGGACGAGTTGTCAAAGTGCGCGATGCAGTGCAGCGTGGTGCCCTCGGGCATCGGCTTCGGCTCGCTCAGCACGTAGGCGTTCTGCCAATTGAAGTCGTAGGCCGGTACGTCGAGCAAAATCTCAGAACTGCCGTCGGGGTATTCGGCGACGTAGCGAAATGACTTGCCGCGCAAGTGCATGTGTGGATAGAGCGCGAGCAACGTCGCCGGACGGCGAAACACGCGGTAGGCATCGACGCGGAAGTTGTTCGCCTGCGGCGGTATCACGAGAAACGGATTGGCCGCGCTGGCCGTGCGAACTTCCTGCGTGATCGTGTCGGGATCGGCAAAGATGAGTCCCAGCGAACTGCGATCGAGTTGCTCGGTGCCGTTGGGAGTGTAGTGCATCTGAAAGATCAGTTTCGAGCCGGCGGGAATCTTCTTCGCCATGCCCGGCTGAAAGACCAGCGGCGGCGAACCCGGAGCGGCGGCGGCAAAGAAACCTGACAAGCCGCCGTGTCCTTCGACCGGCTCGCCGGGCGGTTTGACGAAGACGATGATGTGGTGCACCACGGCGCGGCAGCCTGGCCGCGGTTCGGCCGCCGCGACCCAACGATCTTTTTGAAATCCCGGGTCGACGACAAAGTACTGGTAGTCGAGCACGCCCTCGGCGGCGACGCGGAACGGTTCGTCGCTCATGTAGATAACCTGATCCGGCTCGTCGATCTGCCAATCGGCTGAGAACTCCAGCGGCGGCGGCAATTGGGCCGGATCGCCTTCCGGCGCGCCGGCGGCCACCCAATCTTCGATGAGCTGTTTCTCGGCGTCGGTCAATCGCGCGTCGTTGTTGAACTGACCATGCTCGGGACTGGCGTGCCAGGGCGGCATGCGTTCATCGCGGACGACTTCGCGAATCGTTTCGGCCCAGCCGACGGCCTCCTCGTAGCTATCGAGTGGAAAGGGAGCAATCTGTCCCGCGCGATGGCAGGCGATGCAGCGATTCTGGAACAACCGCGAAATCTGATTGGCGTAGGTGACGTCGCCCTCGCCCTCGATGGCTCGCGTGCGACCGATGATGCAGCCGGGCGACTCCGTTTGCGACACGCTGACCACACTGTCGGCCAGTAATTCGTTGAGTGCGACGGCCAAGTCTTCGCGGTTGACCTCGGGGCGCTGGTAGCCAACCCCGTACTGGTCATCGATGCGGCCGACGTAGCGCACCTGCCGGTTCTCATCCAGCACGAAGACCTGCGGCGTTCGCTCGGCCGCGAACAGGTCGGCCACTTTGTGGGTCGGGTCTTTCAGCACGGGGAACGCGATGCCGTGCCGCCGGGCGTGCGCGGCCACTTCGGTGAGAGAATCCTGGCGATTGGCGTTGACGCCAATGAAGACCACACCCTGGTCGGCGAAACGCTGGTGCAGCTCCACCAGCCGCGGCGCGTAGAGGTTCACCAACGGACACTCGGTGCCGATGAAGGCGACGACCATGAAACGCGCTGCCGCAAAGTCAGCCAGTCGATGCGTCTTGCCGCGGTAATCGCGCAGCGCAAATTCGTCGATCTGGCGGCCGATAGCGCCGCTTGGGTTAGCCGGCGTTTCCGCCGAGCGAACAACCACCGGCGCGCCAAGCAGCGCGACCAGGGCCAACAGCACGAGCCAACATCGCCAGGCCTCTTGATAACTCCGTTCCATCAGCACCTTTCCAAAAAGATCGACGATTCACCAGAAGTTGACCACCACGGAGGCGGCCGCAGGGCTTTGAGGTCGCTACTCGATGTGTGGCGACGCGGTTTCAGCCGCCCGCTCGCCTGCGACAAAGTGTGCGGTGCAATCCATTATCACGAATCGGTTTACGACGTCGAATCGGGTTGGCCAACTGCGGGCCGGCGGCGATTGTCGGTTGCCGCTGCGGGCCCTATACTCCGACCCGCACAGGCCTTGGGGCCTGTGGGCAGGTTTAGGGAAGCGGGTTGTGGAAGACTTCCGCCAGATCATCGCGCGCGACCAGGCGAAGGCCCCCTTCTTCGTGGGGGTCGACCTGGGGGGCACCAATATCAAAGTCGGTGTGGTCGACGACGAGGGTCGCACGCTGCTGAAGCGCAAACAGCCCACCAACTCTCCCGCCGGTCCGGAGGATGGCGCCCGGCGCATGGGCCAAGCCGTCTGTGATGCGCTGGCCGAGTTGGGCCTGAAGCCGGACGACGTGCCACGCGTCGGTCTCGGCTCGCCGGGAACCATGGACGTGCCCGCCGGAATGTTGCTCGAGCCGCACAACCTCCAGGGCTGGTTCGATTTTCCCATTCGCGATCGCGTCGCCGAGCACTCTGGCTTTCCGGTTTCGTTTGCCAACGACGCCAACGCCGCCGCTTTCGGCGAGTATTGGGTCGGCGCAGGTTCCGACTACACGAGCATGGTGATGCTCACGTTGGGCACCGGGATCGGCTGTGGCATCATCATCGACGATCTGCTTATCGACGGCGAGAACAGCCACGGAGCCGAGTGCGGGCATATCATTATCGATCTGGATGACGACGCCCGGGTGTGCGGCTGCGGTCAGCCGGGGCATCTCGAAGCGTACTGCAGTGCCCCGCACGTCGTGCGACGAACGGAAGAAACACTGGCCGGCGGCCGCGCGAGCACGTTGCGGGCGCGAATCGCCGCCGGTCAAACGCTGACTCCGCTGATGTTGGCCGAGGAGGCCGAGTCGGGGGATGCCGTGTCTCGGGAGATCGTGCTCGAGACGGCGCGGTTTCTGGGAATTGGCATCGTGACGCTGTTGCACACGATCGACCCGGCGGGCGTCGTACTCGGTGGGGCGATGACGTTTGGCCGCAACGAGGCGCCGCTGGGCCGCGCGTTTCGGGAACGGATTGAAGAGGAGATTCGCCGCCGGGCGTTCCCGGTGATTGCCGAGCGGATCAAGCTCGACTATGCCTCGCTGGGTGGCGACGCGGGTTACATCGGCGCGGCCGGCATCGCCCGACGGGACTGGCGGAAACTGGCGAACGCCTGAGCTGCACATCGCTCCCCGCGATCGTGCCGTTTGAGGCGAGCTCGCTCACTGACCACGCCACAGAGTGTTGACGCGAATTACCACAGCCTGAGAAGGACAACAACGCACTTGGCTCCGACTCCGATCAACAACATCCGCAACTTCTCGATCGTGGCGCACATCGATCACGGGAAAAGTACGCTGGCCGACCGGCTGCTGGAGCGCACCGGCACGGTCGATCGTCGCAAGTTGCGCGAGCAAACGCTCGACGATCTGGAGCTGGAGCGCAGCCGCGGGATCACGATCAAAGCCCGCGCTGTCGCCATTCGCCATGAGTTGGAAGGCGTCGGGTACGAACTCAATCTGATCGACACGCCCGGACACGTCGACTTCCACTACGAAGTTTCGCGGAGTCTCGCATGTTGCGAAGGCGCGGTGCTCTTGGTCGACGCATCACAAGGGGTCGAAGCCCAATCGATCGCCAACGCGTATGCGGCGATGGAGCAAGATCTCGATATCGTGCCCGTACTCAACAAGGTCGATCTCAAGAACGCCCGGGTCGACGAAGTGTTGACCGAGATGGAGCAGAGTCTGGGCATCGATCCCGAGACCGTGATTCAGGCCAGCGCCAAAACGGGCCAGGGCATCGATGAGCTGCTGGCCGCGATCATCGAGCGCGTCGCGCCCCCGCAAGGCGATCCTGAGGCGGCGCTGCAGGCCATGGTCTTCGACTCACATTACGATGAGTATCGCGGCGCGATTACCTACGTGCGGCTGATGAACGGCGCGATTCGCCGCGGCGAGCGGATTCGCTTCCTCAAAGTCGGCACCACGCACGAAGTGCAGGAAGTCGGCCAGTTCGCACCGCAGATGAAGGCCTGCGAAGAACTCCGCGCGGGGCAGGTCGGCTATCTCGTCTGCAATATCAAATCGCTGGGCGACGTACACGTCGGCGATACCGTGAGCGTGCCAGGGCCCGAGTCCGCAGAGCCGCTGCCCGGTTATCGCCAGCCGCAGCGGATGGTGTACTGCGGCTTGTATCCTTCCGACGGGCAGGACTTCGAGGAACTGCGCGATGCACTCACGCGACTGAGCATCAACGATCCGAGTTTCGAGTTCGAGCCTGAAACGAGCGACGCGCTGGGCTTCGGATTTCGTTGTGGTTTTCTGGGGCTGTTGCACATGGAGATCATTCAGCAGCGTCTGGAAGGCGAAGCCGATTTGGACCTGGTGCAAACGGCGCCCAACGTGACCTACGAGATTTTGTTGAAGGACGGCGAGAAACTGCAGATTCGTAATCCGCAGCAGGTGCCGGACGCGGGGCAAGTGCAAGAGTACCGACAGCCGATCGTGCGCGTGAACTTCGTGCTACCGGCCGAGTACATCGGGCCGGTGATGCAACTCTGCACCGATCGTCGCGGCATCTATGTGCGGACCGAATACCTTTCGCCCACGCGCACCATGCTCGTCTACGATCTGCCACTGGCCGAAGTGATCTACGACATGCACGACCGGCTGAAGAGCTGCACGCGCGGCCATGGTACGATGGACTACGATCTCTTGGGTTACTATCCGGCCGATCTGGTAAAGCTCGACATCCTCGTAGGCGGCAAGCGCGTCGACGCCTTGAGCGTGATCTGCCATCGCGACGATGCCGACCGCCGCGGGCGGGCCGTGGTCAAGAAATTGCGGGGAGAGATCGATCGACACATGTTCGAGATACCGCTGCAGGCGGCCATTGGTACGCGCGTGGTTGCCCGGGAAACGATCTCTGCGCTGCGCAAGAACGTGACAGCCAAGTGCTACGGCGGCGACATCACGCGCAAGCGCAAGTTGTGGGCCAAGCAGCGGGAAGGCAAGAAGCGGATGAAATCGATCGGCAGCGTCGACATCCCGCAGAAGGCCTTTTTGGCCGTGCTCGATACGTCGGCTGAGAAGTAGGCGGCGCGGGGGCGATTGCTGCCGCCGCGTGGCGTGATGGCGCGATGAGCTACTGGACCGAAAGCCCCGGGCGTCGCCACGATCCGTGGCGGCAGATCTTCGAGTTTTTCATCTGCCTGGCGGTGGCCGTGTTGCTCTACCGCACCTGGTACGTGCAAAGCTTCGTTGTACCGAGCGGTTCGATGGCGATGACGCTGGTGGGCTTGCACCGTGATTTGGTGTGCGCAGACTGCGGCTATGCGTATCGGGTGGGCACCGACGATCCGCTGCCGCCTTACACGACGTGTACGAACTGCGGCTACCCTGACAATCGGGTTGACGATCGGCAGACGATCAACGGCGATCGGCTGCTGGTCGACAAGACGGTCTATTCGCGGCGGCCGCCTGAGCGTTTCGAGGTCATCGTCTTCTGGCACCCCGACGAATCGCACAAAGCCTACATCAAGCGCGCCGTCGGGTTGCCGGGCGAGACGATCGAAATCCGCGACGGCGAAGTTCACGCCGACGGGCGGCTGGTGCGCAAGACGCTCGACCAGCAGCGGGCGATGGCCCTGTTGATCCACGACGATCGGTTTCGGCCGGATGAATCATCAGGCTTCCCGCCGCGCTGGTTGGCCGACCTGCCGCAGACTGGGTGGCAGCGCGATGGAGACCGCTACGCTCGTGCACCCGAGTCGCTGCGTCATGCCGCAACGTCTCCGCGCGCCGCCACAGATGCAGTGGATTGGCTGGCGTATCGGCATTGGCAGCGCACTCCCGGCCGGAGCGATCAGGCGGCCGAGGCGCCGATCTACGACAATTGCGGCTACAATCCGCTCGTCTCGCGGCGGTTGAATCACGTCAGCGATCTGCTGCTCCGTTGCCGCCTACGGACATCCGGTGAAGGATCGCTGTGGTGGTACGCGACCGATGGCCGCGAGCAGTTCGTGTTGGAAATCGCGCCGGCTCGGGGACTCGTTCGTCTGGAACACAACCAGCGCGAAGTGCGCCGCGCCGAAGTCCAACGCGCGATTCTGGCAGACTGGACGACGTTCGAACTCTCGACCTGCGATCGCCAGGTAATCGTCGCCTGCGATGGCGACGAGTTGCTCGAGCCGTACGAATACGAGCCGTCGGCTGTTCCGCTGCAGCCTACATCTCGACCCTTGGCGGTGGGTACGAGGCAGTTGGGCATCGAGCTGGAGAACTTGCAGCTCTACCGTGATGTCTACTACACGCGACCGGCAAATGTTGCCAGCCCCTGGGGCTTCGAAGTCCCCTATCAGTTGGCCGCCGACGAATACTTCGTGCTGGGCGACAATAGTCCGCTGTCGGAAGACAGCCGCAGTTGGCAATCGGGACCGGGTGTGCCGAGGGAGTTGCTGGTGGGCAAGCCGCTATTCGTGCACTTGCCCAGTCGTCTGCTCGACTGGCGGAGTTGGCGGCTGCAACTGCCCGATCACACACGCATGCGCTACGTCCGCTAAGCGGCCCGCGCCCAGATGCAAACTCGGTCGCCACGCTAAGACAGGTCAGCGCGTGGCCGCGCGCTCGTCCGTGCCCGACGCCATTTCAAGCCGCACGGTCACGCGGCCCTTGTTACCTGGCAATTCGGCCCAGTCGTCATGGCAGCGCAGGTACAACTGGCCGTCGGCGGGCGATTCGAACGTGCCTTCGGCACCCAGCGGGAACGGGTCGCTCAATGCATACTCGTGCATCACGACGCCGTAGAGCCGGCCGCGATCCTCGTCGCCGCCATCGGCTGAGAGCGACTCGCCGTCTTCTGCCACGAACCATTTTCCGGTAGCGCGGTACGAGTAGGTCTTGCCGGCTACTAATCGTGCGCTGCTGGCCTGCCAACCGCGCTTCGCTTCGATGCGGGCCGTGATGGGGCGGCGCCCCAGTGCGCGGAACTTGGCGTTCCACGGCCAGGCACAGAGGTCGACGCGATAGCCGGGCGCCAGGTGCTGGTGCAGCAACGTGTACTCGAACTGCAGTTCGCTGGCCATGGGTCCGAATGCGGATTCGAACGTCGCGTCGTCGTCACCGCGCAGGATGGCGGCGCCCAGCAGCCGAAAGCGATCGTGATAGGTGGGGTTGTGTTCCAGGAGATGGCAGATCATCCACCGCCACGCGTAGTCCCGCCACGTGCCCGCCTCCTCTTCGTGAACGATCTCGAGTAGCTCGCGGGGAGAGGACTTGCTGAGATAGTCGATCACGACCGGGGACGCGGTCACATCGGTGCGACCATCCTTCCAGTAGCTGCCCAGTTCGGCGACGCCTTCGGAATACCAGGTCGGTCCTGTGCGGCCGAACGACTGACCGCAAAAGGCGTGCACGCACTCGTGCTTGAATGTGTCGAGTGCAGCGTTGGAGTAGACGATCGACTCCGCGCCTTTGATCTTGTTGCCCGAGAAGGCCGTCGTCGTAAGCGTGACTCCGGCCCGGGCTTGCAGCTTGACAAGCGCGACTGGCGGGAATGTGCCCTGCGGCCAGCCATCAAGATCATTGACGAGATAGCACTGTATGGGGCCGCGGCAGCGCTGCGCGAAGTACTGCTCGAGCAGGCGGTACATGACCTCGACTTCGGCCATCATGGCCTGAGCGTCGGCCGCCGGCAGATCGGTGTGCACCACCAGGTTTCGGGAGCGGAGCGTCCCGATCTCGGCGGCGATGCTGCCGGCGGGGGCGCTGATGATGGCCAGAGTCAACATCAGCGAACGAACACTGACCGCGCGGCAGGGGCGCATCATCCAACCCTCAAGCAGGTGAAACTGAGGCACAAGAGCGAGCCCCAACCGAAGCGGATGGGCATCCGTCCCCAGCCAGTTGATTGTACCAAGCTAACGGCGGCGACGGGCGAGCCACCAGATGCCGGGCGCTGCAGCGAGCAGCAAGGCCCACGATGCGGGCTCCGGAACGGCGGCGATGATTTGCGAGCGGTAGGCCGAGAGATCGGCCGCGAGCGTCACCTGGCCAAAGATGCCGTGATTGGCGGGCACGTTCGACCAAGTTGCCGGACTGGCGGTCGAGATCATCAATCCGGCCAGCTCCCACTGGCTGGTGCCGGGATTCTCGTAGAAGATCGCGCCGCCAGAGTCGCCAGTGGCAGCCTGCGCCTCGTCACTCGATGCACCTTCGATGAACTGAGTGAACAGCCCTTCGACAAAGCCGGCGGGAACGGTGAAGTCAAAGTTGTTGTTGGCGATGGAGTTCGTGCCCCAGCGGACCGCCGATGAGCTGCTGTAGGCGAATCCGCTGGCGTTATGCGACGCCTGCGTGCCTGGGTTCCAGACCCAGTTGCCCGGCGTGGAGGTGTCGACTTGCCAATAAGTTTGATTCGTATCGCGGCTGAGCCCGGCGCCGATCATCACGACGTTAGCGCCGACGGCCGGCGCCGACTGACTGATATTCACGCCCGGCAAGCCAGGATCGGTGGCGATCTCGAAGATGACTAAATCGGTCGGCGAGCTGTCGGCGTTGGTCAGTTGAACGGTCGAACCGCCGACGGCCGCGTAGGTCGTGCCGCCGAAGACAACGTCCGCAGCGCCGATGTGCGCGGCGGTGAGAACCTTGCGATTGCCGAGGTAAATGAAGGTGCCGCTGCCCTGGCCGGGCACCTTGCGGCCGATGTTGGCGAAACCGGGATCGTTCGCCGGAGCCGTCGTGTTACCTTGCCCATTGCCGCTGGTGATGATGATGGCCCAGGCAGGGGCGGGAGCGAGAATGCCGATGGCCGCGCCGAGAAATAGGAAACATCTGGTGCGCGTAACGAGGCGCGGACTTGTGGCCGAGAGACGTCTGGACCGACTCACTAGCGTTCCTCCTAGCGTCGCAGCCCCCGCCGCGACTCCCGGCAACACCACCATCGTGGTGTCGACGCATTGCGCCCCGCACGAACTACGAGGCTACCCATCTCTGGTGGCTGTTTCAAGCGAAATTCGCTCCGTTTCGGGGGGTTTCTGGTGGTCTCGATACCGCCGGAGATGCCGGAGGACTTGCGCCGACTAATCGAGGTACGACAGCGACGGTCGTTCGAGGCCGCTGGCTGCGGTCCGCCGCGACGGGCGGTTGTGGCCCCGGGCAGCGTGCGACAAGATTGAGTCCTGACCCGCGTTGTGCGTGGACTGGGATGCTGCGAGCATGGACACGCCACACGGACTTCCGCCCTGGCCGGGTCCGACCGAGCAACTGGCGATCGTCTATTTCCTGGCGCTGACGGTCGCCGTGCCGGCGCTGGGCTACTTCTTCATGGTGGCCGACTACCGGGCCTATCTGCGATCGCTGAAGCGGATGCTGGTGCGCGTTTCGCCTAGCGAACTGGGACTGCCCGAATGGGCCAAGCGCGAGACGCCGCGGTGCCTGGCGGCGTTCGGACTGCGGCTGCCCTGCACCGAGGAAGAACTCAAGGAGGCCTACCGCCGCAAGGTGAAACGACTGCATCCCGACCGCGGTGGCGATCAACAACGGTTCATGATGCTGCAGCGCTACTTCGAAGAGTCGCTGCGACTGGTGCAGGAGTGCAACGAGGCGGAGTGAGTGGCGTGTGCGCGTACGCTGAGACAGTTCTGCACTCGACGGAAATCGCGAGCCAAAAAGTTTGCGCGCCGCGGCCGCTGGGGCGGATCGGCGGTGGTTCGGGTTTTCAGGGTTTGGGCGCTGCTGGTATCAAGCCCGAAGGTGAGGCACCAGCGAGCCGCCCGGTTTGCCGATCGCCGTCAGACGACGCGCGGCGCGCCGGATCGTGGTGTCCGTTTCAGGAGCACGGTCGGGAGACCATGCTCCATCGAAGACTTTCCCCCGAGCCGGGGGCGTGAGCCCCCGGATGTCGTGG